>JBCNPS010000228.1:0-10410 GCA_039593235.1 Chitinophaga sp. | reverse complement strand
GGTGCACAAAAAAGCCGCACAGTTTCCTGTGCGGCTATACATGGTTCCTGGCAATTGATTCTTATATCATTTCTACCAATTCTGCAATTGGCCTGCATACTTTCTTAGCATATTGCATCGCATCCTACACTCTGTATCCCGTTCCGGCAATCACTACAGCAGCCAATACCATATCTGTAAGTCGTTATGTCCTGTTTGTATCGCAAAGCGATCAGCTCCGGTGCTTTTACTGTTTTACCATCTGCACGCTGGCCAGCAGCTTCACTTCATCGCTCAGCAGTAAACCACCGGTTTCAGTAGTAGCGTGGAAAGTAAGACCGAAATCTTTACGGTTGATTTTACCGCTCAGTTCAAATCCTGCTTTAGTTTGGCCATACGGATCTACCACTTCACCGCCAAATTCAACATTCAGCTCTACCGGGCGGGTATTATCACGGATGGTTAAATCACCTACCAGCTTAAAAGTATCTGCATCTATTTTCTTCACCTCTTTAGACACGAAGCTGAGCTTAGGATATTTCTCTGCTTCAAAGAAATCAGCGGCCTGCAGGTGTGCGTCGCGCTGCGCATTCTGTGTGGAAATACTGTTGATGTCTGCTTCAAAAGTGATGTTGGCAGTACTGAAATCGTTATCAACGGTTTGCATGGTGCCGTCAAATTTTGCAAACTGACCGGTTACGGTCGTAATCATCAGGTGTTTGATTTTAAATTGCACATCACTGTGCGAAGCATCAATTTTCCAGGTTGTCATATTACTTTGTTTTTTTAGTATTATTAAATGTTTAATTAGCTTAATACACCCATCTTACCGGCGTTATAATCATCTATTGCTGTCCTGATCTCATCTTCTGTATTCATCACAAACGGACCATAAGCAAAAATGGGTTCATTGATCGGCTCACCGCTCAACACCAGCATGGCTGTGTCTTTCAGCGCCGTGATGGTTATTTCGGTACCTTCCTTTTCAAACAGGGCTGTTTCTACTCCCTTAAGCGGCTGGCCATTCACATCAGCTTCTCCCTGGAATACTACTGCAGCGGTGTTGAAACCTTCCGGTATACTTACAGTGATCCTGTCATCTTTCTTCAGATGGATATCGTACACATTTACCGGGGAGAAGGTACTGGCAGCGCCTTTCACACCATTGTACTCACCTGCAATCACTCTCACATATCCTTCTTCACTTACTTTTATCACAGGTATTTCTGCTTTGGTAAGATTCTGATAGGAGGGAGGATTATTTTTAAATGCTTTGGGAAGATTTACCCATAACTGGGCAAACGCTGCTTTCCCGCCTTGTTTGCTGAATGCGTCACTATATTTTTCTTCATGTAAAATACCGCCGGCTGCAGTCATCCATTGCACATCGCCGGGGAACAATAAACCGTGGCTACCGGTAGAATCCCGGTGCTCCAGTTCGCCCTGGTATACGATGGTAACGGTTTCAAAACCTTTATGCGGATGCTCGCCTACACCTTTTGGTCTTACACTCGGTGGAATGTAATTAGGGGCTGCATAATCCATCATGATAAAAGGACTGATCCTGTTACCTTCAGAACGGGTACCACCGGGGAGGGTGCTTTGTACCCTGAATCCATCGCCTACCATGTGTGGTGCGGCTGCTATTACGATCTGGTTTACATGTTTTTGTGTTTTCATATTGTTTGCCTCCTTAAGACAACACAAAAGTACATGTTACAACACCTTTCAAGAATGGATAAAACTCTCCCGCTGATGGACTTTTTTCAAAAATTATGGAAAATTTAAACAGAAGGGCCTACGGAAGTGCGGGAAGCCTCTTTAAATTCAGAAGGGCTCTGATTGGTATACTTCTTAAAAAAGCGGCTGAAATAATGCGGATCGTCAAAGCCAAGTTTATAGGCAATTTCCTTCGCCGTAAGATCGGTGTTATACAGGTACCGCTGTGCTTCAAGGATCACACGGTTACGGATATGTTCGCCTGCGGTAATACCGGATAACTGTTTGCTGATCTCATTCAGCAGCACGGGTTTAATATGTAAAAGACCTGCGTAGTCAGACACGGTTTTTAATGCCTGGTATTTTTCCTCTATCAGGTTTTTAAATTTCAGGAAGATAGAGCTGTTATGTGCAGCATGTTGCTCGGGGCTAATGGCTACATTCTCTCCCTTTATGCGGGAAGCCAGCACCAGGAAGTAACGCAGCAGTCCATGCAGGGCCATTTCATATTCAGGCTCACGCAGGGTAAGTTCTTTCAGCATCAGGCGCACAATAGCATCAATATCTTTTTCCTGTTCATCATCAATATGAATAACGCTGCTGAACTGGCTATTAAAAAATAGCCCGGAATTAATTCCAGATACCTGTGTCTGATCTTTTAAACACATAAATGCATCCCGGAATGCGATCATGTAGCCGTCTATTTTATCGGTGGCCTGCAGGTTATGCACCTGGCCGGGGGCTACAAAGAAAAGCGTGTTCTTTTTTACCTCATGTGTAACCGCATCAATGGTATGCAGCAGCTTGCCTTTCTTGATCCAGTAAATGGTGTAGAAGTCGTGCCGGTGGGGCACGCCGATCTGGTCAAAAAAGCTGTCGCCTAACTCACAAAGGCCAGATACCACAAATCCCGGGTCTACATGCGAGTATTCCGGTAAGGACACAATCCCGATATTTTCACGTTTCTCAGCCATCTATTAAAGTTCCTGCAGGTTCCTCCTCCCTGTCGGAAGGATCAATGTATTCAATGATAAAATTGTTTCTGCCTTCTCCCACCATAATACCCATATGCTTCATTTGTACCAGTTCCAGCATACTGAGGAACAGGAAAATAGCATGCACCCGGTCTTTACAGTGATCGAATATTTTTTCAAAAGATAAAGTACGCTCTGCCCTCGCCAGCTCCTCCATATACATCCTGGAGCCTTCCATGGTATAATCGTACTTATATACAACGTGCTGGGGCTTATTATCCCGCTCCTTCATGCGCTGTATCACCTTTTCAAAGGTTTTTGTCAGCTTGAAGAGGGTAAGGGTTTGCACTTCCGTACCTTCACTGGTCACTTCCCCGATCTCCGCCAGTTCTTTTGCAATATTTCCCCGCTTTACAGACAGCATACGGTCGGCCTCCATTTCAGCCAGTTCTGCGGCTGCCAGTTTGTAGCGCTTATATTCCAGGATCTTATCTATCAACTCCATCCGGGGATCTATTTCATTTCCTTGCTCATCCAGTTCCTTACGCGGCAACAGCATTTTTGCCTTAATACGCATGAGGGTGGATACAAAGAGAATAAATTCACTGGCCAACTCAATATTCAACGATTCAATATGATGAATATAGTCCAGGAAATCCTGCGTGAGGGTGTTGATAGGGATATTGTAGATATCCAGCTCATCACGTTCAATGAAGAATAGCAACAGGTCGAAAGGACCCTCAAATTGCGGTAATTTGATCTTATAGACAGGTGCTTGCTCGCTCACGTAATGCGTTTAAAGTTTTTTTTAAAAAAGATATCGCACAATTGCACAGGATTTTCAGAATGCTTTTTCCTGCGCTGCTGCGCGATACCAAAAATAACAAAATTCCTCCGAATCAGAACTTGGCCGCAAAGCCAACCCCTATCACCTGTTTTATTTGCAGACGGGGCCCCATTACACCAGTTTCTTTATTCTCAAATACTTTTACATCATCATCATATATCATATCTACGGTAAGCAAGGCTGAAATCCACTTATTTACCTTCAATTCCAATGCGTTGGTGAAAAACACATCTATATTTCCCGGGTTATGCCGGTAATCTGAAAATAAATCCAGCCGGCCTTTATAGGTCATATTTTTGGCGAAGGTTTTTATATAGTTGGCAGACAGGTAAGCGCCTATTTCATATTTAAAATGCGACCCCGTATCTACACCATAAGCACCCTGTTTGGACAGTACATCATCCATCACAAATACAAAACGGGAAGTAACCGGCGACAGGAATAAAGAAAATGAAGGATCGGGCTTATAATCAAAGCCTGGTGATACCAGCACATACGCAGGGGAGAAGAACTTGGACGACAGCTGCGGTGTGGTATCTGATGGGTACAGGTAACCATTGGTAAATTGCGTACGCAGGTTCACCAAACCGCTTAAATACCAGTTCTTACCAATTTCATAACCATACTTGGAAGTGAGGTCTATACGGTCATCATTTTTCCGGCCGCCCAAACTGGTGGTATTAATATAGCCATATGCCAGGTCTGCTACGTTATCCCAGGAATGCTTTCCTTTTTTGTAAAAGGCCCAGGCAAATACATTCGATCCGAGAGAGAACGCAAAGTTATCACCACCCGCAGCCCAGTTGCTCAATGACCCCTGGTTGATGTTTACATTAAGGTTTAATCCCTTTCTCCATAGTTTGGGAATCGTGTCGTTGGGATCTTTCTTGATCTTACCTGCAGCTTCTTCTCTCGACGTCTTCATCCAGTCATTTTGCGCGTGCACAGCTGTAAACAGTAGCATACAGCAGGCAATGGATAAAGTAATTTTTTTCATCAAATTGTGTTTAAGTGAGTATACGTAATAACTATCCCACTTCTTCCGGGAAGGAAAAAATGGGATGGTGGGTATATAGCAGAAAAATTTTTATCTGGATTTCTTCAGTTCGTCACGGATTTCCATGAGCAGTTTTTCCTGTGTAGACAGTTCAGGTGGAGCCGGGGCTTCTTCTTTCTTCTTCGTAAGTCTGTTCATAAACTTCACCAGCAGGAAAATACAGAAGGCAATGATCAGGAAATCGATCACGCTCTGTATAAACGCACCATAGGCAAATACTGCCACGCCTTTGGTTTTCGCCTCTGCCAGGGTAGCCACATCACCCTTACTTGTGTCCAATACATAAAAGTAGTCGTTAAAATTCTTTCCCTGTGTAAATATCCCGATAATGGGCATCAGGATATTATCTACCAGGGATGTAACAATCTTTCCAAATGCACCACCTATAATCACACCCACAGCAAGATCCATTACATTGCCTTTCATGGCAAACTCTTTAAACTCTTTGATGAACGACATAATGCAAGGTTTTTATTGGTTAAAATAAGTGAACAAAATTAAAGTATAATAACCGAACACGTTAATTATTAAGTTATTATTTCTTTAAGCGGGGATATTTCATCTTCAGCGATTTCAGTGTATCCCTCAACGTTAGCGCAATCAGGTACTCCTTATACCAGTTCTGGTCTGCCGGCACAATCAGCCATGGTATATAGTTACAGCGGTTGATAGCATCTTCATAGGCATCCATATATTTATCCCACAGCTTGGCTTCCGCCAGGTCATTTTCATTATACTTCCACATTTTACGGGGATCTTCTGTCCGTTCCACCAGGCGCTGCTGCTGTGCTTCACGCGATACATGCAGGTAGCATTTTATGATATGCGTATTATTATGAACTGTCAGCAGCTTCTCAAAATCGTTAATGGCTTCCATCCGTTTAAAAGCCATCTTATCGTCTATCCACTTATGTACACGTTGTATAAGGATATCTTCGTAGTGCGAGCGGTTAAATACCTGGATCATGCCTTTGCCCGGCGCATGCTGATGTACCCTCCACAGGAAATCATGTTCTGATTCCTCCGCGCTGGGCGCTTTGAAAGAGTGAACAACACATCCCTGGGGATTTAAGGTACCCGTAACATTTTTGATAACCCCATCTTTCCCGCTGGCATCCATTCCCTGTACCACCAGCAATACACTGTACTTATGCTGGGCGTAGAGCAGGTTCTGGAGTTCATCCAGTTCTTCCAGCAATTCCCGGGTTACCGCCTTAATGGTTTCTTTTTCCAGCTTTTTGGGAGCCGATGTACTGATGGCTGACAATTTGATTTTACCCATGTAACGCATTCTTATAAATAAATTTAACAAAATCAGGACAGAAGTGTTGCGATTATCATGATTTATATTTTGCTGAATATGAAGGATACCTGCACCTTTGTACTCGAAAATAAATATTATGCACCAACGTTTTGCCCATTGGGGGGTATTTCTCCTGTTATCACTCACATGGGGCAGTTCCTTTATATTGATGAAAATAGGGCTGGAATCATTTACTTCTTACCAGGTAGCCAGCTTAAGGCTGGTAGCAGCCGGCGTAGCGCTTTGCCCCTTCTTACCCAAAGCCTTCAAACAAACACCGGTAAACAAGCTGCCGGTCATCATCCTGTCAGGCATCCTGGGCAATGGCATCCCGGCCTTTCTTTTTTGTTTGGCAGAAACGGAGATCGACAGCTCCCTTGCAGGCATCCTCAATGCCTTAACCCCATTAATGGCCCTGTTATCGGGCATTGTACTCTTTAAAAGCCCGTTTAAGAAGGCGCAGCTTACAGGTATTTTCGTAGGGCTGATGGGGGTAGTATTATTATTTACAGCCAAAGGCATCAATACCAACAGTCACTGGTATTATGCACTGCTGGTAATACTGGCTACTATAAGTTATGGCGTTAATATCAGTATGGTGCATCATAAGTTGCAGGGGTTTAGTTCACTACAACTGGGATCCATTGCCATGTTCTTCTGCGCCCTGTTCACTTTCCCGGTACTGTGGTTTAGTAACTTTTTCCCACAGTTCACGCAACCCAATGCGCCCTGGCGCTCACTTTCTGCGGGCCTGGTACTGGGTGTAATGGGAACAGGAGTAGCTGCAGTGCTCTTTTTCCTGCTGATCAAAAGGGCGGGCTCTATGCTTGCCTCTATGGTAGCATATGCGTTACCGTTAGTAGCAGTGGGCTGGGGCTTACTGGCGCATGAAACAATTACCTGGATCCAGGTGTTGAGCATGCTCATTATCCTGTTGGGCGTTTACCTGGTAAACAGGGCCAGCAAGGTGGCCAGGGTTGCACCGGCTAAATAAACCGTAAAACAAAGCGGAGATATTAACCGGATCATTATCCGTTAATATCTCCGCTGTTATATTTTCAAGCTATTATTCCTTAGATAGCCATAATTTCTTTCTCTTTTACTTCGCAATGTTTATCGATAAGCGCAATATGCTTGTCGGTTAACTGCTGAACATTAGCTTCCGTATCTTTTGCAGTATCTTCACTTAAACCATCTTTCTGCAATTTTTTAACCGCTTCAATAGCATCCCTGCGGATGTTCCTGATGGCTACTTTTGCCTGTTCACCTTCATTGTTCACCCTTTTTACAAATTCCTTCCTGCGTTCTTCGGTTAATGGCGGGAGGAATAAACGGATGATAACACCATCGTTTTGCGGGTTGAGGCCAATATTAGAAGCAATAATGGCTCTTTCAATTGGTTGCAGCATATTTTTTTCCCAGGGCTGAATAGTAAGGGTACGTGCATCTGCGATGCTTACGTTAGCCACCTGGTTCAATGCGGTAGGCGCGCCATAGTAGTCAACAAAAATACCATCCAGTATTTGCGGATTGGCTTTCCCGGCCCTGATTTTTGTAAGTTCCGATTCCAGGTGCCCGATAGCTTTTTTCATCGAGTCCGCTGCTTCATCAATGATAAGCGTTAGATCATCTTGCATAACATAAATAGTTAAGTGCCTGCAAACCTACAGGTTTTCTTTTAATCGTCAAAGTAAGGCCCTGATAATGGAACTAGAAATGCTTACAAATAACCGCAACAAGGGATTATTTATCTTGTAATACCCCCTCTGTTGTAACACGCAATATTTTGGTAGCTTCTTTGGCTGTTGCCGCAGTTGGTTGTACAACTGGTTCCGGTATGGCTTTCACAGCGAGTTTCTTCCGGCGTGCCAGGTATAATATACCTGTAAAAAAGGTAGCGGAACCTACTACCACCATTAACAACAAGGTAGCGCCCATTCCCTGTAACACAAATGCGCCGAGTATGTAAGTAGCATTAATGGCTACAGAAACAAGCGTGGTTTGGCGGTGGTTGAGCTTCAGGTCCAGCAGGTAGTGGTGTATGTGATTCCTGTCGGCAGAGAAAGGAGATCTTCCCTGCAGCATACGAACAGCAAATACGCGTAAAGTATCAAATAAGGGTACGATCAGGATAGCGAAAGCCACAGCTGGTGTAGCCCCAATAGGCATTTTACCGGCCGGGTTTCCTGCCACATCAATAAATTTCAGTACCAGCACCGCATTTACCAGCCCTATCAGTAAGGATCCCGTATCACCCATAAAAATACGGGCAGGAGAAATATTATAAATAAGAAAACTGGCTAAACCGCCTGCCAGTGCAAAACCGATCACGGCATAGGTTATTTCACCCACATGCAGGAAATAAGCGCCCAATACCGCGCTCACCAGTAAACCAATGCTGCCGGCATGGCCATCCACCCCGTCTATCAGGTTGAAAGCGTTGATAACCACAATAAAGGTGAAATAAGTCAGCATCAGGCTGATATTGGGAGGCATGGCATAAATTCCCATGAAACCGTACATGCTTGTGATCTGCAGATTGCCCAGGTAAATAATGGCAAAAGAGGCCGCAAGCTGGCCTATTAATTTTTTTAACGGAGACAGCCCTACGATATCATCTTTCATCCCCACCATGAAAATGATAAAGAATGCTGCCATCATGTATTGAAACGGGGAGTTGGCTAACGCGGGTACGCAGATAGCAGTAGCGATTATAAATCCGGAGAAAAATCCGATTCCTCCGAGCGTTGGTATGCGCTGTTTATGCGTCTTTCGTTCGTCCGGCTCGTCGTATAAATGCTTTAATTCCGCCACTCTTATCAGTATTGGAATAGAAAAATAGGTAACAACAAAACTCAGGACGGTAGCAATTAATACATTCTCCATTAGTGGGGCTTAATTGTGCAAAGATATTAATTTCAACGAAATATGAAAAGAAACGTTAAAAAAATCAAGTTTTTTAATACTTTGAGATCGCAAAAAAAACATTCAACGGCCACAAATTCTACGAAATTCTATTAGTTTTGCGGCACAAAATTTAACAACTATCATGCCACAGCTCAAAGATATTGCGACTCAGGTCAGACGAGATATTGTACGGATGGTACATGGCGTTCAAAGCGGCCACCCGGGCGGGTCATTAGGCTGCGCCGACTTCCTCACGGCACTGTATTTCAAGGTGATGGATCACAAACCGGAACCATTTGATATGGATGGTAAAAACCAGGATCTCTTCTTCCTCTCCAATGGTCATATTTCACCGGTGTTCTATAGTGCCCTGGCACGTTCCGGCTACTTCCCCGTACAGGAACTGAACACTTTCCGTAAGCTGAACTCCCGCCTGCAGGGACATCCCACCACCCACGAGCATTTACCGGGCGTACGCATCGCCTCCGGCTCCCTGGGCCAGGGCATGAGCGTGGCTATAGGCGCGGCGCTTGCAAAAAAACTGAACAACGATAAACACCTGGTATTTTCCCTCCATGGAGATGGGGAGCTGGAAGAAGGACAGATCTGGGAATCAGTGATGTTTGCCCCCCATCATAAAGTGGATAATCTTATCATCACCGTGGATCTGAATGGTCAGCAAATTGACGGAACTACCGACGACGTTGCCGGCCTTGGCGATGTAGGCGCTAAATTCGAAGTATTCGGATGGCAGGTGCTGCACATGAATGGTAACGATATGGACGATGTAGTGGCCACACTGGAAAAAGCTAAAAGCCTCACCGGCCAGGGTAAACCCATCGCCATTATCATGAAAACCGTTATGGGCCAGGGAGTTGACTTCATGGAAGGCCACCACGAATGGCATGGTATCGCACCAAGCGATGAACAACTGGCCAAAGCACTGGCACAGTTACCGGAAACACTGGGCGATTATTAATAGCTACTAAATAAAAATATTAAAAAAGGCTGCATGTGAGTTTACATGCAGCCTTTTTTAATATTTTTATTTAGTTACTTCAGGTAGCTTTCAGGGTAATCGCTTCCACAGCCGCTCTTCTGGCAGGGTACCAACTGGCGGCAATACCAATAACCATAATCGTAATAAACACCAGTACAAAATCAGCTGCGTGCATACTAACAGGATAAGAATCTACCAGGAAAGAAGTACCCTCCAGTTTTATAATACCAAAATGCTGTTGCAACAGGCAAAAGGTGGTGCCCAAACCAAGGCCCAACGCAGTTCCTATCCCGGCAATGATCAACCCTTCCGCCAGGAATATCCGCATAATCAACGACTTACGCGCACCCATTGCTTTCAGGATCGTGATGTCTTTTTGCTTTTCTATCACCAGCATATACAAAGAACCTATCATGTTAAAAGCAGCAATGATCATGATAAAACTAAGGATCACATATACCGCCCATTTTTCGGTTTGCATAATGGCGTAAAGCGACTGGTTCTGCTCATACCGGGTTTGCACCTTGTACTTACTGCCAAGCAACTTTTCCAGTTGCGCCTTCACCGCATTATTCATGCTTTGGTGGGTCAATTTTGAAAGGTCAGAACGCTTCACTTGGCCAG
>JBCNPS010000227.1:0-10415 GCA_039593235.1 Chitinophaga sp. | reverse complement strand
ATGAAAAGCTGCAACAGGTGCTGGCCGGTAATAACCTTTTGTATGCTGGCGTAGCGGAAAAAACACCCTTTTATGTACATGCGCTGGTGGTGAACAGCTATATGAAAAGTTCCTGGAAGTGTGTGGATGGCGGCTCCCAGATCGGTAAGCTGTTATGCCGGCAGATCAGGGAACATGGAGGGGAGGTGATCCGCAACATGGCCGTAACGGCCATCAACGGGGAAGGCGACCGGGTAGATCATATTGTATTGCAGGATGGGAGCAGGGCACAGGCCACGCATTACATCTCCAACCTGCATCCTGCGCAAACCATGGCAATTACACACAGCGATGTATTGCGAAGCGCCTACCGTAACCGCATTCAGGGCCTCGAAAATTCCGTAGGCGCGTTTGTGCTGAATGTAGCATTGAAGCCGCGTACCTTTAAGTATCTTAACTATAATCATTATTACCACGCCACAGATAATGCCTGGGCCGGTATTGCCTATAAAGAAGAGGATTGGCCGCAAACCTATGCCATGTATGTATCTGCCAGTTCTAAAAACGAAACATGGGCGGATAGCCTGTCGGTAATGACCTACATGCGCTATGAAGAAGTGGAACCATGGCAGCATACTTTTAACACCGTATTGCAAACAGGCAGCAGGGGAGCGGATTATGAGGCTTTTAAAGAAAAAAAGGCCAACCTGCTTATTGATTGTGTGGAGAAGCAGTTCCCGGGTTTCCGTGATTGTATCCACACTTCCTATGTAGCTACGCCGTTGTCGTACCGCGATTACATCGGTACCGGGGACGGCAGTATGTACGGTATCGCAAAAGATAGTGCAGATCCCCTGCGGACAATGATTTCGGCCCGTACTAAGCTATCCAATTTGTATCTTACCGGGCAAAACCTGAACTTGCATGGAATTTTGGGGGTAACTATCAGCGGTGTGATCACTTCGGCGGAGTTGCTGGGGATGGATTTCCTGGTAGATGAAATTAATCAGTCAATATATACTTAAGTGAAAAATAAGAAACGCAGCGGCTGGAGAAGATTTGGACGCATACTATTATACATCATCGGCTTTTTCATCTTGCTTTTTGTGGGGCTGGCCATTTACCTGGTAGCCGTAAGCAAAATGCCTCCGCCGGAAATTGCCGACAAGAGCGCATTGCAGTTGCAGCGCACCGCGCTGGACAGTACAGCCTATACTTTAGGCAACAACTGGTTCCGTAAAAGCAACAGCGGTTTGTATGAAATGTATGTGGAAGGAGCGCCTTTCGAAAGAGGGGTGATCAATGGCAAGCTTTCGGGGGAACTGATCCGCCGCCAGGAAGATGTGTTTGTGGCGCAGTTCAGCAAAATGGTACCCTCTACTTTTTACCTGCATTTCCTGAAATATTTCATAGGCTGGTTTAACCGCGATCTGGCAGATCATGTGCCGGAGGAATTTAAGGAAGAAATTTACGGGGAATCCTTTTCTGCTTCTCCCAATTACGATTACATCGGCACCAATTATTCCAGGTTGATGAACTATCATGCCGCACACGATATCGGGCATGCCCTGCAGGGCATGATGCTGGTAGGCTGTACTTCTTTCGGCACCTGGAATGAGCAGTCGGCCGATAGTAACCTGATCATTGGCCGTAACTTCGATTTTTACATGGGCGATGATTTTGCGAAAGAGAAGATGGTGGTATTCTACCGCCCGCAAAAAGGTCATAACTTTATGTTTGTAACCTGGGGTGGCTTTACCGGCGTGGTATCCGGTATGAACGACAAAGGACTGACAGTAACCATCAACGCCGCTAAAACAAGTGTGCCCACAGCCGCTGCTACCCCGGTATCGCTGGTGGCGCGGGAAATATTGCAGTATGCAAAAAATATTAACGAAGCCTGGGACATTGCACGAAAGCGCAAAATGTTTGTATCTGAATCTTTCCTGATAGGCTCCGCAGAAGATAACAAAGCAGTGCTCATCCAGAAAACACCTGAAGGAATGGATATGTACAGCTCCGGTAAAAGCTTTATTACCTGTACCAATCACTACCAGGGTGATTCACTGGGCAACCTTGCTTCCAATAAATTGCAGATGAAAGAAAGCGCGTCCGAATACCGTTTCGAAAGGCTAACGGAACTGATGAAAGAGAAAGGCCCCAACACTGTGCAGAAAACAGTAGATATCCTGCGTGACCGTGGCGGATTGCATAATGCCAACATCGGTATGGGAAATGAGAAATCCATTAACCAGCTGATAGCGCATCACTCCATTGTATTTGAACCTAAGAAGGGAATGGTATGGGTATCTACCGCTCCGTACCAGCTGGGACAGTTTGTGGCCTATGATCTGAACAAGATATTCAGCATGCATGGCCTTACAAGCGATCATGAAGTATACGACAGCGCACAGAATATAGCAGCTGATAGCTTCCTGCTGTCAAAAGAGTATCTTGCTTTTGAAACCTACCGCCGGTTGAGGGATCAGCTGAAAGAAGGACAGGCAGTGGATATTAACGCATTAATTGCTTCCAACCCGGCCTATTACCACACTTATGTGCTGGCAGGCGATTACGAGTTTAAGCAGAAGGAATATGCAAAAGCAAAGTCTTATTATGAAACGGCTTTAACAAAAGTAATTGCCACCAAGGGAGAGGAAGATCATATCCGCAAACAACTGGCGCTGTGTAATGCTAAACTGAAAAGCTAACCGCTATGATCATTGGCATCGGAACAGATATTGTAGAAGTACCGCGCATCGCGGCAAAACTGGCAAAAGGAGACGGGTTCCGTAACCTGGTATTCACCCCTTTTGAAATCAGTTATTGTGAAAACCAGGCAATGCCGGCAGAAAGCTATGCCGCCCGTTTTGCCGCAAAGGAGGCCCTGCTGAAGGCTTTGGGCACGGGCTGGGGTAACGGCGGTATTAACTTCGATGAAATAGAAATACGCAATGATGCCGCCGGGAAACCGGAATTATTTTTAATAGGGAATGGAGCCGGCAGGTATGAACAGGCAGGCATAAAAAAAATATGGGTATCCTTATCCCATGAGAAAAGCGCCGCTGTTGCCATGGTGATTTTAGAAGGATAAATTTACAGCAGATGTATATACCGGATATAGAACTACAGTCTAAAGCAGCTATCAGGGCTTACCAGGAGAAGGAAGTGTTACGCCTGCTGGGTTACCTGCGTGAGTTTTCACCATTCTATAAAGCGTGGTTTAAAAAGCACGGCATTGTGGCGGACCAGGTTCAGTCATTGGAAGCATTTTCGCAGATCCCGCCTGTTACCAAGGAAGATCTGCAGGAACATAACTGGGAGTTTCTTTGTGTTGATAAAAGCAAGATAGCCGAGTACACCACTACCTCCGGCACTTTAGGCCGCCCGGTGATCATTGCTTTAACGGAAAAAGACCTGCAACGTTTAAGCTACAACGAATATATTTCTTTCTGTTGCGCAGATGGTACCGATAGTGATATCTACCAGCTGATGCTTACACTCGACCGGCAGTTTATGGCCGGTATGGCTTATTACAACGGCATCCGCAAACTGGGGGCAGGCGTACTGCGCGTTGGCCCCGGCGTACCCAGTATGCAATGGGAAAACATCCGGCGCATCCAACCTACTACTATTGTAGGGGTGCCTTCCTTTATTGTAAAGCTGATCGCCTATGCAAAAGAACATCACATAGATATTAACCAAACCTCCGTGAAGAAGGCAGTGTGTATCGGGGAGAATATCCGCAATACAGATTTTTCATTGAACGTATTAGGGAAGAAGATCACGGAGCAATGGGATATCCGGCTTTATTCCACTTACGCATCTACCGAAATGCAAACCGCCTTTACCGAATGCAAAGCAGGGCAGGGCGGCCATCATCACCCGGAATTACTGTACGTGGAGCTGCTCGATGAAAATAACCAGCCGGTGGCTCCCGGTGAAGAAGGAGAAGTAACCATCACTACACTTGGCGTGGAAGGCATGCCCCTGCTGCGTTATAAAACAGGCGACATTTGTCAGTATCATTATGGAACCTGTTCATGTGGCAGGCATACGCTCCGGTTATCTCCCGTAATAGGACGTAAAAAACAGATGATCAAATATAAAGGCACTACGCTGTATCCACCGGCCCTGTTTGATTTGCTCAATGATATGGAAGATGTAAAGGAATTTGTGGTAGAGGTATATTCCAATGAGCTTGGCACCGATGAAATACTGTTGCACCTGTGGCCGCGGGAAGAATCAGAGGAAATGGACCGTAAAATAAAATCCTACCTGCAGGCGAAGCTGCGTGTAATTCCGCAGGTGAGATATACCGGGCAGCAGGATATTATGCGGATGCAGTTCCCGGAGAATAGCCGCAAGCCGGTGAAGTTTGTGGATAACAGGAGTTAAACATGCTGCATAATAAAATCTGCGTCAATTTTAAGCTTGTGATATATTTTCTTTAGAAAATCTACATCCGCATTCCGTTTACCGTTTAGGATCTGTGAAAATTTAGCCTCCCCGATATCCAGCATTATTGCCATTTCTTTTTGTTTGAGTTTCATTTCAAACATCTTAAGTTCTATCATACCAGCTAATGTGGTTGGTTTGGGAAGCGGATAACGTGTATCTTCAAAGTGCTCAGCAGCAGTAGAAAGTTGTTGAAGTTCTTTCAGCTCGCCGGCGCTTAAATTTGATTCACCCTTTTTCATTAACTGGTGAATACGTTGCATGGCTGCAGCATATTCTTTTTCTGAAGAAATTGAAGGGTTGCGTAACTTTTTCATATTATCGTTTTTACTGTATGCATACATCACCCATATGCAGATTGGGCCTGTCGCCTAAAGTGAACCAGGTTTTATTTTATCATACTCTTTGTGTGTTCCGATAAATCTTATATAGATGGTTGGACCCGAAAGAAAATTCTTGCTATTAATCTGAATTTATTTCCGCCTATATCAAAAACGTATAAGTTATCACCGATATAATCAACAGTATTAAAGCTTTCCTTTATATCCGAAAACTTTGACCAGTCAGCCAGTTTACTGATATAATCCAGTACAATAAAGGGTCAACAGCATCTGGATGTCTCAAGGAAAACTCATTGATTGCAGTTTTCGAGACGATCACCATAACATGAGTTTATCTCCAAAAGTAGAAGTAAAATTTCAAATAATGAAATTTTATTTTAATTATTGAAATTTAAGAGCATCTCTTTTTTGCTTAAAATCCCATCACCGCCACCTCTTCCGGGTTATCCAGCTTCCTGCTTTTCCGCTCACCACCCACCAGCACATGCACCATATTTGTTTGCGTTGCATGCCGTTCATACAACAGGTTATTCTTCACCTGTACCTTTTTGGGAGCAGGGATATTTTCCGCTTCCAGGAAGCTCCACACTGCATCTTCTTCTATCTTATAACCAATAAAATGCAGGGGAATATTTTTACCGTCGAGTGTAATCACAAGATGTTGTGAAAGATAGGCAGCCACATATCCCTCCGCCTGTTTCCTGTTGGCAGGATGGGTAAGATCCAGCGGGACCTTGTATTGCGCTTTAAGTGTATTTTCCAGGTCGTCTGTAAAAATACGGCAGCTTACCTGCAGTTCCTTTTTGCCGGCATCATGCGAAATCTCCGTCACGCTTGCATAAAACGGGTGCAGCGCTGTCAGCCACAAAGTCATCCACCATTTACATAATAATAAACCCACTGGACTAAAAATTTAAAAAAAATTAACTTTTACTTTTTATACTTACCAAAATTATAGAAAAGGGGACAATGGACGAGTTGTATTTTCAGCTGGGGTGGCAACATATTATAAACTGGGATGCGTATGACCATATTCTTTTTGTAATAGCGTTGAGCGCCATTTACCTGCTGCGCGACTGGAGAAAAGTATTGGTACTGGTGACTGCATTTACAGTGGGGCATTCCATTACGCTGGCTTTAAGTGTGTTACACATTATCCGTATACCCGCGGCACTGATTGAATTTCTGATACCCGTTACCATTTGTATTACCGCTATTTCCAATATTATCCGGAAAAACGATGAGCCGCAAAAGCTGCAACTGAACTATTTTTATGCACTATTTTTCGGATTGATCCATGGGCTGGGGTTTTCCAATTACCTGAAAAGTTTGCTGGGAAGCCAGGCGAATATTGTTAAACCACTCCTGGGATTCAATTTGGGGCTGGAATTTGGGCAGATCATCATTGTAATGTGCATATTGCTCATTTCTACTGCGATCGTGAAATTTGGCGGCTTAAAACGCCGGGACTGGAACATGTTCCTTTCCTCAGCCACTTTTGGCGTAGCATTTTTAATGGTTATTCAAGGCGTAAGAGCACTGTTTATATAATACTGTTTATGAGAAAACAACTTTACCTCGCCGGGGTGTTGTGCTGCAGCGCATTGCTGCTGCAGGCGCAAAGCAATCCCGGATCCAATCATGGCAACCGTTTTGAGCAGTTGGGTACCATGTTACAAACACCCAATATGTACCGCTCCGCCTCCGGGGCGCCCGGTCCCAAATACTGGCAGCAGCGGGCTGATTATGATATAGAAGCGCAGCTGGACGATGAGCAACAGAAACTCACCGGCGCGGAAACCATCACCTACTTTAATAATTCGCCCGACCCGCTTACCTACCTGTGGCTGCAGCTGGATGAAAATGAGCACGACAGTAAAAGCGACAACCAGCAATTCGACGAAAGCCGCATGTCGGATAAAATGACAATGTCTACATTGAGCAAGATCCTTCCCCAGGGGAAAGACCTGGGCGTAAAGATTGTAAAGCTCACAGATGCCGATGGTAAAGCATTGCCTTATACCATTAACCAGACCATGCTTCGCATTGATCTGCCCAAACCATTGATGCCCGGTGAAAAATACCGGTTCAAGGTATCGTGGTGGTATAATATCTCCGACCGTATGACCATCGGTGGCCGCGGCGGGTATGAATATTTCCCGGAAGATAAAAATTACCTGTACACCATTTCCCAATGGTACCCGCGACTGGCAGTGTATTCCGATTTCCAGGGCTGGCAGAATAAACAGTTTACCGGCAGAGGGGAATTTGCCCTTACGTTTGGCAATTTTCGTGTACGCATGACCGTTCCTGCGGATCACATTGTAGGCGCTACCGGCGAATGCCAGAACTATAAGGAAGTGCTCACACCGGCGCAATACCAACGCTGGCAGCAGGCGCAGAACAGCAAAGAGCCGGTGGAAGTGGTAAACCTCGACGAAGCAAAGAAAGCCATGCAGGGCCACTCCGGTAAAACAAACACCTGGGTGTATGAAGCGCAGAATGTACGCGACTTCGCCTGGGTATCTTCCCGCCGCATTGTATGGGATGCACTCGCTGCCAATGTGGAAGGCAATAAGGTAATGGCCATGTCGTATTATGGCCCCGAAGCCTACCCGCTGTACCGCAGGTATTCCTCCAAAGTAGTGGCGCATACCCTTAAGTCCTATTCCAAACATACTATTCCATATCCTTACCCGGTGGCTATTTCCGTGGAAGCAGCCAATGGTATGGAATATCCCATGATCTGCTTTAACTACGGCCGCGCCGATAAGGACGGTACCTACAGCGAAGCAACAAAGAACGGTATGATAGGGGTGATCACCCATGAAGTGGGACATAACTTCTTCCCCATGATCGTGAACTCCGATGAAAGACAGTGGACCTGGATGGATGAAGGACTCAATACTTTCTGCCAGTTTATGGCGGAACAGGAGTGGGACAGCAACTTCCCGTCCGGCCGTGGCCCTGCCCATAAGATTGTGGATTATATGAAGATGCCGAAAGATCAGCTGGAACCTATCATGACAAACTCCGAGAACATTGTGCAGTTTGGGCCGAATGCCTACGCAAAACCGGCAACCGGACTGAATATTCTCCGGGAAACCATCATGGGCCGCGACCTGTTTGATTTTGCCTTCCGTGAATATGCACGCCGCTGGGCTTTCAAACACCCTACCCCGGCCGATTTCTTCCGTACCATGGAAGATGCATCTGCAGTAGACCTGGACTGGTTCTGGCGCGGATGGTTCTTTGGAATTGAACCGGTAGATATCTCTATCGACAGCGTAAAATGGTATCGCATGGATGGAAAGAACCCCGAAGAAACCGCCAAAAACGAACAGGCCACCTATGATAAAAATATGGACCACATCGCCCGGCAGCGGAACAAAGCCGCAGGCGTGAAATTCGCAGTGGACCAGGATACCAGCCTGCAGGACTTCTACAGCAAATGGAACCGCTTCGAAGTAAGCCAGGAAGATAAAGCTGCCTATAACCAGTTTTACAGCGGCTTAAGCAAAGAAGAAAAAGTGTTGTACGATAGTAAGAAGAACTTCTACCAGCTTACATTTTCCAATAAGGGAGGGCTGGTAATGCCGCTCATTATTGAATGGACCTTTGCAGACGGCACTAAAGAAACCGACCGCATCTCCGCTTATATCTGGCGCAAAAATGAAAATGAAGTAACAAAAGTATTTGCGAAAGACAAACAGGTAGTGGCCGTGAAATTGGACCCACAGCGTGAAACCGCCGATATAGACGAAAGCAATAACAGCTGGCCCCGTGAGGCCGCAACCTCCAGGTTTGAGCTGTTTAAATCAACCGGCGGCGTACGCGGCGCATCCAGTGGCGATAACCCAATGAAGAAAGCCAGTATAAAATAAACAAGCTATTTTATATTTTGTGGCGGCTATCATCATAGATGGTAGCCGCCTTACTTTTTAAGATTCCTTAAAAGCCAGAATTTATGAAAGCAATAGCCCGTTTTTTATTATTGATATGCCTGTCGCAAACGGCCAGGGCAGCGGATGTAGATACCGTATCTATTCTTAGCGCCAAAATGAAGCGCGCCTACAAATGCGTGGTGATTACCCCCGCTACCTATAAAAACGCTACGCAGCGGTACCCGGTAGTATATCTGCTGCACGGCGCCGGCGGCAATTTCGCCAACTGGGTCACCAATGTGCCGGTTATCAAGGAACTGGCGGATGCTTACCAGTGTATGATCGTATGCCCCGACGGTGCAGTAACCAGCTGGTATTTTGACAGCCCGGTAGATAGTTCCATGCGCTTTGAAACCTATGTATCAAAGGAAATCCCGCAATATATAGACCAGCACTATCAAACATTACCGGAACCCGCTCACCGCGCCATTGCCGGCCTGAGCATGGGTGGCCACGGCGCGTTATTCCTTGCTATCCGCCACCAGGACGTGTTTGGAGCTGCGGGTAGCATGAGCGGCGGCGTGGATATCCGCCCCTTCCCAAAAAACTGGGACCTGAAAAAACGCCTCGGCGAACCCGGACCGGATGGTGCTAACTGGTACGACTATACGGTAATGAAACAGGTAGACGGCCTGAAGTCCGGCGCATTATCGCTGATCATTGATTGCGGGGTGAAGGACTTCTTTATTGATGTAAACCGGGATCTTCATAAAAAATTATTACTGGCAGGTATCGATCACGACTATACGGAACGCCCGGGACAACATGACTGGAACTACTGGGCAAATGCTGTGAAGTACCAGTTGCTGTTCTTCCACCAGTTTTTTCAAAAGTAAAAGAGCGGATGTTGTCTGACTCAGGATTATGATGATTTCGCTGATTTCGCTGATTTTTATTTTTTGGATACTTGTAATTATTGCTGGGAGAGATGAAAGCGGATATATCCGTTCTCATCTCTCCTAACATTTTATAAAAATAAAAATCAGCGAAATCAGCGAAATCATCATAATCCTGAGTCAGACAAAATTCGCAAAGAAATGCCCGCCCTCAACAGGACGGGCCTTTTTTATGCACGCGATTCAAAATAAGAATGTTCAGTTTTATTTTTTAGGATCCCACCAAAGGTGCGTACCGCCTACGTCTTTCGGTTCGCTCAGCGTAGTAACGGCCTTGGAAACACCAGCGCCATTGGTGGAGTATTCATTACTGGGGAATGGCGCCCTGCGAACAAAATCAGTAGTACTCACTTTCCCGCCACTGTTGTTCACCACCACCGGGAACAGTTTCGGGTAACCGGTACGGCGAAATTCACTCCATGCTTCTTGTCCTTCCGGGAAATTAGCAATCCATTTCTGGGTAATGATGCGTTCCAGTTTTTTATCGAAGGTGGCGCCTTCTTCCCATTTAATGGTGATGGTGCTCAGGTACTGGGAGCCTTTTTTAATATCATTTTGCCCGGCTGTCATTGCTTTGGGATCAATATATTCAGCAGGCAGGGAAGTGGCATTGTTATAATAAGTGCTGGCGCTGCCAAGTGCATATTGATTAAAGGATGTTTGTATACCGGTTTCATAATTGGCTTGTGCATTACCGGCGCCGGCCCATCCGCGGGCAGCCGCTTCTGCTTTCAGGAACCAGGCTTCTGCAGCTGTTACCAGTTGTAATTTACCCGGGAGGTCTACCAGTTTGGAAT
>JBCNPS010000226.1:0-10426 GCA_039593235.1 Chitinophaga sp. | reverse complement strand
GGCGGCTGTACCACCAACAATGTTTGAAGATAACAAAAAAGGCTACTTCAAAGACAATGATGTGAAAAAAGCAGTACCGCCGGCACGGTAAAAGTGATCCCCACAAAGTATGCGGAAATAACCCCGCCCTTTGCCGGAAGGGTTACCAAATCCTTCCTGCAGCTGGGCATGAAAACCACGCCGGATATGCCCCTGTTTGAAATCAGCTCGGCGGATTTTATGACGGCGCAGAAAACTTTTTTCCAGGAGAAAGTACAGCTGGAACAGGCCCGCAAAACCTGCAAACGCCAGCAGGACCTGGTAGATAACGGCGTAGGCACACAAAAGGACCTGGAAGAAGCACAAACCGCTTTGGCAGTAGCGCAAAAGGAATACGATAATGCGCAGATGGGCATCCGTCTCTATAAAGCCGATCCTGCTACACTGGTACTGGGCCAGCCACTGGTGGTAAGAGCGCCGGTGGCCGGCGAAGTAATTGCCAACAAGGTAATACTGGGCCAGTATATAAAGGAAGATGCCGGCAGTGTAGCCACCATTGCAGATGTATCCGCTCTATGGATTGCCGGCCAGGTAAAGGAAAAAGATATCCGCTTTATTCACACCGGCGATGAATGCCAGGTGGAAGTAGCCGCCCTGCCCGGCGTTACGCTCAAAGGAAAAGTATATCATATCAATGCCCTGGTAGATGAAGATACCCGCAGCATAGAAGTGCTTATCAGTGTTATGAATACCGATCATGCACTAAAACCCGGTATGTACGTAACCGTTAGTTTCTCCGCCCCACCGGTAAACGCCCTGCAGATCCCTGTTACAGCCCTGTTGCAAAGCAGTGGCGCCCCCGTGGTATGGGTAGCCGCGGCAGGCGGGAAATACGTAAAACGAAGCATTACCACTACAGGCGCCAACGGTGCGCAGGTGATCGTTACCGCAGGGTTACAGCCCGGCGAACGGATTATTACAACAGGCGCCTTCTATCTCTCCGGTATAAAATAACTACGCTTATGAAGAAATTAATATCAACCGCCATTCAACGGCGTTGGCTGTTTGCTGCATTGTTCCTGCTGCTGGCGCTTTTCGGTTATTACTCCTGGAAACAGCTGGCTGTGGAAGCCTATCCTGATATTGCAGACGTTACCTCGCAGGTGGTAACACAGGTGCCCGGCCTTGCGGCGGAAGAAGTGGAACAACAGATCACCGTTCCCGTGGAACGCGCACTCAACGGCATGCCCGGCATGCACGTAATGAGAAGCAAAAGCACCTTCGGATTGTCTGTAGTAACCATTGTTTTTGAAGATGGGATGGACGACTACTGGGCGCGCCAACGCATTACGGAACGACTGGCAGAAGTGGAACTGCCCTCCAGCGCCAAACCCGGGCTGGACCCGCTTACTTCACCCATCGGCGAAATTTACCGCTACATTATTGAAAGTAAGAACCACGACCTGAAAGCAGTTACCGAACTGCAGAACTATACCATCATCCCGCGCATCAAACAGGTGCCGGGCGTAGCGGATGTAACCAACTTCGGCGGCATTACCGCACAATACCAGGTGGAAATTGACCCGCAGAAAATGGAACAGTACCATGTTTCCCTGGCGGATGTGCAGGCGGCTATCAGTAACAACAATGCTAACACCGGCGGCAGCGTGCTCACCATGGGCGATCTTGGTTACGTGGTGCGCGGCATAGGCCTTGTGAAAACACTGGAGAGCCTGGGCAATATAGTAGTGAAATCCGTGAACGGCGTACCGGTATTCCTGAAAGACCTGGGACAACTAAAGCTCGGCAACCTGGAACGCAAAGGCATCCTGGGTTACACGGATCGCCACGTGAACTATTCCGAAGGCGACGAAGGCATTGTACTCCTCCTGAAAGGACAAAACCCTTCCGTGGTGCTGGAAGGCATCCACGCCGCAGTGGAGGATCTGAACCAGCATATCCTCCCCGAAGGGGTTACCATCCGTCCTTACCTGGACCGGACACAACTGATCGACAACACCCTTCATACGGTATCGCATACACTGCTGGAAGGGATAGGGCTGGTACTGGTGGTGCTCATCATTTTCCTGGGCAACTGGCGCGGCGCGCTCATTGTAGCCATCACCATCCCGCTGGCATTGCTCATGGCCTTTATTGCCATGTACTTCACGCATATCCCCGCCAATTTATTATCGCTCGGCGCTATCGATTTCGGGATCATTGTAGACGGCGCTATTGTAATGATGGAAGCCATCCTCAAAAAAAGAGAAGACGACCCCGCGGCGGAACTGGCGGAACTCAGCATTGCGCAGAAAGCCACGCTGGTAGCAAGGCCGGTGCTCTTTTCCTCTATCATCATTATTACGGCTTACCTGCCTTTGTTTTCCTTTGAAAGGGTGGAGCGCAAGCTGTTCACCCCCATGGCTTTCACCGTAGGTTATGCCCTGCTGGGGGCGCTGGCGGTAGCGCTGCTGCTTATACCCGGACTGGCATACGCCGTATACCGCAAACCCCGTAAGCTGTATCATAATAAATGGCTGGAACAACTCACCAACACGTATAAAAAATACCTGCAACTGCTGATGAATAAACCGCAGCGGGTGTTCCTTCCGCTGGGGCTTATCCTCACCGGCGCTGTGGTGTTGTCCTTCACTGTAGGGAAGGATTTTCTCCCGCCACTGGATGAAGGCACCATCTGGCTGCAGGTGCAGCTGCCACCGGGCATCTCTTTGCAACGCTCCAAAGAAATGAGTGACAGTCTCCGCCAACACACCATGAAGTATGAAGAAGTGACTTACGTAATGGTGCAGGCGGGCCGCAACGATGACGGCACCGACCCGTGGACCGCCTCTCATTTTGAATGCAGCATTGGCCTGAAGCCCTACCGCGAGTGGAAGCATGGCCGCACAAAGGC
The DNA here is from genome assembly GCA_039593235.1 of Chitinophaga sp. GTDB lineage: Bacteria > Bacteroidota > Bacteroidia > Chitinophagales > Chitinophagaceae > Chitinophaga. The sequence goes on along the minus strand of JBCNPS010000226.1, from coordinate 7,533 downwards.
GGACCTCATCAACGACCTGGCCCTGGAATACGCCGCTATGCCGGGTTACAGCGTAGGGTTCAGTCAGCCGATGATCGATGGCGTAATGGATAAGATCTCCGGCGCCCACAGTGAACTGGTGGTGAAAATATACGGCGACGACTTCAAAGAAACACGCCGTATAGCCGATGACGTAGCCACTACTTTAACACAGGTAAAAGGCGCCGCTGATGTAGCCATAGACCAGGAGCCGCCTTTACCGCAGTTACAGATCACGGTAAACCGGGACGCCATTGCCCGGTACGGGCTGAATGTAAGCGATGTGGGAGAACTGATAGAAGTGGCGATCGGTGGAAAAGCCGTATCACAGGTGTTTTCGGGCAACAAGGTATTTGACGTTACCTGCCGCTATGCAGAGGATAGTCGCAATACACCGGACAAGATCGCCGGCCTGATGCTCACCTCCGCCACCGGCGCTAAGATCCCGCTGGCACAGGTAGCCACCGTGAAAACGGCCACGGGTGAAAGTACCATTACCCGCGAATGGAACAAACGCCACCTCACGGTAAAGCTGAACCTGCGGGGCAATGACCTTACCACATTCCTCAAAACCGCACAACAGCAAATCGAAAAGAACGTGCCATACGACCACGGAAAATATACCATCAAATGGGGCGGGCAGTTCGAAAATCAGCACCGCGCCTATAGTAAGCTGCTCGTCGTAGTGCCGTTGGCGTTAGCCATCATGTTTTTACTGCTGTACGGCGCCTTCGGCAAATTCAGGCAGGCAGGGCTCATCCTGGGCGTAGTGCCGTTGGCGTTATTCGGTGGTATGCTGGCGCTCAACATCCGCGGCATGACGCTCAACGTATCCTCTGCCGTTGGCTTCATTGCGCTGTTTGGCGTAGCCGTGCAAAACGGGGTGATCCTGGTAGCCCAGCTCAACGAGCTGCGGAAACAGGGCCATAGCCTGATGGAAGCGGTGATAGAAGGCGCGCGTAACCGTTTCCGGCCGGTGCTCATGACCGCCTCCGTGGCAGCCCTGGGACTGCTGCCTGCATCGTTTGCCACCGGCATAGGATCGGATGTACAACGGCCCCTGGCCACCGTTATCGTATATGGGTTACTGTTAGCCACCGTTATCACCCTGTTTGTATTACCCGCCCTGTATTATATGATAGAAAAAAATGGACCGCTGAATAAATAATAATATGAACTTCTTATATAAATTTTTCGGGCAGATGTTGCTGGCAACAGTCATTCACAGCATCGCGCAGGCGCAGGCCGACACTGCTTTTCAGCAGCTGCCCCTGGCGGACTACCTGCACCAGGTAGCCACACAGCACCTCGGTTATGCCGCGCAGCAATACAATGTAAGCATCGCAACTGCAGGTATAGAAAGCGCCAAAGTATTTCCCGATCCCCAGCTTACGCTGGATGGTTTTGATAACCAGCACCGGCTGCTGAAATTATCTTACGGGTATAACGCCGGTATCAGCACCACGCTGGAACTGGGCGGTAAAAGAAAAGCCAGGATAGCACTGGCCAGGAGCGGGCTGGAACTCAGCCAGGCGCAGCTGCAGGACTACTTCCGCGGCCTCCGCGCCGATGCCACCATCGCCTGGTACAACGCCCTGCTGCAACAGGAACTGCTGTGGGTACAACAGGAAGCCGCGGGCATCATGCGGCAACTGGCAGATGCAGACGCCATCCGGTTTCAGAAAGGGGTAATAACGGCAACGGATGCACGACAATCAGCGCTGGAAGCCAGCCAGCTGCTCAATAGTTTGTACCAGCAACAGGCGGATGTTAAAGCAGCCCTGTTGCAGCTGAACAACAATACAGGCCGCTCCCATGGCGATACACTGCTGCTGCCGGCGGGCGATTTCACCCGCCTGGAAAGGGAGTTCAGCTTACCGGTACTAATTGCTTATGCACAACAAAACCGGGCCGATGTACTCGCTGCCAACGCGGCCAGATCAGTAGCGGAAAAAAATCTTTCTTTGGTAAAGGCCAACCGCAAAATAGACCTCGGCATCAATGCAGGCGTAGGATCCAATGCAGAAGCTACCAGCATCATTGCACCCACGCCCCGCTATATTGCCAGCAGCGCCGGTATTGCCATCCCCCTGAAATGGTCCAATCACTATAAAGGAGAACTGCACAGCGCTCAGTATGCCATCAAACAGGCGGGTGTAACTTATGAAGAAGCACTGCTGCAGGTACAAACAGAAGTAACCCAGGCATGGTATAATTATCATGCTGCACAGCAACAGGTACAACAATATGAACAATCCCTGCTCACCGGTGCGCAACAGGTGCTCCAGGGAAAGATTTACAGCTACAAAAGGGGAGAAATTTCCCTGCTGGAAGTATTAAACGCGCAACGTACCTGGAACGAGGTGCAGCAAAATTACCGGCGGGCATTGTTCCGCTACGCGGCGGCCCTCGTGGAACTGGAAAGGGCCGCCGGCATCTGGGACCTTTCCTGACCCGTCAGGACACTACAGGACAGTTTATTGCGGGTATTTACTATCTTGTTCTATTCCACGTTTTAACTGTTCAATATGAAAAAACATCTTGTTCCTGTTGCCGGTTTAATGCTGCTGGCTGTAACAGCCGCCGGTCAGGCTGCCAAAGGCCCGGCGCCGCTGAAGTTTGAGAAACGGCCCATCGCTGCAGAAAGTTATGAATCAGTAGCCGTGATAGATGTGAATAATGATAAGGTGCCCGACCTGGTATCCGGCGCTTACTGGTATGAAGGCCCGGCTTATTTCACGCGGCATTACATTGGCCCGGTAAAACAATTCGGCGAATACTGGGACGATTTCTCCACCATTCCGTTTGATGTGAACGGCGACGGCCGCATGGACTACATCACCGGCGGCTGGTTTGGCAAAACCCTGGTATGGAAAGAAAACCCCGGCAACGATTCGGAATGGAAAGAACATGTGATAGCCACGCCCGGTAATATTGAAACCACCCGCGCCTGGGACCTGGACGGCGACGGCATACCGGAAATCATTCCCAATACACCCAATGATCCGCTGGTGGTATACCATCATACAAAAGGCAGCGCCGCCTTCACGGCGCATAAAATACTGGACCGCAAATCCGGCCACGGCCTGGGCTTCGGCGACATTAACGGCGACGGCCGTACGGACCTGGTAGTACCCGAAGGATGGATAGAAGCGCCCGCAGCTCCTTACAGCGCCGCATGGACCTTTCACCCGGAGTTTAACCTCGGCACCGCCAGCGTACCGGTGATAGTGGCGGATGTAAATAAAGACGGGCTGCCCGATCTGATTGCAGGGCAGGGGCATGATTACGGGCTCGACTGGTACGAGCAGAAAAAAGATCCCAAAACAAATAAACGGCAATGGATCAAACACGCCATCGATCCTTTCAATTCACAATATCATACCATGCTGTGGGAAGACATAGATGGAGACGGGGAGCCGGAACTGGTAACCGGCAAACGTTACCGCGCGCATAATGATCATGATCCAGGCTCTGATGATCCCTGCGGTATCTACTACTTCAAATGGAACGGCAGCTCATTTACCAAACAGGTGATCAGCTACGGATCAAAAGGAGCGGGGTTGTATTTTGTAACACACGATCTTACCGGCTCCGGCAAAAAAGATGTGATAGTAGCCGGTAAAGATGGATTGTTTATCTTCTTTAATAAAGGTAATAAGTGATATAATCCCCTGCTGCCTGCATGATAAGCAGGCAGCAGGGGATGTAAAATAAAGTCAGGAATTATTTTTCGCCAGCCAGTTCTCTATGGCGGCGCCTATATCGGCGGTGAGAGACGTTTCATTATCCTTGCCCTGTTCAAACCAATGGTTGGCCCCTTCATTGTCCTGCCGCTTTTCCAGGTACATTGTTTTTTCAGGAAGACGAACAATAAATACATCTTCATCGCGGCGCGTAACCCCCGTTTCGTGGTTGTTGAGTTGTATGTTAAAGCTGTCCATAGTCATAAAGTTTATCTTTTGCGGTACAATCATTATGCCTTATGCGTGCCGGTTGGTCCTTTTTTTGTTTCTTCGCAGTTGAGTCCTCTTTATCCTATTTAACAAGACCAACAAAATGTGCGTATGATCATTAAAGAGCTACCAGTTGTCATTGAAACACCTAAAGGGAGTAGTGAAAAATACGATTATGATCCCGTGTCACGGTTCTTTGTCCTTAATAAAATATTGCCTGCCGGTATGGTGTTCCCTTACGATTTTGGGTTTATCCTCGGAACCAGGGGAGCAGACGGAGATCCGCTGGATGTGATGGTGATCTCTGAATTTAAAAGCTTTCCCGGCTGCCTGATCAAATGCCGGTTGCTGGGCGCCATAAAAGCTGAACAAAAGGAGAGGGATGGTACTATAGTGCGCAACGACCGCTATATTGCTGTACCCGTAGTATCGAAAACATTCAAGGGAGTAGATGCGGTGGCTTCCCAAACGATCCGCGAAATAGAACATTTCTTTATTTCCTATAATGAGCAGGAAGGAAAACAATTTACCCCATTAGGATATATAGAAGCAGCTCCTGCCTATGAGCAGATAAAATTCCCCGAAAAATGAATACCCTGGCTACGCTGTGGGGACAAGGCGAGCAGCTGGACGTTCTGCAGATGGCTGTAAGGGCGGTAGTCATGTATTTTGTTACCCTGGTCCTCATCCGGTTGGGTGGTATGCGCATTTTTGGTAAAAAGTCTGCTTTCGACACGATTATTGTAATTATAATGGGAGCAGTGCTGGCCAGGGTGATTGTAGGCGCCTCCCCGTTTAAAGGGACTGTAGCCGCTGCTGCCGTAATGGTGGCCATTAACAGGAGCCTGGCCTGGATCTCTTTGAAAAGCAGTATGATCAACCGGCTGGTAAAAGGAAAGCCCCTGCTGTTGTACGATGCAGGCGAAATTAAGTGGGATAATATGAATAAGGCCTGCCTTAGTAAATCCGATCTGATGGAAAGCCTGAGGCTGGAAACCCTGAAAGGGTCCCTCACAGAAGTAGCGCAGGCGTACATGGAAACGAACGGAAGGATCAGTTTCATATTGAAACAGGAGTAAACGGCAACTGTGCATTTTATTACACGCTTTTTATGTTTGGTTGTGGAATTTTAATGGCATCCCCATAGCAAGGATCAACCAGTATTTTTAGGATTTTATATTTTGTACCATGATGAATGCCCCCACAAAGGCGAAATTGAGTGAGCCGGCAACCGCGTTAAATAGTTTTCCTCCCGGGGGGGAAACAGGTGAACTGATCCGTTCTTTCAACTGGGCCGCCACGCCCCTGGGACCGGTGGACCAGTGGTCGCAAAGTTTAAAAACCTGCATACAGATCTTACTCTCTTCCGCACACCCCATGCTGTTATGCTGGGGCAACGAAAGTATTCTTATATATAATGATGCATGCAGGGAACTGCTGGGCAGCCAGCACCCGTTATCCATGGGGCAGCCCGCCGTAATGGTATGGCCTGCTATATGGACTGCCACTGCATCTTCCCCGGAAACTGCCCCCGCCAATATTCCGCAGCTGCAGCTGATGCAACCCGATGGAGGTAATTACTGCTTTAGCGGCAGCCCGGTAAAGGACGATGCCGGCGATACAGGCATCCTGTTTATGGGCGCTACACGGCATAACGGGAACGCACCTGCGTTTGTTAAAACAGACCTGGCAGCTTTCACCAGGGCATTGCTGGAACAACTGGATCCCGTGATCCGCGGAGCGGGACTAACATTGGTGATTAACCTGGATACGCTTCCGGAAGATGTATATATAGATAGAGATCTCTGGGAAAAGATCGTATTGCTGTTACTTACTAACGCCCTCAGCTATACGTTGCAGGGCGGCGTTGCGGTAAGGCTTGGCCAGGAAGGCAACCGTGTAATGCTTTCCGTTGCTGATACGGGTGTTGGCATTACACCGGGACTGCTGGCTGAAATCAGGGCCTCCCTGCAGGCCCCCGCCCGTCATCGTCATGGATTAACTTTGGTAAATGAAAGCGTACTGGCACATGGCGGCGACCTGCATATCGGCAGCGTTTCCGGAGAGGGCAGCACTTTTACCGTGTCCGTCCCTGCAGGTTATGCGCACCTGCCTGCTGCCCAAACCTTTCACAATGCACCGCCGGCGCACAAAGCCTATCACGGTTACCTGGCAGGCATGGCCGCCGATATCCGGATATGCCGGGAAAAACTCCGCCATCAGCATGCGGATATGCATTACCGGCAACTGCTGGAAGCATTGCCTGTGGCAGTATATACCTGCGATAAAGAAGGACGCATACTCCTTTTTAATGACGCCGCCGTTGCCCTCTGGGGCAGAACACCGGTGGCCGGCGCCGACCTCTGGTGCGGCTCCTGGAAAATGTATGAACCGGATGGCATTACTCCCATAAACCCTGATAGCTGCCCCATGGCGCTGGCTATTAAAGGAGAAGATCCCTTGAAAGGAAAAAATATCGTGATAGAAAGACCCGATGGCAGCACCCGCCTGGTGCAACCATATCCCAACCTGATCTTCGACAATACAGGCCAACTGGAAGGTGCTATCAATATGCTGGTAGATATCACGGGTCAGCAAAATGCAGACATATACCGCTCCAGGCTGGCTGCGATCGTTGAAAGCTCCGACGATGCCATCATCAGCAAAACGCCTGAAGGCATCATTACCAGCTGGAACCCGGCGGCAGAGCGCTTATTCGGGTTCACCGCCAGCGAAATGGAAGGAACGCCTATTACACGCATCATTCCCGACGACAGGCTGAACGAAGAAACCAAGATCATTGAACAACTCCGCTCAGGGAACCGGGTGCAGCATTTTGAAACAAAACGCCGCCGGAAAGACGGACAGCTGATCGACATCTCCCTTACTATATCTCCCGTAAAAGATATTCATGGAAACGTGACAGGCGCCTCTAAAATAGCCCGCGACATTACAGAGAAAAAGAAACTGTTCCTGGCGCTCCAGGAAAGCGAAGCCCAGTACATGAAACTGGCAGTGCACCTGGAGGCCATGGTGGAACAACGTACCAAAGAACTGGTGGAAGCGAATTTCTATCTCGAAAAATCAAACAGGGAACTGGAACAGTTTGCCTATATAACCAGCCACGATTTACAGGAGCCCCTGCGTAAGATCCAGACGTTTGCCGGTATGTTGTACAACGTGAACAAAGACGTTCTTTCAGACACCTCCAGGATGTACATCGATAAAGTGATGCAAAGCGCAAAACGCATGTCGCTCCTCATTACCGAACTGCTGGACTACTCACGCCTGATCCATGTAAAAGATCCTTTTGTGGAAACAGATCTTAACGAGATCCTTAAAAATGTACTGACAGATTTCGAGGTAGTGATTGGTCTGCATGAGGTAACCATCAACGCGGAAGTATTGCCCCGGCTTTCGGTAAGCCCCCTGCAGATGAACCAGCTGTTCCACAACCTCCTTAGCAATGCCATCAAGTTCCTGTCGCCCGAAAGAAAACCCAGCCGGCGCAACCGGCGCTGCGGGTGCTGGACCTGCAGGCGCGCGACAAGACCTGCGA
>JBCNPS010000225.1:0-10436 GCA_039593235.1 Chitinophaga sp. | reverse complement strand
GGCGGCCGTACTTCCTTCTCTGATCTCGCCGGCAGGCGGTCGTAATAATTTTTTATTCCTGTTTTCCATCCCTGTCCTTCCAGTGCATAAACGCTGTCGGTAGCCGCCGGCGTCCATGTTTTAAAAGCGCGGGGTGTTTGTGTAAAGCCACTGCTTACGGATAACAGTAACGCCGCCATAACGGGCATCATTTTCATCTTCATAATACTATTGTTGTGCTGTAAAATTTAATATCCCCACTTTTTCATCACGGCCAGGTCGTCGCGCACTGCATCCAGCGGCGCCTGTCCCTGGTAAGATTCCTGTTCAATAATAAAGTGTTTGGTACCACCGGATTTCTTACCGAGATCAATCACTTCCTTCACCGGAATGATACCTTTACCTAATACGGTGCTTTCATACTTACCACCCATTTCGCCCTTGTCCGTTTTAATTTCATCTTTCACATGCATTAGCTCAAAGCGGCCAGGGTACTGCTTAATGATATCCAGTGCAATACCGCCGGCATGGTACATGTTACCTATATCCAGCTGCTGCGCCACCAGGGAAGGATCGGTGTTTTGCAAAATAAGATCGAAGATCTTCTTACCGTTCAGCTGCTGACCAAATTCAAAATCATGGTTATGATAACCAAACTTCATCCCTGATTTTTTACATAACGCGCCGCTTTTATTGAATACATCCATATAGGCTTTGAAATCGTCGTAGTTTTTACGCAAACTTTCATCCAGCCATGGGCTGATCACATAGTGTTGTCCTACAACGGCAGCATCTTCTACAGTATATTTCCATTCATCGGTAAAATCATTCTTTGCGGCATCCCAGTGTTGCCTGCCCATTACGGTGTGACCGCTTGGCATCAGCAACCCCAGATCATCGAGGAGTTTTTTGAACTCTTTGGCGGAGTAACCATAGAATTTCCGTTGACTGTACCCTGCATGTTCCACGTTTTTATAGCCCATTGCCGCTAACTGTTTCAGGGTTCCCAATGGGTCCTTCTTCATATCATCGCGGATAGAATACAGCTGGATACCCAGTACCGGTTTGCGTACGGCGGCTGCCAGCAGCTGATCCGGTAATAGTGCGGCGCCGGCAATAGCGAGGCTACCTTTCAACAGGAAATTTCTTCTTGAAATACTCATAGCAAAACGATTTAAAACGTTGAATAAATACTATTAAAGTGAAAATGCGAGATAAGCGTCTCCCGGTTTCTTCCCCAGTTTACCGCCGCCGCAGGCAATCACTACAAACTGTTTTCCATCCACTTCATATACCGCTGGTGTGGCAAAGCCACAGGCGGGCAAATCAGTTTCCCACAGCAGCTGTCCCGTTCTTTTATTAAATGCCCTGAATTTACTGTCGGCCGTAGCGGCGATGAACAGCAGGCCGCCCGCGGTAACTACCGGTCCGCCGTAATTTTCCGTACCGCTGTGAATACCTTTAGCTTTCAGTTCGGGATAATCGCCCAGCGTATCTTTCCAGAGCAAGGCTCCCGTGTTGAGGTCAATGGCGCTTAGGGTGCCCCAGGGAGGCATTACAGCCGGGTATCCTTCTTTCGTTAAAAATTTATTATACCCGGTAGTATGATAAGGTAAATTCGTATATGCATCTACGTTCTTATGCGGCGCTGTAAATGGTTCCTGTTGTTTTGTTTTCAGGTCCAGTACAAAAACGGCCAGTGCTTTTTGCTCACTGCTGTCCAGTTGTTTGAAAGCCGGCATCATCCTGCGGCCGGTATTTACCAGTTGCGTGAAAGTGGTAGCAGTATATTTGGTATGAATATTTAAGAGAGATGGAAAATTACCGCCCCCCTTACGCTCCGGTCCGTGGCACGACATGCAATTAGCCGAGTACAGCCGTTTCCCCGCCTGGAGCTGTGTTTCCACAGCAGGGGCCTGCTGTTTTTTTGTATCCACCATCGTGAGTACCCAGGGCATTTCGCTGGCGTTTACATACAGGATGCCCGTTTCCGGATCAGCGGCAGGGCCTCCCCATTCTGCGCCTCCATCAAAGCCGGGAAAGATCACGGTACCTTGTTTGGAAGGCGGCAGGAACAAGCGGCCGGTTTTATAGGAAGCTAACCGGGCACGGATGTCCGCGTAAGACGAATCCGTTACCAGTGTGTTCAGATCCTTCTCCTGCAGCGACTGCCGCACAAACGGTTGAAAGAAAGTGGGCACGGGCTGCGTGGGCGATACCCATTCGCCGGGCAATGCCGTATCTGCCGGCACCGGCGTTTCCGTTACAGGATATAGCGGCTGACCTGTATGCCGGTCAAGCAGGAAAATAAATCCTGTTTTGGTTACCTGTACCAGGGCTTCCACTTTGCGGCCGTCTTTCTTAACCGTCACCAGCATCGCCGCGGTTGGCAGGTCCCTGTCCCACAGGTCGTGATGCACTGTTTGAAAGTGCCAGATCCTTTTACCCGTAGCGGCATCCAGCGCCAGCACACAATTGGCGAACAGGTTATTGCCTGGGCGTTTGCCGCCGTAAAAGTCATCTGTGGCGGATCCTACGGGAGCGTAAAGAATGCCTTTTTCTTCATCCAAACTGAACCCTGCCCAGGAATTGGCGCCGCCGGTATGCTGCCAGGCATCTTTATCATTCCAGGAATCATAGCCATCTTCCCCGGGTTGGGGAATGGTATGAAAGATCCATTGCAACCGGCCCGTATGTACATCGTAAGCCCGGATATAACCCGGTGCGGCGCCTGCAGCCTCTCCTACCCGTGTACCGATGATCAGCAGGTTTTTATAAATAGTACCCGGTGTGGTGGATGTGATATCCAGCTGGTCCATGTTGCGGCCCATATCCCGGTGAAGGTCCACGTAACCGCTGTCACCAAAGGCTTTTACCGGCTGCCCGTTTTGGGCGTTTATACAATACAACCGGCCGCCGGCGGTATAGAAAATATATTGTTCCTTCTGATCGCCCTCGTAATAAGTAACACCCCTGCAGGGATTGAACTGGAAAGTGTTTTTATCGCTGGTTTTCACCGGGTCAAACACCCAGTAAGGCTTGCCGGTAGCCGCATGTAAGGCAAATAATTTCAGCTGTGGTGAAACACCATAAAGCCGCTCCCCCACTACTATGGGATTCACCTGGATCTGTGTACGGTCTGCCGAATCACGGGTATGGTACTCCCAGGCTACTTTCAACTGTGCCACATTGCTGGTGTCCAGCTGCGTTAGGGCGCTATAATGAATATTTTCCTTACTGCCGCCATACACCTGCCAGCTGTGGTGGGCAGTGTTCTTTGCGGTGCAGGATAGTAATAACGTGGAAACTATCAGGCCGTAGCTGTATTTCGAAAACATCGGAAAGAAACTGGTTTTCTGTTCCTTTAAAAATATACTTTTTAAAATTCTTTTTTAAGAAAACTACGGCAACGGTAAAAATGATAAAGAGACTGCCTTCCATATGAAAGACAGCCTCCTTATACAATCAACACTGTATGCCAAACGGGGATTAGGGAAGTTTTACGAATTTCCTGCTTTTACGCTCCCGGGGAGTAACCAGGTTGCAATAATAAACACCGGGTGCATAACGCTTTGTATCAAATACCATGTTATGGCTTCCCTCCGGCAATTTTTCATACCGTGTAGCCCTGGTTCTGCCGGATTGATCAAATATCCGCAGCAACACATACGCTGTTTTGTTCAGGTAAAAAGACACATTTACATAATCCTTTAGTGGATTGGGATAAAGTTTTAACCAGGAAATCAGCATAGGCAGATGGGGACCGGGATGAACCACCGCTTCTTCCGCGCCCAGCGGCACAGGGGCTACCAGGGCAGTATCCAACGTTAAAGAGGTGGGCTGGTTAAGGTAACTTCCCGTGAAGGAGAAATTACCATTATTAGCCGTAAAATCCAGGCTACGATCACCAAAATTGATGTTAGACACTCCTCTTGCGCCATCAAAAATATTCACTACATGCGGATAGCCTTTGTCGTAATCAAATCCATTTTTAAGCCATACAAAATCAATAATGGAACAGGCGCTGAATGGCGAAGGCCGTACTCCTTCGGGATAGGCGGGCCCGCTGTTACTGGTTACTTCTGAAAACATGCCGCTAAGTACTGTTTCCCGGATAGCAGCATCCACCATAGTGGCAGCGGCTGTTTTATTGCCACGGTTAATAAGCCCGTAAATAGTATAACTCAGATCCGGGTATTTTGCCACACCAGCCAGGTAGAAATTATAGCTATTATTAAAGTTATCGTTGAACAGGTTATTCATGCCCGTTAACTGGTCGCCTGCAAGCAGGTCTGTATAAAAACCTGTAGTTACCCACGACACATTCCCCTGTGATCTCACCTGGGTGTTCGTATTGTAATACTGTACCGGTTTGGCGGAAGGCGTTGCCCAAAACCAGGGTTTGGATTTTTGATAGAAGCTGATCCGCTTTTGTTCCCAGGCAGCGGCAGAATCTTCGTTCATTACCACCTTGCTGATCTCGCGCATATAAGCCAGGTCTACCAGGGCGGAGAAAACAAATTCTGCGTCCTTCTGTACCGTGTCTTGCTGGGTATAATAAATCCAGTACGGGTATTTCATGCGCCAGTTTAAATATCTCGACAGCGGGGCGTATACCGCTGCCAGGGAGGCGGTGTCTTTGTTCACCTGGAAAAGCTGCCAGGCGGTTTGCGCTTTGCGGGAGGGCAGGCTTTCACCTGCAATCACTCCTTCGGAGTTGGTTAACGACATCACACCTTTGAATGCCTCCCACGACAATGCAGGGTCAATATAACCATACAGCTGCATAGCTGTAAAGCTGTCCCATGAAGCGGAAAATGGCGCCTGCGGCGCGCCTTCGTCCCAAAGGGATGCCTTGCACGCCACCTGCGGATAATTAAATACGCCCGGATCAGGCGCCAGTACGCTGGAAGCAATAAACACAAAAGCCGTATAGTATGCATGCTCCACCTGTTGGGGCGTTACGCCTTTGCTATCTACCGCCTGGATATCAAACCTTGACGGACGCGGTACTTTCGTAAGAAAATTATCCCAGAACTGTTGGCGGGTGGCATGGCCATTTACCGCATTGGAGCCGGTAAGCGGCGTACTGAGGTAACCGGGCAGCGACGCCACATCATCGTTACCGGCAAAAGCAGTAACAAGGCTCAGCATATTACCGGGCAGGGCGCCGGCATCTATTTCTATAGCCCAGAAACCACAGGGAGGCGGCGTTGCCAGCGATGCTCCGCCCATTTGCATTTCCGTGGCCGTGGTGTAATATTTTATGGGATGCCCGTTAAAAGCAGCAGACTTTACAGCATAGGAATAAAATTCCCTTGTTACCTGCACAACGCCGCCGGAATAGCTGATATCACCGGCATAACTTCCTCCTATTATATACTTGTTATTGCCCGCAGATACATTTGCAAAAGTAATATTACGTACCAGTGAATGTTTATCATAAAAATAATCGTAACCATTGAGGCTGGCACTGTCGATATAGGCTGCCGTAAACGGGAGGTCATGCGGCGTCCATTCTGTAGTGTAGGAGGATGCCTTTACAACAGAAGGCGTTCCGCCGGAACCTACCATACGTATATCCCCCACCGTTACATAGGCAGGATGTACGTTATAAGGTATAGCGTAAAATACAATGTTGAATGTTTTAACGCCGGACCAGCCGGTAATAGCCCGCAGATCATACTCAAAACTGCCTGAATTGCGGTTATCCTGTTGCAGCGCGATATCTCCTGAACCATCATTCACCTTCATAGACCACATACCGGATGCTTCCGGGATGTTTAATACCAGCAATGGTGTTTTATCCACATCCACCGTTACGGATGATGCGGTCCGGAAAGACACGGTTGATGTAGCGGAGGCCACGGAAAACCGCATACCGCTGCTTGTTTGCGTTATAGTGGATTGCGCATTTGCTTTTATCCATTTCGCAGGATCTGTTACATTGCCCTGCCAGGAAGTGGTCATTGAAAAACTATTTGTAGCGCTTATTTCACTCACTGTAACAGCAGCCGGTTGTCCGTAGCTGATAGCATATATCTTTACGTCGAATGTTTTTGTACCTGTCCACCCCGTGGCTGCCGGCACGTTCAGGTAAAACTCCCCGCTGCCCTCAGCATCCTGCCGCAGTGCTACGTCGCCAGAACCATCATCTACTTTTACAGACCACAAACCGGTGGCAGCAGGTACCACCACCTTCAATGTGGGAGATTCATCTACATTGACTGTGATCTTGTTCTTTGTTTTGAAATAATGAAAGCCCGACGTTACGCTGAAAGTAAGGCCGTTATTATTGGCGGACCAGCCGGCGCCGCTGCCGTTATCAGGGTTTAGCCAATCGGCGGTACTGTTCATGTTACCGGTCCAGGAGGTGTTTAATGGTGTGTTCCGGTAGTTAATGCGTACATCATTTACTATAACGGAAGAGGATTGCCCTATACTGAAAAACTGTATGCCAAATTGCTTTGTGCCACTCCAGCCTGTCAGCGCCTGGAGGTTGAATACAAACGAACCGGTGCCGCTGGTATCTCCCTGCAATACCTTCACTTCTGCACCATCATTGGCCACCAGTTTCAGCGACCATTGGCCCGTAGCGCCGGAGGTGGTTACTTTTAAAATGGAGGAAGCGTCAATGTTTGTTACTACGGTGGTTTCCATCTTCTTCCATACAGGCGATGCACTGGCGTCAACAGTCAGCTTCATGCCATTGGCTACGGGAGTGATGTGCGCCTGGCTCTCCACTTTCCATGCGGCAGTATCCGTAATACTCGCTGCCCATCCCGGTAATTCGGAAGGACCATTGCTTCCTTTTACATGATAAATGCCCAGCAGGTTCTCCACGTCCCGGTTAGTAAACTGGGTGTGGAGATAACCTACATTCAGCGGCATTGCCGGGCTGTTGGAATAAGAAGAGGCGGTGGCGGAGGAGAGTAAACGGAAATTAAAAGGATTGATCACCATCCGGGAACCCGGAATACTAAGATCCCTTTTCTGACCGGGATCTGTTTCTTTCAGGCTGATGCTTGTGGGCGCCTGTGCGGAAGCCGCCGTAGCTACTACAAGGAGCAGTAGTAAAAGATAATAAGAGGTAAATATTCGTATCATATCATGGAATTTATTTTGCGTTGACCCAAATATTAAATCGTTATGGCCGGTAAGGTGGCGCAGGAGCTAGCCATATCTTTTTCAGTTCCCGGACTACCGGTTTCAGGTTGCCTTCAAAATCTATTATAGACGTATTCACAGGAGCAGGAAAAGCATCATGTCCCATCCATATGATGAAACCACCGGTAGCGGGGAACCTGTTCTTACAACTTTTTAAAGCAATGGCAAGCCCCTGTGTTTGCCGGTCCTGGCTCCAGTTCACAAAGTCTTCCAGCCGTTGCGGTTTATTGCCACGTTCTTTAACATACATGCTCCAGTCGCTCAGCCACCAGTTAAATTCATTCCAGTAGGGATTGTTTTCACCGGCAGGCATAGCAGGATAGCTTCCCCGGTACTTATTGATCATAGCTGCCGACATGGTTCCGGGTACGCCCACTTCAGAGTGCATCAGCGCATCGTCTGCCTTCCAGTATTCCACTACCGCGTTCATGGTACTGTCCTGTTCAGAAAACGGTAAAGTCCAGGGGCCATGCGTATCCCAGTTAATGCCTTTGCCGAAGTTGTCGCGTCCTCCCCATATATTCATACCGGAAGGAGATCCCGGAACAAAACGGGTGGAGGGATCTTCTGCATGTACTGCATCTGCCAGCATACGTATCATTTTATGCCGGGTAGTAACAGCTGCTTTATCTCCATACTCATATAGTTCATTACCTCCGCACCAAAGCAGCATCGCTACATGGTGTTTGTATTTTTGCAGGTAGCTGTGGGCGATGTCCGACATCACCGCTATTTCATCGGGGGTTTCAGGAGGATAGTTATCCAGTCCGCTGGAGGAAAGCGGGAAATCCTGCTGGATCATAATCCCTAATTCATCACAGATGTCAAACAGCCAGTCTTTTTCAGGGAAGCCACCTCCCCATACCCGGATGATGTTCAGGCCCAGGTCCTTATAGGTTTGCAGCAGTTTCCGGTAGTCGCTTTCCCGCAAATCGGCGAAGTTGGGCCGTATAGGTGTCCAGTCGATCCCCTGCAGGAAAACGGGTTTATTATTGACGCTGCATATCCACGGATCAGCCGCTGTGGGCGCTCCTTTGGCGGGCAGCCAGCTGATATGTTTGAAGCCCACCCGCCGGGTAAGCTGCTGCGTGATGTTTCCCTGTGCGTCCGTCAGGGAGCATACCAATGTATACAACGGCTGCTCCCCGCTGCCATTAGGCCACCAGCGGCGCACCTTCAACCCTTCCCAGGTTTTGCCATGGGTAAATACTGCCGCAGGAACACGTTCGTCCATCACCGTTATGCCATCATTACTTTTGAGCGTAATCCTGGCGGTACCTTCCAGGAAAGGGTGCAAGCCTTCCGGTACAATTTTCAGGGCGCCTATATCCGCTGTTTCGCTTGCAGTTGTAGTCACATTCAGCTGTGCGATCTGCGGTTGTTTTTCATCTTTTACTTCCAGTAATACATCATCCCATATACCTATCTGCACAATACGTGGTATCCAATCCCATCCGTAATAGAACCTGGGTTTCCAGTCGCGTATACGGGAAGTCCAGTAAACCTGCCCGAGGTAGCGCGGTGGTGGATTAAAGACCACTGCCAATGTATTGTTATTCTCTTTTAAAAGTGGGGCGATATCAAACTTATAAGGTAAAAAGGCGTTATTGAAAGTTCCTGCAGGCTTGCCGTTTACCAGCACAGTGCCGTTATCATCCAGCCCCTTGAAAAGCAGGCATATTTGTTTATTTTTTTCTATCCAGCTATCTGGTATACGGGCAACAAATACCCAGCTGCGGTTTTCTATCCATTCTTCCTCATTATAGTTGGTACCAATATTCCAGTCTTTAATAATTCCTGCATCCAGCAGAGCCTTGTTCACGGAGCCGGGTACTTTTACAGGTATGTCCCGGTGTTGTGCCTTGCCTCCGCGGAACGTAGAAAAATCAAAATCCGACCGCCACCCTTCCTGCCGGTATCCCCATAAACGCCATTCAAGTGAGGATGCATTATGCAGGGCACCTTGTTGAGAAAAAGCCTTAATGGTGCATCCTGATATTAACCATGCTAAAAACGCCCATATCATTTTTTGTTTCATACTACAGTTAACTGTTTAATTACAATAAAATAAGCCTTGTGCTACTGCATAAAGATCAGCAAGTGGCAGGTAACGGAACTACACTATAATTTCTTTCTTATGCAATATTGGCTTCCCGGCTGCATTTTGGAGGCAACTGCCTTACAGCTGTTGCTTTACCCGGTACTCTTTGGGAGAGCAGTTATATCTTTTTTTAAACTCCCGGAAGAAATAGGAATGATTATTAAACCCTACTTTATAAGCAATTTCCGCGACGGAAAATTGCGAGGTTTCAAGGTAGTAGATCGCTTTTTGCAGGCGTATATGCTTAATAAACTCTGAAGGAGTCATATTAGACAACGATTTCATTTTGCGATACAGCTGGATTTTGCTCATAGCCAGGGTCTTTTCCAGGAAACCGGCATCCAGGTCTATATTATCCATGTTATCATTGATCGCTTTCAGCATCTGTTGCAGGAACTGTTTGTCTGCATCGGGTATTTCTTCTTTATTGATGGCAATGCCGATGTCGTTTTGTTTCATGATCTCGCGGATCTGTGCGCGGTATTCCAGCAATTTCTTTACCCTGATCTGCAAATGCCGGGTATGAAAAGGTTTGGGAATGTAGGCGTCGGCGCCGGAATCATACCCCTCTATACTATCTTCCACAGCGCTTTTGGCAGACAGCAGGATGAAGGGAATATGACAGGTTTCCGGGGTATTTTTCACCTTACGGCACAGGGCCAGGCCATCCATTTCAGGCATCATCACATCACTGATGATCAGGTCCGGAAGGCCGTTGGCCAATACATCCAGCGCCTGCTTACCGTTTTCTGCTTCGTATACAATATACTGCTCGTTTAAAATATCTTTTAACAGGTAACGGATACCATGTTCATCATCTACCACCAGTATGGTCATAGTGGCCTGCTGGTCCAGTGTATCTATCAAAGCCCGTTTATTACTTTCCATTACCGGGATCATGGTATCGGCCCCGGTTTTTGCAGTAATTGCCTGCAGCAGATAAGAAGGCGTTGCCTGTGTATCATCTGCAGGCGCCCCATCAGCCGGCATTTCTGCTATGGTAAGCGGGATCTGCACGGTAAAGGAAATCCAGCTGTCTTCCCGGGAAACACTGATATTGCCTTTCAGCAGCTCTACCAGCTGACGGGTAAACGTAAGCCCGATACCGTGGCTATACTGTTCATCCGGCTTTTCATTCATCACAAAGAAACGTTCAAAAAGCTGTTGCAGTTGTTCATCTGTAAGCCTG
>JBCNPS010000224.1:0-10442 GCA_039593235.1 Chitinophaga sp. | reverse complement strand
CCCCGTCGTCGTCGATCCTGCACAGCCCAAGACCCAAACCGGGTTATATACGTCGCCCCACCTGCTCGACTTCAGGGAACGTATCCGCATCAACGGGCAAATGGTATCCGAGAATTTTGTAGTGGATTTTACAGAAAGGATGCGTACACATATCACCAACATCCAGCCTTCTTTTTTTGAACTCACCGTAGCTATGGCATTCAGCTACTTCCAGCAGGAAGCAGTGGATATTGCCATCGTGGAAGTGGGCCTTGGCGGCCGGTTGGACAGTACCAATGTGATTATTCCCGAACTATCGCTGATCACCAATATCAGCTATGATCATAAAAATATCCTGGGAGATACCCTCCCGCAAATTGCTGCTGAAAAAGCCGGGATCATCAAAGCCGGTGTACCGGTGGTGATCAGTGAAACACAATCGGAAGTGCAGGATGTGTTTATCAATACCGCCAACACACTGGGCGCACCCATCCACTTTGCCGACCAGGAATGGCTGGAAGCTTCCGGCGCCATCGAAAGCAACCAGTTCACTATAACGTTACTGGATACACGACAACAACAGATGCACCGCTTACAACTGGATCTGAACGGGCAATACCAGGAAAAAAATGTGATGGGCGTATTGTCTGCCGTGAAAATATTGCAGCAAAACGGATGGCATATTACCTGGGACCATATCATCCACGCGCTTTCCCATGTAAAAAAACTAACGGGCCTCCGCGGCCGCTGGGACATTATTCAGCGCCACCCGCTCACTGTCCTGGATGTAGGGCATAATGAAGCCGGCATCCGTGAAGTGATGCAGCAGCTGGGCCATGTTAATTACCAGCAGCTACATATCGTAACAGGATTTGTGAAAGATAAGGAAGTAGAGAAAGTGCTGCCCCTGTTCCCTCCCACTGCACATTATTATTTCTGTAAAGCACAGATCCCACGCGCGATGGATGAAGTAGCGCTGGCTGAAATGGCTGCCCTGAGCGGGTTACATGGCCATGCTTATCCTTCCGTGCAGGCTGCATTGCAGGCAGCGAGGCAACATGCCCAACCGGACGATATGATCCTTGTTTGCGGCAGCTTTTTTATTGTAGCGGAGGTGATGTAATTATTTCATTGTCATTTTACCGAGATACAGCAACGCATAGAAGATGCAGGTGGTATGCAGGCTGTGTACTATTTTGTTGTCCAGCAACAGTTGCTGTAATTCTTCCAGGGGCATGATCACTACTTCAATTTCTTCGTTATGATCCAGCTGCTGCTCCTGTACCTTTACCCCTCCCGTAGCCAGGAACATATGCGTGTAATTGTTGCTGGAGGCGGTATTGGGAGCAATGGTGCCAAGCGATACCCATTCCTTGAACGCATAGCCGGTTTCTTCCAGCATTTCCCGTTTCATGGCAAATAAAGGATCCGGGTCTGTGGGATCCATCGTACCACCGGGAATTTCAAGCAATGTTCTGCCTACCCCCTGCCGGAACTGCCGGATCATGATCACCTGCCCGTCTTCCCGGAGAGCCACCCCATTTACCCAGTTGTTATATTCCAGTACGTAATAAGGCGCTACAATTTTGCCTGTGGGGGTTTCGCAGGTATCTATGCGTGCTGTAAGCCATGCGTCTTTAAAAAGATATTCGGACGACAATAATTTCCAATCCATATTCATAATAACAATGCTTTACCAATCCATTCGTTCTTTCAGGCGCAGGATATGCTCCAGGTGATGTTTACCATGCCAGGCATAATTGGCGGCATGGGTTTTCAGGTTATGCCGGGTGCCATTGGCTGGATGTATAAAAGTGCGTTCCCATTCGTTTTCCTGCAAATGCTCCATCAGGCTTACCCAGCGCTGATGCAACGCATGTAACAGGGTAATGGATACATTAACAGGCGTAAACTGCACATCCGGCAGTTCCGCCCACAGGTGTTCCTCGTAAGGCTTTATCACCGGCTGCTCTTCCGTGAGGGCGAGCTTCATACGGGTATACCCGTTCAGGTGACTGTCTGCCAGGTGGTGTACCACCTGCGCTACTGTCCATCCTTCGGGGCGATAAGGCGTTTGCAGCTGAAATTCGTCCAGGTTTTGCACCGCAATCTCAATCAGCTGGGGCAGGTAACGGATGTCGTTAATAAAACCACGCAACATTTCCGGGGTATAACCCGGTAATGCTTCAAAGCGGCCGATAGGATATTTAAGTGATTCCATGGTTTATTCTTCGCGTAAGTCTTTTCCCGTCAGGTGGATAAATACATCTTCCAGGTTTGCTTTCTTCACTTCCTTCTTTCTTTCAAAACCGGAAGAAACCAGTTTGTCGATCAGCGCATCCGGTGAGTCGATGGCAATGATAAGACCACTATCTACAATCGCGCAGCGGTCGCACAGGAACTCTGCTTCATCCATATAATGCGTGGTGATCACCACGGTAGTGCCCTGGCGGCGTACCTCCTGGATCAGGTCCCACAGGTTGCGGCGCGCCTGGGGGTCGAGGCCGGTGGTAGGTTCGTCCAGGAATATGATCTGTGGCTTATTGATAAGTGTAGTAGCAATGGAAAACCGTTGTTTCTGGCCACCGGAAAGCTCCTTGAACTTTGCTTTGGCCTTATCTTCCAGGTTAAACATCGCCAGGAGCTTCATCGGCTCTACGGGCTGGTTATATAAGCCGCCAAACATTTCAATAAGTTCTGTAAGATTCAGCCCGGGATAGTAACCGGAGCTCTGAAGCTGTACACCGATGATCTTCTTGATATCATTCGGGTCTTTGTCAAGATCATATCCTCCTACCATCACTTTGCCGGATGTTTTCTCCCGGAGGGTTTCAATAATTTCCAGGGTAGTGGATTTGCCGGCGCCATTGGGGCCCAGCAGGCCAAAGATCTCCCCCTCGAACACTTCAAAGCTGATTCCTTTTACCGCGGTAAATTCCCCGTATTTCTTCACCAGGTCACTTACCTCAATGATCTTTTTCTTTTCCATGGGGCCAAATTACAGAAAGAATGCGAAAAAAAGGAAGGGGACAGCTTGCTGCCGCCCCCCATCTTTCTAAATTACTGTTTGATAAACACCTGTGTAAAGAAGGTGATCCTCCCTTTATCTGCGGTGCCGATACCGATGAGCGTATAGTCGCCCAGCATATTTTTCCGGTGCCCCGGGCTCTTGATCCAGCCGTTCACTACTGCTTCTGCATCAAGTGTGCCGTAAGCCACATTTTCAGCGGCGCTGGCTACGCGGCCCATTTTTTTGGACACGTTGGCTACGCGTTCTTCAAAACCTTCATGACCAAACCCGGTGCTGCCGTTGGCCATATCCTTGCTGTGACGGCGGGCCTGCTGGCTGATGGTGGCATTCAGCACTAAAGGTTTTAAACCTTTGGAAGCGCGGAACCTGTTGGTGTAGTAAAGGATCTGTTCATCCATGCCGGCGCCTGCATTACTGCTGTCGGCCACACGGGTAGCGCGTGAACACGCACTCACCTGGATAACGGCCAGCAAGGCTACTAATAATGCAATGATCCGCTGGTTCTTCAAAATCAACATAGCAATTAAATGGTTAATAATTAAAAATGAGTAAAGAATAATAGTATGACTATTAAAACCAGGCCAGGTTTAGCAAGCCGGGTGCCAGAAATTAAAAACGGTGTACAGGGGATCTTTTGTATCCGCCATACACCGTTTTTTATATTATTTTTTTATACTTATTCGTTGATGATCCGCTGCCAGGTGTCCATCATAATTTTGGAACCTATAAAGATGGCCATCCGCTGGTGGAGTTGCACAGGCTTCAGCTCCAGCAGCCGCTGTTTGCCATTGGCCATGGCCACGCCTCCTGCCTTTTCCATAATAAAGGACATGGGATTACATTCGTAACAAAGCCTTAAACGGCCGGCGGGATATTTACCAAAAGCGGGGTACATGAAAATACCTCCCTGGATGAGGGTACGGTGTATTTCAGCTACCATACAGCCCACGAAACGGTGCCGGTAGATCCGGTCGTTTTCATTCCTTGCCATAAAATAATCGATCGACTTACGGGTTTTGGCTTCGTAGAGGTGGTAATAGCCCACGTTTACGGAGAAAATATCACTGTCGGGCGGGCATTTCAGGTTGGGGTGCGACAGGCAAAATTCGCCGATAGACGGATCCAGGGTGAATCCCTGCACACTGCGGCGGGTAGCATATACCATCATCGTGGAAGATCCGTAAATGATATAGCCTGCGGCAATCTGCCGGGTGCCCGGCTGCAGGAAATCTTCCAGCTCACACTCCGATCCCTCCGGAGTTAGCCGCCGGTATACGGAGAAAATAGTGCCGATGGATACATTCACGTCTATATTACTGGAACCATCCAGGGGATCCAGCAACACCACGTATTTCGACTTTTTTGAATGTTCATCATGGAAAGGGATGAAGTTTTCATTTTCTTCCGAGGCTACGCCACAGCAGTAAATACTGGTTTCCAGGGCATCGATAAACTGCTCATTGGCAAATTCATCGAGCTTTTTTACTGATTCGCCCTGTACGTTGGTTCTGCCGGCTTCCCCCAGGATATCAGCAATACCGGCCTTATTTACTTCCACATTTACCCTTTTAGCAGCGAGACCGATATCACGCAGTAAACCGGATAACTGACCGGTAGCCCCCGGGTAATTCCGTAACTCCTGGATGGTAAATTCATCCAGTGTCATTACTTTTTGCTTAAGATTCATAACGTTAGGTTGTACGGGCGAAATTAGGCAATTGAAATTATTTTAACGGAACTGTCATTTATCTGCAAACAGATTTTAAAACAATTCTAAACTTGTCTTACTTTGCCGAATAATTTTTTAAAAGAAGATAAACTATCATATGAAGGTTTTCAAGTTTGGTGGCGCAAGTTTAGAAAGTGTTGAACGTATCCGGCAGGTAGCCCAGATTGTACAGTCATTCCCGGACGAAAAACTCCTCATTGTTATTTCTGCAATGGCTAAAACCACCAATGAGCTGGAAAAAGTGGCAGAAAACTTCTTCCTGCACAAAAGGGAAATAGCCGCACAACTCCTGTATAACATTGAACAACAGCATATAAATGTAGCCGAAGCCCTGCTGGGCACAAAGGAACATCCCCTTTTTACCCAGCTGCAGCAATTCTTCACGGAGGCGGAATGGACGCTGGGCGAAAAACCTTTGCGGACCTACGACTACTACTATGACCAATTGGTGAGCCTGGGCGAACTGCTTAGCACCGCCATTGTAAGCGCCTTCTTTAACAGCGTAGGACTTCATAATACCTGGCTGGATGTAAGGGATATTTTCCGTACAGATGATAACTTCCGTGATGCCAATATAGACTGGACCTATACCCAGCGCCAGGTGACCGAAAAAGTGGTTCCCCTGTTCAATAACACCAATATCGTGATTACGCAGGGTTTTATAGGCAGCACCGATCAAAACGAAAGCGTTACCCTGGGCAGGGAAGGCAGCGATTATTCCGCCGCCGTTTTCGCCAATATGCTGGATGCCGAAAGCCAAACCATCTGGAAAGACGTGGAAGGACTGAAAAACGCCGATCCCAAGCTCTTTCCCAATACTATAAACATACCGGAGATCAGCTACGGGGAAGTGATAGAAATGGCCTACTATGGCGCCCAGGTGATTCACCCGAAAACCATTAAGCCGTTACAGAACAAACAGATCCCATTGCTGGTGAAGTGCTTCCTGGATAAGAACCTGCCCGGCACCGTGATTAAGGAAACCGCTGATATAAAACAGCTGCCTCCCATTATTGTGCTTAAAAAGAACCAGGTACTACTGAACATTACCTCCAAAGACTTTTCTTTTATTACAGAAGATAAGATCAGCGATATCTATGAGATCTTCCACGGACTGAAGGTGAAAATTAACCTGATGCAGAACGGGGCGATCAATTTCTCCTGCTGTATAGATAATAACCCGGAGAAGATAGAGCTCCTGATCAAAACCCTCCACGACCAGTTTAAGATCGTTTATAACGAGGGGCTGGAGCTGCTTACCGTACGCTACTATCAAAATGGCCTGCTGGAAGAACTAAGCGATGGCCGTACTGTATTGTTGGAACAACGTTCACCCGCTACCATACAGCGTTTGCTAAAAAAATAAATTTATCCAGTAAAATTATTCCCCCTTTTCGTGCAACTTTTTTCGTACCTGTTCGTCTTTAGTAAAATTGTGGTATGAAAAAAGTTGCTATCGTTTTAAGCCTGAGTACCGTAGTGATGCTGATCATTGCATGCGGAGGGAAAATGGTCAACCGTGGCTACCTTTCCGCCAGCAACCCGGATGAACTGCCTATTTACCTGATCACCCTCGGAAATTTCAGGGAAGCACCTGCCTGTACTACTACACAATCGTCGTGTATAATGAATGGAACAGAAAACATGCCCCTCGGTAAAATACAGGATGTGTTAAGATCGGCGCTTCAATATTATCAGGAAAACTGCAGCAGGAAATAACAGCCCCAATATTTTGGTATTAGCTTTTGAGAAATTTTACAACGGAAACGATAGTATGAGAACAATCATCGTAGCCCTGGGAATGCTTTTTATGGTTGCGCACCCTACCCTGGCACAACAGCCCAACTCCACAGGAAAAATTACACTGATAATTACAGACCATGAAGGTAAACCGCTGCCCTTTACCAGCGTAATGGTGAGGAATATAAAGGATTCCACCCTGGTGAAAGGAGAGCTGAGCACTGCCGGCGGCAACTGCGCCTTTGAAAAAATACCCTACGGCCACTATTTCATCCAGGCATCCCAGATGGGATATAATACCACCTACAGTAAAACCTTCCAGCTTAGCGCCGCGCATAAAGCCGTTACCCTGGACACTATCCGGTTGCATACATTGGGAAAAAACCTCCAGGCTATTAATGTAACGGCCCAGAAACCGTTTATCGAAAGTTCTGCAGGGAAAACGGTAATGAATATAGAAAACAGCGTTAGCGCCGCCGGTAACACCGCACTGGACCTGCTCCGCCGCGCTCCGGGTGTACAGGTAGACAACAACGAAAACGTAACCCTGAAAGGCCAGAGCGTAACCGTTATGATCGACGGTAAGCTGACCTACCTGAGTGGCGAGCAATTAACCAATCTCCTTAAAACAACACCCGGGGAAAGCATTGCTTCCATTGAAATATTAACCAGTCCTTCCGCTAAATATGACGCCTCCGGCAATGGCGGTATCATCAACATAAAAACAAAAAAAGGAAAAATGACCGGGGTAAATGGCAACGTAAATGCTACCCTTACCCAATCGAGATACGGCCGCTATGGTATTTCGGGTAATATCAACTGGAGAACAGAAAAATTCAACCTGTTCGGCAACTTCGACCAGGGCGACTATCCCCGCCAGGTAACCCGTGAGTACAGCCGGAACGTAAAAGAAAGCGACGGCAGCTCTACCTATCTCCAGCAAAATATATTTCAACGCAACCGCTTTAAGAACAACTACCTGAAGGTGGGAATGGACTACTTTATCACCGAAAAACAAACGATCGGTATATTGGCCAACGGCTATAAAAACGCCTTCAGCAACCAGATCTACAGCGATGCAAACCTCGGCCGGATCAATATGCCGGCGGATTCCATCGTGAACTCCCTTACCACCAATGATAATAAGTTCGATAACATTGCGCTTAACCTGAACTATAAGATCATACTGGATACAGCCGGCGGCCGCGAAATCAGTTTTGATGCGGACTATGCCCAGTTCAATAACCACCGGCTCATGCAGCTGAACGACAGCCTGTATGATGCCAAAACAGAACTGAACCGCAACCCCAACAGTATCCGCACCACGGGCGGCACCCAGGTGATCATCAAAAGTCTTAAAGCAGATCTGAGCTGGCCCCTGGGAAAGGAAGGCAAACTGGAAGCCGGCGCCAAAACCAGCTTTGTAACCACCACCAATGTGTTGCAGTTTGACTCGCTGTTTCATGGCAGTTATAAACCGTCCCCTTCCTTAAGTGATCGTTTTAATTACCAGGAAAATATTTATGCCGCTTACGCCACCTATAAAAAACAAATACACAAAACAAACCTGCAGCTGGGACTAAGGGTAGAGAACACGGAATCCAACGGTACTTCCTATACAACGGGCACCAATGTGAAACGTTCTTATACCGACTTCTTTCCCAACATCAACATAGAGCAAAAGCTGAACGATAAAAATAAAGTAAGCCTGGCGATGTCGCGCAGGATAGAAAGACCGCAATATGGTCAGCTGAACCCGTTTATGTTTTACCTGGACAAGTATACTTACTTCCGGGGAAACCCCTACCTGCGGCCACAGTACAGCAACATTGCAGAACTGGCCTATACGTTTAAAGATAAGTACATCGCTACCTTCCGCTATAGCCGGATCAAGGATATGATGGAAGAATTTATTACCCAGGACGATAGTACCAAAGCCTCTATCAGCACAGAGCGTAACTACGATAAAACCGATATCTACAGTATCCTGTTCACACTGCCTTTCCAGGTTACAAAGTGGTGGACCAGTGATAACAATGCTGATTTTTCTTATAACAAATACCGTTTTGAAGATCCCGCTACCAATGATCCTTACTACCGGTATAACTTTAATTGTTATATCAGCAGCACGAACACCATTACCCTTCCGAAAGATTTTAAGGTAGAAGTAATGGGATACTATAACTCACCTTTTGTTTTTGGAATTTTCAGGGGCTATGCGCAGTATAACCTGAACCTGGGTGTTCAGAAAATGTTCCTGAATAAAAATGCTACCGTGAAATTAAGCTATAACAATATCCTGCGGAATGAAAGCTACCGCGGGGCTGCGGAATTTGCCAACCTGAACATGAGCATCTTCAATACCTGGCAGTTCCGCACCGTAAACCTTTCCTTCAGCTATAAGTTTGGCAGCGCCACCATTAAAGCCGCCCGTGAAAGGAAAACCGGTACCAGCGATGAACAGAACAGGGCGGGTTAAACAAGGATCCGCATCATTTGCTGGATCAGCGCCATCATAGCAGTAGGATATACACCCAGCCCTATTAACAGTATGGTTAAAATAACCAGGGTAATATTACCGGCCATAGGCAGGGCCGGTACCACCATTGTTTGTTGCCCTTTTGCAGGCACCGCAAACATAGCTGCTACCAGCCTGATATAATAATATAAGCCAATTACGCTGTTGATCACCAGCATAAACAGCAGGAACCACTGGTGACCATCCACCCCTGCCAATACCACGTAAAATTTACCGATAAAGCCCGCTGTAAGCGGGATACCCGCCAGCGATAACAACATGGCCGTAAATACCGTAGCCACCCAGGGATAGCGCCAGAACAGCCCCCTGTAATCGGCAATCGTTTCTGCATCCTGCAAGCTACTGGACATGACAATCACCACCCCGAAAGCGCCGATACTGGTAATAAAATAAGCCACCAGGTAAAAAGCCAGCGCCTCCAATCCCGTTTGCACACCGGATAAAAAAGCCACCAGGATATAACCCATATGCGCAATGGAAGAATAAGCGAGGATACGTTTGATATTCTGCTGGGTAAGCGCCAGCCAGTTGCCCGCAAACATTGAAGCCACGGCTATAATAGCCACAATCCACCACAACATCGGGTAGTCGTTACCGTGAATATCCTGGTAGAAACGGATGAGCAGCACCAGCATGGCGCCTTTGGAAACAGTAGCAATAAAGGCTGCCACCGGCAGCGGCGCGCCTTCATAAATATCCGGCGCCCACATATGGAAAGGAACAATGCCCAGTTTAAAGCCCACGCCTATCAGCATCAGGCCAAAATCCGCCATCACACTCACCGGCAGGTAACCTGCCTCCCGCAATGCGGCGCCTATACCCGGAAAATCCATATGCCCCGTGAAGGCATATATCAGCGCCATGCCAAACAACAGGAACGCTGAAGATAAAGCCGCCAGCATCAGGTATTTAATGCCCGCTTCATCTGAACGCTGACGGGCACGCAGGTACGCAATTAATCCATACAAACTGATACTCAGTATTTCCAGTCCCAGGAACAGCGACATAAAATGACGGCTCACTACCAGCACCAAAGCGCCTATAGTAGCCAGCAACAGGAGAATGTAATATTCCTCTTTCCGCTCTTCCCTTTCCTCAAAATAGTTAAATGACAACAGCAGTATAATAAACCCTGATACCAGGATCAAGCCGGAATTAAAGAGGGAAAATTCATCGATCACCAGTAACGGCGGCACCGGGTGCGGAATATATTTGATGGCAGGAATGACCGCCGCCATTGCCATGCCAAAAGCGATCAGCGAAAAGCTGTATACAATGCGGTGATTACGCCAGGCCGCTACCAGCAACATGGCTACCACTGCGGCAGCGCACAGGGTGATCAACGGACCAAGACTTAAAAAATCAGCGAATGACATAGTCAATGTTTTGGGAAGTATTCAATACCGGTTGCGGATGGAAGCCCA
>JBCNPS010000223.1:0-10450 GCA_039593235.1 Chitinophaga sp. | reverse complement strand
CATCCTTCCGGCAGTAATTCTCCAAAGCAGGTAAGGGTATCACGGTCTACTAACAATAATCTTCCAAACCTGGTGAATACAAGGAAAGTATCATTATTGATAAACAGCACCGTATAATTTACATCGTCCGGATCTTCGGCATCCTTGTACCGGTCGTTGATATCAAACAATATTTCCTGTGGTAGCTCCGCTGTTTTCTCCATTTCAGGGAAAGAGAATAATTGTATGGCTTCACTATAATGCGGCCCGGTGATAAACGTTTTCCCATCGGGAGAAAAATTACCGGCCACACGATCGTTGCATTGCGTTAATTCTTCTACCGTCATAGCTTCCTCGCTGAAGGTAACAAGATAGAGGGTAATGCTGTCCTGGCCGGCGGGCGTTTCCAGCAGGAATTTGTTTTCATCCGGCGTGGAATGGAAATTATAGGCGCACTCCTGGCTGGTTTCCAGCGGGTAGCTATCTGTTATGGTGAAATCTGATAACCGCAGCCGGTGCAATGTATCCTGTTCTTCCGGCGATACGAACCACATAAATGTTGCATCTGCAGAAAAGAAACAACCGGAGCCCAGGAAATGATACCAGGGCGCGTGGTCGTATTGCCAAAGCAATTCGCCGTTGTGGTCCGTTATCCTTACGGACGTTTCGCCGGAAAGCGCTATCAGCCTGCCATCCGGGGAGGCCGTTACTTCGCAGGTAACATAGTTGATGGTTTGCGCGCCCAGATCTTTACGCCATACTTCCTGCAGGGAAGCATCCAACCGGATCACTTCCGGCTTTGCGCTGAAGTTGAGCAAATACCCGCCATCTGCCAGCATAGCGATACCGGCCGGGTTTTGTGGCAATGATAATTTATGAGAGATGGGTAATGGTATATGCCTGAATGCTGCCATAATCTTTTTGCAATGAACACTAAAGATAAGATGGCCGCTCTTTCAAAAAAAATCAGCGGTAGCTTTTCAACCGAAAAGACTACCGCTGATGAATACCTTCTATTATTGAACCGGTGCTGTACTGGTTATCCCGTCACGGAGGTGGTTCGCGTTGAGGTAATTGATCAGCGCCTCCGGGTGATCCGTTTGTACGCCCTGTATGCCCTTGCTCATGGCCGCCTGCCAGTCGGCCGGCCCTTCGGTGGGCGTTTGCACATCCAACCAGATAGCAACGTTATACTTCCTGGCAACGGCCATCATTTCCGGTGTGGTGATGTTATCGAATACGGCTATACGCACTTTTTTCAGGAAGTTGTCCAGCTGTTCCGGTGTGCTGATCGCATCCGGTAAACTGGCCATCAGCGGCACTTGGGGCGCTGTGTTGCGCCAGGCTTTGTACTGCTCTTTTTCATTGAGATATACGATCACCTGTTTTTCCATACCGGCTGCCTGTAGCTGCTTCCAGGTTTCTGGAACATCGGCGGCTTTAAAGTCGAGGTAAATATTCAGCCTGCCTTTACAGGCCTGCAATGCTTCCGCAAAGGTAGGCACGCGGTATACTTTCCCGTCGGTACTGCGTACCTGTAGTTGCTTGATCTCCGCCAGTGTAAGGTCGGCCACATTGCCTTTGCCATCCGTCATTTTATCTACTGTGGCGTTATGCATAAGCACCAGTTGCCCGTCTTTGGTGGTGCGGAGGTCCAGCTCTGCATAGTCGGCCCCGCAGCGGATGGTTTCCGCTATGGCGGCCACGGTATTTTCCGGTACGTTCACATGATTGCCGCGATGCGCCACCACCACGAATTTATTTCGTGTAGCCGGCAGCGTTTGAGCGTAGGTATTTATGGCGAGGCAACCCGCAGTTGCCAGGAACAGGAATACTTTCATTAAAGAATGGCTTTGGTATCGGTCACGAATACACGCGTACTAACGGTATAGGTACCGCCGGTAGCATTCTGGTATTTCAGGTCTACATAAAAAGCGCGGTAGCCATTGGAAGGCAGGGTAGTGGTCACTTTTACCTTCGATTGATGCGCCTGTCCCAAACTTTTGGATTCCCATTTATCATTGCGGAAATCCAGGTCGGAAGAATTGGCCGACCACAGGATCACATCCAGCAGGCGGTCGGAAGTAGCTTTGGCAGTAAGCTGTACTTTACCGCTGTGCGTGCTGGTGGTCCAGCTGCAATCAGGATAAGCCTGTTTGCTCAGCGTCATGCCGAAGAAAGCGCTGAGTCCCTGGAAGGCCTGTACTTTATCACCCAAATTATGACCGGCGTTAGGCACATAGTTGATGAGGTTTTTACCGGGAATGCTGTCTATATAGTTCTTGATGTTATCTACTACCCAGTATTCATCGTTGGTACCCATGAAAATCATTTTGGGAATAGACAAACTGCTACGGTAGGAGTAAGGATCGATCATGGTATTGATGGCCTGGCCTTCGCTGGTGTGGGCCGCCTGGGGAATGCCCAGCTTTACGTAGTCTTCAATCTGCACGCTGTATTCTTTCCATGTTTTGATCTGGTAATCCAGGCTTACCGGCATGTTCAGCACATCAATCACCATGGGTGCAATGGCTACTACGCGGCTGTCGTTGGCGCCGGTGAGCCAGGTGGTCCATCCTCGTTTCGATGCGCCGGACACCACGAAACCATTCACCTTGCGGTGCAGGTCTTTCACAGCAAATTCCTGGATCATATCCATGGCGCGCACGGCGCTTTTCACCATGGGGAATAACAGCGGCCAGTTGTAATCGCCATCTTTTTTGAACTGGTGAAGGGTATAGGAAATGAGGGCATCTTCCGTTAATTTACCAAACAACGGCTGGTTGGGTGTTTGGCGTAAAACGGCGGTGATAGCGTGGTTAATGGCCGCTACTTTTCCCATCTGCTGGTACAGTTCATCTTCCGGGCCATTCCAGTTAGGCATGCCTTCTTTTACGGAGCCGCCGGTGATGAAGAGCAATGCGCCATCGTATTTAATATCGTCGGGCACCAGGATGGTGAGTTGGTGTTTCCAGGTATATTCCCGCCATTGCTGCGAGGTAAGCAGTACGTTATAACCTTTACCGTTAGTTACATTGAAGGAATCTTTCAGTTCCCATTTGAACGAAGTATCCCCGTTGTTCAGGTAACTTTTAAGGGCGGTAGCGGGTGTTACTGTTTGCTGTGCAAAGATGTTTGTTTGGCTTAGCAGCAGCACAAACAGGGCAGCGGCATTTAAAAAGAGTTGCTTCATATCCGGGTAAATTGTTTGAAGGGTTTAGTGAAATATAAGAAATTACCATGGTTTTCCGGTGCCCTGGATCACCCATGGTTTGGACCAAGGGCTGTTTTTACTGCCATTGGCGCCGAAAGAAGAATAGTTGGTTACTTCCAGCCGGCCGGCGGCGGCTTCCATGTTTGCTTTGTTCAGGTTACGTTCTTCCAGCATGTAGTACAAACGTACAGGTAGCACCGGTCCTTTGGCGTAGGGGCCGGCATGCAATACGGGGAAGCCGGTTCTTTTGTAATCGGCCCAGGCTTCGGTGGCGGCGGTCCAGCTGGCAATCCATTTCTGCACAATGATCTGTTCCTGGGTGTGATTGAATTTTACGTTTGGCTGCGCGAGATAAGCGGCAGCGCTGCCACCTACTCCCCAAACATTGAGCGATGCCTGTATGCCTGCGTTGTAATGCGCTTCGGCATCGCCGGCCGCCCATCCTTTCATGGCGGCTGCTTCCGCCAGAATAAAATGCACTTCTGAGGCGGCAATGATCCTGGCCTTCAGCAAGGGGCCTTTCGGTTGCTGGTAAATATCATTGAGCCAGGAAACATGCGGGTTGCGGGATGCCTGGCTGGCGTCCGGACTGAGGTTATATACCGCGGGACCGGAAATAGCCGGCGGCAGTCCCACATAATTTTCATCCTGGTTAATATCATTGAGGGTAAGTCCTTTCGAAGTCAGCACATCGGGGGAGATGTATCTTACCTTCCGCGGCTCCCCTGCAATCACGGTGTCCGTTGCTTTATATACGTTGCCGGTGCCGGCCGGCTTAGTATCATCTACCAATAAAAAACACTGTATTTTATTAGCCCATATGCCCAACCGCGGGTCATGTCTTAACTGCAATGCATTAACGAAAGTGGCGCACATTTTCAGGCGGCGGTAGTTACTGCTGTCGGTATCATAAGCCACGTTGGCCGGCCAGGAATCCGCATTGCTGTTGCCGGGGAACGACATGGTAGCATCTTCGGAACCATCCGTATTAAGTATAAGCGGATACTGCACCGGATCCGCCACTATTTTTTCAATACCCGCCTTGGCAATGGCAGGCAGCTTTTCGGACAGCCGCATATAGTAGCGTAATGCCAGGGAATTGGCCATTTTACGCCACTTCACGGGGTCGCCCTGGTAGTACACATCTACGGCGTCAATGGGGTTGGAATAGGCGCTTTTAGGCTTTGAAAGCAGGGTGTTTGCTTTTTCAAGATCGGCAAGGATCCCGGTGTAAATAGTTTGCTGCGGATCAAAAACCGGCAGCGTGGTCTCCGGGGTGCCATTTTCTCCCTGCAGGGCAAAGGTGTAGGGCGCATCGCCCCAGAGGTCGGTGATGAGGCCAAAGAGCAGGGATTTCATCACCAGCGCCACGCCCTGGTGCAGTTCACTGTTCAGTTCCACGCCCCGGTTATATACCAGCTGGTTGTTCCGCAATACATCGTAGTAACCGGTCCAGCTGTTGGAACCTTCCCAGTCGTATTCGTTATGGGCGGTGGTCCAGCCATCTTTCTGTGTATGCTGCATTACACCTGCCATATCCTGGTAGCCCAGGGTTACCAGCTGCATACCAGCGGTGGTGAGCACGGTAGACAATACCAGGTTGGGATTGGCGGTAGCGGGATTGGCACCATTGGGATTTTCGTTCATGCTGATCAGGTCCTTTTTACAGGCCGAAACCGATAAACAAAGAAGCCCGATGCTGAGTATAATGGATTTACGCACTGTTTTCATATATCAGGATTAAAGAAGCTCTTAAAAAGTAACGTTCAGTTTAGCGCCCACGGGAATAGCCCAGGGAGTAACATTGTATCTTTCAATGCCCTGTTTGAACTGCATCCCCGAACCCTGCACCGCGGTAGAAGGCTGGTAGGCATTTTCAGGGTCGATGCCGATCTTTGCGGCCGTCCACAGGATAATATTCCTGCTGTACACGGAGAAGCTGGCGCGTTGCAGTTTGGCAGCGCTGATGACCCGTTGCGGCAGTTCATACGTAAGCGATACTTCCCTCAACTTCAGATAGGATGCAGGGAATAAGAACGCTCTGGTAAACGACCAGGCGGTACTGCCGGCATAAGGCAGGGTAAGCGTTCCGTCGTTGCCCAGGTTTTCCGTATAGCCGGTAGGGTTACCATTGCTGTCGTATCCCTTGGCCCTTACGCCGGGAATAAATACGCCGCCATAAGGCAGCACATAGGGGCCATAGGTAAAGGGAAAACTGTTGTATTCAGGCGTAGGACCACCCACCAGCGGGAAGTTATTGCCCGTAGGGATCACCAGCTGATCCTGGTGGCTCACCAGGTAATCGCGCAGTTCCTGTCCTTTCATATTGCCCGGGTTGGTGAGCTTATCAAGGAACAGTTGTGAGTTGCCGTGTTCTTCCCCGTAGCGGTAAGTTTGTGATACGAAGTCGCCGCCGTTTCTCCAGTCGAA
Organism: Chitinophaga sp.; assembly: GCA_039593235.1. Taxonomy (GTDB): domain Bacteria; phylum Bacteroidota; class Bacteroidia; order Chitinophagales; family Chitinophagaceae; genus Chitinophaga. The sequence continues at coordinate 4,827 of JBCNPS010000223.1, read as the reverse complement.
CGTCATGTTCAGCGTAAAGTTCTTATAGGAGATAGAGGTCTGGAAACCCATGATGAAGTCCGGGTTAAAATTGCCGATCTTATTTTTTGTATTGATAGCGTCTATACTTTGCCATTTACCGGTATTATCCAATATGGGATAGCCGTAGTAAGGAGATGATTTGTCTGTAACTGTAACCAGCTGTGCATCGTAGATGTCGCCGATATCTTCTCCCACATAGGTCCATGCACCGCCTTTTCCTTCTTCCCACAGGGTATAGTAGGGCATATCGTCAGGCAGTGAAATGATGCGGGTCCTGTTGCGGGTAAAGTTGAAGTTCACATCCCATCTCCAGTTCCTGCTTTCTACAGGCGTGCCGCCCAGCGTTAATTCAATGCCCCTGCTCCTGAGCAAACCGGCATTGATGCTGCGGGAAGAATACCCGGAGGAAGGTGGTGTTTTTGGACTGAAGATCTGGTTCTTGTTTTCAACAATATAGTAAGTGCCGGAGAAACGGAGGCGGTTCCTGAATAAATTAATGTCCGTGCCGCCTTCATAGGAAGTGGCTATTTCCGGCTTCAGGAAAGGATTTAGCAGGGTGCCGGAAGTGGTAAGCCGCGGTATATTACCCCAGGCGCCTGCACTACTGAGCGTGGCCACCAGTTGGTAAGGAGATGCATCGTTACCTACCTGTGCGGCGCCGGCTCTTAGTTTTACCAGGTTAATTTTATCAGAAGTAATATGCGCTATTTCATTTACCAGTACACTCAGCGAGGCGGATGGATAAAAGTAGGAAGCGGCATCGGGCAGGGTGCTGGACCAGTCAGTACGACCGGTTACATCCAGGTAGGCCATGCCTTTGTAGCCCACGTTCAGCATACCGTATACGCTGTTCACGCCTCTTTCAAAAGTGCTGCTGTAATAGTTGAGGTTGGCGGGCGAAATATTCTGGATGGTATATACTCCCGGCGTATTAAGACCGGTACCGTCTTTGGTGGAGGTGGTAGTGTTGCTGCCTGTCTGGTAACGCATATTGCCACCCGCAGACACCGAGAAGTCGAAATGATGGATGGCTTTTTTATAGGTAAGCAACACATCCATGTTCCGCTCATAATTATCGAGATTGATGATACCATAAGCGCCACCCGGGTTATTCAGGTAGCTGTTGGCAATTTTTGTTTCCCTTTTTTCGCCATAGGTATCCAGCGAGTAGCGCGCCATAAAGGTGAGGGAGGGTAGTATTTTCCAGTCGGCCCGTATATTACCAAACAACCGGTCCCTTACAAACCCGTTCTTCACTTCATATGCCAGGAAGTAAGGGTTATTGAATACGCCGTTGTACTGGGTCCGTTGCTGTAGTCCTTCCTGGCCCGGCATCCAGTAGTTGGCCAGGTCGCGCACATCAATATGCGGGGAGATGCTGTATACCGCCTGCAATGGGTTGGCGCCGCGATCTCCCGCCGCGCGGTTGTTGGAGTTATTGCGGCTGAAATCGATGTTGGTGCTTAAACTGAGCTTTGAATTTACCTGTAGGGCGGAGTTCAGGCTCAGCGTATTTTTATAGAGATCGGTATTGGGGATGATCCCTTTGTTGGACATGTTGGCGTAAGCAATGCGATAGGAGATCTTATCATTATTGTTAGCAACAGAAGCACCGGCAATGGTGGTAATGCCGGTGTTAACGAAGTTCTTCACGTTGTTCTTATGCGACACGAGCGGCATCGGTATCTTTTTACCATTGGCATCGAGTGGACTGTTCCATTGCACTTCTTCATAACCCATATCCAGCTCTGCGCCGAAAGTACCGTCTACATTTTCCTGGATGATGGTACCAAAGGGATTCGTGAGCAGGTTGCCGCTGCGGGAAAAAGGAATGCCTGCCAGCTGACCGGAGCCGAATTTCGTTTGCCAGTTCAGGTATTTGTAGGGAATATCGAACACGGAGTTTACGTAGGCATCTACCGTTACCTTATTTACTTTCCTGCCTGTTTTGGTGGTGATCAGTACTACGCCGTTACCTGCGCGGGAACCGTATAAAGCTGCGGCGCTGGGGCCTTTCAGGATGGTAACGCTTTCGATGTTATCAGGGTTGATATCAGAGATGGCATTGCCATAGTCCACCATATTATCTTTACCGATCTGGCTGATGTTGTTAACGGTGTTGGCTACCGGTACGCCGTCCACTACAAACAATGGCTGGTTGTCGCTGCTGAGGGAGGTGGCGCCGCGTATGATCATGCTTACAGAGGAGCCGGTGGTACCGGTGGAATTGATGGTAACGCCAGCTACTTTACCAGACATAGAGTTGAGCAGGTTTTCCTGTGGCATGCGGTTAAATTCTTTGCCCCCCAGTTCTTCCACGGAATAACCCAGCGCTTTCTTTTCCCTTTTAATGCCCAGTGCCGTTACCAGCACCTGGTTTAACTCTTCTACTTTTTTTTTCAGTACCACCGATAAAGATAACCTGCTGGAGTCGTTGATCATATATCCGCGAAGGGTATCGGTGGTGTATCCCATCTGCGACAGCACAAAATGATAAGGGCCGCCGGCGGGTAATCTGGCAAATGTAAAGATGCCTTTTTCATTGGTGACGGTGCTTGCCAGTACTTTATTATCTGCATCTTCCATCTTTACCATTACGCCGGGGAGCGTTTCATTACTTTCATTCTTTATCATGCCAATGGCAGCAGGACGGGTATTTTGCGCCAGTACATTTCCGGGAGTTAATTGCCAGAGCAACAGTAACACCCAGGTGATAGTTGCGTAGCGTGAATGCTTGGTTTTTACACACATAAAATTTTCATTTTAGGCAAAAGGAAGTCTGTGCAGCCTCATAGAGGTTGCGGGTGTTGTAAGTATGGGAAAATATCTTTCCGGGATTATTGTACTATGTAGATAACATCATCTTTCTGATTAATAGTAAGATTATTTAACGTACCAATAGTTGCCAGGAATTGTTTTAATGTTTCTTTGCTACTGTCGAATGTACCGGTGAAATTCATGCCTGTGAGGCTGTTTTCCGTGTATTGGATCTTTACATGATATTTTTCGGAGAGCTGCCTGAAAACGCCAGCCAGCGGTTCGTTATTGAAGCTGATAATTTCGTTTACCCGTACAGGTATTTTTTCCTGTTTATTGCTGATGACCGTATTAACAGTAACCATTTTCTTTTGCCGGTCGTAGCGAAGCTCCTGCCCGGGCGCCAGGTACACTTCTTTTATAGCGGTGTGTTCATGCTTTACTACTACTTTACCGTTGATCAGCTGTACCTGTGTAATGCCTTTCTGCTCCCATGCTGTTATTTTAAACACGGTGCCTAATGCGGTGGTGCCTAACTGCCCGGCATACACCGTGAAAGGATGGTCTTTATCGGCTCTTACCCTGAACAACGCCTGGCCTGTTAAGTAAATATCCCGGTGATTGCCGGCAAATGGTTCCGGGTATTTCACTTCGCTCTGCGGCGCCAGTTCCACCAGGGTGCCATCGCTTAATTGCAGGGGCATCATTTTCTTCGTGTTGTTCACCAGGGTGCGGAAGGGAGCCGTAGTTATCACGGTTGCCGGTTTTGCCGCAACAATTTTTTCCCCCGGGGAAGAATGTAATATGCTCCATAACAGTCCGCTGGAAATGATCAGTACTACCGCTGCCGCTGCTGCATACCAGCGTCTACCGGGATGCTTTTTTTGAAAGGTATGGCCCTCGATCACCATCATCATTTTACCGGAAACAGCTTCCGGTAATTGTTCGCCGGTTTGAAAAGAATGCCAGCTTTCTTCTGTTAAATAAGGTTGTAAAGCTTCCGGGTGTTGTGCAATGTATTCCTTTACCCATTGCTTTTCCGCCTCACTGCATTCATCCCGGAGAAACTTTTCAATAAGTATTGCTGAATGCTTCATAGTATGTATTCGTTTGAAAACAGCAAATCCCTCACTGCTTCATATTTACTTAACAAACCAGGAGGAGCAGCAGTAGCAGCAGGGAGTTTTTTAGCTGCCGGATGGCGCGCACAATGTGGTTTTCAACTGTTTTTGGAGAGATGGATAACTGCCTGGCAATTTCTTTATGAGGCAATCCTTCAAAGCGGCTGAGTTTAAAAACATTTTTCCGGATGGGTGATAGTTGTTCTATACTATTATATACCCGGGTGAGTTCTTCTTTCACCGTGATGTCTGTTTCCACGTGCCAGTTGGTGTTATCCCTTACCAGTATTTCCGTATGGCGGTTGCGTACCTGTTGTTTGCGGAGCAGGTCGGTCATCACGCTTTTGCCTATACGAAATAACTGTGTGGAGATGCTGAAGTTGATGGAAAGTTTTTCCCGCTTTTCCCAGAGCAGGATGAAGGTAAGTTGCACAGTTTCTTCCGCTATGTATACAGAGTGTGTACATTTCAAAACGTAGAAGTAAAGTTTTGTATGGTACTGTTGGTATACCTCTTTAAAACTTTCGATATTCCCATTGATAATATCCTGTACAATACTTTCCATAATTGCCAGCAAATATCTGATCAGTCTAAACAAGATACAAGGAATTACCGATTATATTATTGTTATTTTCAACAATAGCATACGATATCTCCGGCGGTTCATTTTATTTCTTCAGTTTTAATACAAGCGGTACAGTAGCAACACCGGGGATGGTTACCGTAAGGGAAAGATCCAGGTTGGTACTACTGATATTTTCAATCCAGTGCGGATCATTTTCACTTTTTGCAGAAACGAGTTTCAACACGGAATCATGTACATCCAGGTCCCAGGTACCGCTGTTGCCGGCTACCGGTAGTATCAGGGTAGTGCAACCTTCAATGGCAAAGGAGCCGTCGTCATTGAAGCGGTAGGTGTTATCTGCCG
>JBCNPS010000222.1:0-10484 GCA_039593235.1 Chitinophaga sp. | reverse complement strand
CTACTTTCAATCTCCGGGCAGACGGATCCTCAAAGTTTGCTCCCGGCCATCAATGGGGCTATTTCCCATCGGCATCCGTTGCCTGGCGGATCTCTAATGAAGATTTCTTTCATCAGAACAATTTTGCTTCTGATGTTAAGCTAAGGGTTAGTTATGGCCTGGCGGGCAACAACCGGATCAGTGATTTCCTGTATACTTCCCTGTACAGGTCTAACAGCACACCTTACAGCCTGAATAATACCCTTATCCCGGGTTATGCAATAACTACCCTGGCCAATCCCAACCTGAAGTGGGAATCCACCCTGTCGCGTAATATAGGATTGGATGCAGGGCTTTTTAAGAACCGTTTGCAGGTAAGTATAGACGCCTATATGAACGACACCCGCGACCTCTTGATCAATGTTCCCATTGCCGCCAATGCAGGATTCAGTACGCAACTGCAGAATGTAGGCAGCGTAAGGAACAGTGGCCTGGAATTGCAGTTGAGCACGGTGGCGCTTTCGAAAAAGGATTTCAAGTGGGACATCAATTTTAATATATCCACTAACCGCAACAAAGTAACCCGGCTGTCGAATGTTGCCGATCATTATTTTGCCAGTTCCGGCTGGGGAATGGGCAATGAATACCTGGTACAGGTAGGGCAGCCCGTAGGCACTATCTGGGGGTACCAGGCCGATGGCATGTACACACTCGATGATTTTGATTATAACCCCGCCAATGGCGCATACATATTGAAAAAAGGCGTGGCGGATAACACGCCATCCGTAGGAATACCTGCACCCGGAACAAAAAAATTAAAGGATCTGAATGGAGATGGTATCGTGAATGCCGGCGATCAAACGATCCTTGGTAATGCACAACCTAAGTTTACCGGCGGGTTAAACAACCAGTTTACTTATAAAAGATTTGACCTTAGCATATTCGTAAACTTTGTGTATGGAAATAAAATACTGAATGGTGATAAGGTAGAATTTAGTAATGCCTATGCAGGCAGTTTTTCCAATCTTACTGCCATCATGAATGACCGCTGGCGTACCATTGATGCCAACGGCAATGCCATTCAATGGGCCACTTCGATGAACGGTAAATCTGTACCGGCCGGAGCGCCCCCGGAAGTATTGGCTGAAATAAATAAGAATGCCGGTATCTGGCAGCCGATTAAAGGCGGCAACTATCTTGAGCTCGACTCCTGGGCTGTTGAAGACGGGTCTTTCCTGCGCATTAATAATATAACATTAGGATATAGCTTGCCGGTAGAAACATTGCTGAAAAATAAGCTCAGCAGCCTGCGTATTTATTGCACGGTAAATAACGCCGCTGTTATAACCAGGTACACCGGTCTTGACCCTGAGGTGAGCACCAAAAATTCCAATTATGTAACTCCCGGCGTTGACTCTTCTCCTTATCCGCGCAGCAGAGCGTTCATTGCCGGTATTAATGTTAAATTTTAGATCATTCAGCATATGCGTATAATCAACTTAAAGAAACTTGCCATTTTCACCGGATCTTTTTTACTGGCAATTTCATTTAATTCATGTAAGAAGTTTTTAACACTAAGCCCCAACTCGGCTTTTGATGTAGCCTATGTTTTTGGCAGTGTTAACGATGCTTACAGCGCTGTATTAGGTACCTACGCCACACTTGCCGGCGACAGGGGCTACGGTGGAAGGATCCAGTATTATTTTTCCAACGATTGCGATGAGTCGTATTGCAATGCCAGCAATACTATCACTATAGGCGGCGATAACGGGCCCAAGGCACTTTGCCGGTATAACGCCCTGGCAACAAATACGGAACTGGATGCAGAATGGAATATCTATTACGCGGGGATTGACCGTGCCAATCATTGTATCAAGAGCATTCCCCGGATGCAGTTATATACCAATGGATCCGACAATGATAAGGCAAGTCTGAGACGGCTGTATGGCGAAGTACTGACTTTAAGGGCGCAGTTTTTCTTTGACCTGATCAAATTCTGGGGAGATGTGCCTGCTCCTTATATTCCTTCGGTAGATCAGCCTGATCTTAACCTGCCGGCCACGAACAGGGATTCCATTTACGATCATATCCTGAACGACCTGGCGCTCGCAGATTCGCTTTTGCCCTGGCGTGGGGATCCGGGAGTGACTGCAGATGAACGTATCACGAAAGGGGCTGCAAAGGCGCTGAGGGCCAGGATAGCCCTGTTCAGGGGCGGGTATTCGCTGAGGGCAGGTTCAAGGAAGATGGATCGGCCCGCCGACTACAAAAAGTATTACCAGATTGCCAGGGATGAATGCAATGATATTATCAATTCCGGCAAGCATAAGCTGAACCCTTCTTTTATGGCTGTATTTAAAGATAACCTGGACGCACACCGGCTGGAACCCAATGGTGAAATACTTTTCCAGGTTGGGCTGTCTGGCGGGACCGGAGTATCAGACGGCCGGGTGGGCTTTATCGATGGCATCCGCACCAACGGCAATGGTATGGGGTCGGATTGGGCGCTGCCTACCTATTTCTATAAATTCGATAGCCTGGATGTAAGACGAGATGTGACCATTGCCAGCTATGCCATAAACGGATCTGGTTACTATACCGGGATCGCTTCCGTTTACGGACCTTTTGTGATGGCCAAGTTCCGGAGAGACTGGCATTCCAATCCAGCTACTCCTCCCAACAGCAATTTTGCCTATACCGGTATCAGCTGGCCTATGATCCGCTATACTGATGTGTTGCTGATGTTTGCGGAAGCGGAGAACGAAATTAACCAGGTACCTACGGGAGCAGCCATTGGCGCATTTAAACAGGTACGTTTAAGAGGTTTTGGTGGTGATGAAAATAAAATGGGCGCTATTCCATCGGACTATGCAGGCTTTTTTAAAGCGATTACCGATGAAAGGATGTTTGAATTTGGCGGGGAAGGTTTGAGGAAATGGGATTTGATCCGCTGGAACCTGATCAGCCCTGTATTTTCTGAAACCCGCGCCAACCTGGCAAAGTTCAGGAAGCAGGAGGCCCCCTATAATAATATACCTGCCAGGATGTATTATCTCAATAATTCAGCCACGGGAATTGTTTATTATTCCGGTTATTATCAGCCATCGCCATCCGCCCCTCCTGCAGGGTATACCAGCATGAACTGGACGGCGGCGTACTTAAATAATTTTGAGAATGATTGGGCAGGCAGTTTTGTACCCAATCAGAGAGAGATTTTACCTTACGGGCCTCAAACACTCAGCAGCAATCCCAATCTTCAGCAGGGATATGGATACTAGGAACAAACGAATTAATTATTGAAGAATGAAATTTAAAAAAGCATTATTGTTATTGTCAGCTGCCCTGTTCTCCATTCATGCGAAAGGCAATGATTTTAATATACTCGATTTCGGCGCAACCAGTGACACGGGTAAACTGAGTACATCCGCTATTAATAAAGCCGTTGAAGCCTGTTTTAAAGCCGGTGGGGGAAGGGTCATTATTCCCCCCGGTAATTTTAAAAGCGGCAGTATCACCTTAAAGGATAACGTAGCGCTCTTCCTGGAACGGGGGGCTGTTTTATACGCCAGTACCGACCACCGGGATTTTCCCCGTCAGAAACAGCCGGCATACCGCTCCCAGAAAGATCCCGGTGGCTGGTATGCACTGATCTATGCCGAAGGCGCCAGCAATATTGGTATATGCGGTTTTGGCACTATCAACGGCCAGGGCGCCAAACAGGTACCACGCCCCGTATTGCCGGGGGCAGTGAATGAAGACCGGGATGGAAGACCCAGGAATATCCTGTTCATATCGTGCCGGAAAATTTCTGTTCAGGATATAACCATGGAGAGCTCCGGTATGTGGAACCAGCATTATCTCAATTGCGAAAACCTGATCATCAATAATATCCGCGTTTATAACCATAGCAATAGAAATAACGACGGAATTGATATAGATGGATGCCGGCATGTAATATTATCCAACAGCATCATGGATTCCGATGATGACGGTATTACTCTTAAAAGTACCGGTGCAGCGCCATCAGAAGATGTGGCCATCACCAATTGTATAGTCAGCAGTTTTTGTGCTGCCATTAAATGCGGCACAGAATCGACCGGCGGTTTTAAGAATATCCTGATCAGCAATTGTATTGTAAGGCCCTCTGTATGCCCCACCGAACCGGTGTTCAGAACACCCCGCATAGGTCAGGTGGGCATTGCACTTGAAATTGTAGACGGAGGAATAATGGATGGTATTACCGTGAGTAATATCATTATAGAGGGAACGGCATGCCCTGTTTATGTGAGACTTGGCAACCGGGCCCGTAAACATACCGATGAGGCCCCGGAACCTCCCCGTGGAAAAATGCGTAATATTTTCCTGTCGGACATAAATGTATACAACGCAGGTAATTATTCCTCTTCCATTACCGGTATACCAGGCTCTCCGATAGAGAATATAACGTTGAACAATATACGTATAATAAACCATGGGGATCTTAAGCCGGGAGAATATATCAGCGATGCCTCGAAAGTGCCTGAGCTGGAGAAAGAGTATCCCGCGCCTGACAGATGGAAGAACCTGCCCAGTTCCGGCTTCTTTATCCGGCATGTGAACGATATTTCCCTGCATAATGTAACGCTCCGTTCACAGATTACAGATCCACGCGTACCGGTGATTGCCGACGATGTAGACAATCTGTATATTTCAAATCTGAGGTCAGATCATCCTGATACAACAGCCGTACAGCTATCAGGTGTACGGGCCTTTAAAAGATTGTAAGAGGTGTTTCTTCATCAGCGCCAGGCAAGTCCCCCGCTGGAGGCTTCCGGTTCCGTTTCCCCTTTGCGTATCAGTGGGATAACACTTTTATCAGCGCCTTTATTTACATTATATTGTTTGCCATCAGCGGGAATGATGACCAGGTACCATATATGGCCAAAAGGTCCGGTGGTATGGTAATTAGTGCCCAGCACCAGCCATTTCCCATCCGGCGAAAATTCAGGCGCCGCCTCCACTTCGTCGCTGGTAGTCACCTGCACCAGGTTGCTGCCATCAGCGTTCATCAGCCATATGTGATTATTGGCAGTAAAAGCCATTTTAGAACCGTCTGGACTAACGGATAAGTCGTTCCATTCAGCGAAGGGAAGTTCTTTAATAACTGATGCCTGTGTAAACTCCGGGTTGCTCCGGCAGATTTTTTTACCGGTACTAAAGATCACTGAATTATCGGGCATCCAGTTTACATTGCCCTTGTCAATATCCTGTCCCTGGAAAGCAGTGATATGATGTAATACAGTTCCCTGCAGGCTTAAGATCATCAGCCCGTTATCAAGTGTGGGAGGTACGGCAATCAGCTTTGTATCATGTGATAGTTTGGGAAATGAGTGATTGGCATAGCCCGATTCCTTTTCGAATTGGGTAATAACATTGCCGTTGCTTAAATTAATAAGCGTGAAAATCTCCTTATCATAGCCGTCGCCGCTTTTATCCTTTGCTTCCAGGTATTTGGCACCATCCAGGCTGATGTCCCATCCATTGCGGCTCAAATCATCCTGCCAGGTAGTAGATACCCCCGAGGAAGCCAGGTTGAATTTTAAGATGCCTTCATCTGCCCATTCAAAATATATTATGCCGCTTCCTACATTTGGAGGAAGGCCGTTATCGGGGTTACCAGGACCATCATCCTTACTTTTGCTGCAACTGCTAAAGGCTATTGCACAGATGAAGGCGAGAGAGATCAATAATTTGCTTTTCATTTGTGGGAGGTTGTACTTCGTTCGGAAATTCCAGCTAAGAAAGGATATAAATGCGTGTAGGACAATGGGTGGAAACTCCTATTTTTTTATCAGGGAAAACCCTTAGAAACAGGAGGGGTTTTAGTAGTTAGGTTTTGCTTTTTCGAGATTGCCAAAAGACAGGTAAGCAGTTTGTCCGGACAAGCAAGCTGGTAAATTGTCTTGAACGGGAAATCGTGTTGTACATGGGTTGCAGCAATAAATTTTGCAGGAAAATTTGCAGGAAACAAAAAGATTTATAATTTAGCCGCTTCAACGGGATGTAGCGCAGCCCGGTAGCGCGCTTCGTTCGGGACGAAGAGGCCGCTGGTTCGAATCCAGTCATCCCGACTAATGGCATTTTAAAGCATGTGATTTCGTATGAAACTACATGCTTTTTATTTTTCCCACACTGTGTAATTATCATCTTTTTACCCCGACAATTTTTATCTTGTTTTCCGAAAACCGCTCCCAGAGCGGTTTTTTTAGTTCGAAATAATTTCGACAGATATTATAATTAAGCCATTCTATTGCTAATTAACGATTGTATGGCTCAAGTCCTGTCAAGTCGCATGCTAAATTACTGTCCTTTCCAGCATTTTACTTCTAAGCCATAACTATTTGTCATTCCGTAGAGTCACCTAACCTTGCCGGATTGCATTGAAATAATGATTCTCTCCTTCATCATCTAATTCGTCAACGATAGATAATCCTGAGGCAGCAATTATCTCCCTGTATTTCTCAGCCCCGAGTGATCTGGAGAGTTGTTCGGTCATTGTATCCTTCCATTCCACTTTATAAGGAGGAGCGGTGAATAATAATCTTCCACCAGGATTTAATGCTGCAGCCATTTTGGGGATTAGCGCCCGTTGGGTTTCTTCAGAGAGCAGAAAGACCAGTCCCACGGCGATAATGCCATCGAAGGAACGATTAAAGAGAGGAGACTTCTCAACAGATTCACAGGCAACGGGTACATTGGGAAGGTTCTGGCGAAAGGCTTCAATCATTGTCGGGGATGCATCCAATGCATACGCAATTAACCCTTTATCAAGCAATATTTTCGTGACTGGAATACCAGTTCCACATCCAATATCCAATATTACGGAACCTCTATTAAAGGTTCGGGCCCAGGCCCGGACAGTTGAGGAACCTACTCCATTTACTGCCCGCCCTCGCCCTTTAATATATATTTCTGCAATGCCTTCGTAGCCATTTGATTCATCAATCATAGACCAGGTTTAAACTAAAAATACTTATGTCTATTTAATTTTTCGAAAATTTATCTTTAATATTTCTTAAAAAGCCGCTTTCCCAAAAGCCAATTTCGTTGGCGATTTTATGGAACACCTGGAAGTGTTCATTTGCTTTTAGCGTTTTATTTATAAAGTGAGCAGCCACATAGTCAATGGCATCTTTAGAAAGCATACCACCAAAGGCCAATACTGAGTTTCGTCCATCGGTTCCCTGGAGTTTGCTTGCTTTCGGGTAATTAGATAATTCTTTTAATTACTTTAACAACATTGATATTACCACTTTCTCAGATGGACTTTTCCATCAACTTCTCCAGCAGACATAAATTCTAAGCCAATATACCGTCACTATGACCTCTTTTTTGCAGACTTTTAAAAAAAGAACTAAAAAATGTAACTTTTGATGATTTCAAATTGTCTCCCTTATAGATATGAACCCAACGCTGTATGATAAGTTCCTGAGTAGTCAATCCAAACTGTACAGGTTTGCCTATTCGCTTACCAAAAATGTGAGCGATGCCAGGGATATTCATCAGGATACTTTAATTAAAATATGGGAAATGCGGGAACAATGGGGAACATGGGAAAACTTTGAAGCTTATGGGATGCGGATCACCCGGAACACCTTTTTGAATTTTCAAAAGGCCCGGCAGCGGCGGCGCTATACAGAGCTGGATAACCTCTCAGAGAAACCACAGCCTAACGAGGTTGAAACACATATGGTAATTGATGATCTCAGGTACCAGTTCTTTCGCATGATTCAACGGCTGCCACAGCTTCAACAAGATATCCTGTATTTAAGGGAAGTGGAGGAATTTGAATATAGGGAGATAGCAAAGATTCTGGAAATTTCAGAATCACAAGTGAAAGTCTATCTCTTCAGAGGCAGGCAATTTATCAAAACAAATTTCCAGAAATGATGGAAGCAGCTGAATTGAAACGATTATTAGAGAAGTATTACGCGGCAGAAACCAGCCTGGAAGAAGAACGCGCCTTAAAGGATTATCTGGAGCAGCATTCTGCCGGACAAGACGCAGAGCAATCCTTTTTCCAGGCCGCCAGTTCATTTAAACAGTTGGATATTCCCGTACAGCAGTTTACTGTGCCTGAGGCAGGCGGCCGTATCCGAAAATTACCGGTTTGGGGAAGAACCCTGCGTCGGGTAGCTGCCGTAGCCATTCTGGTCTTAGGGACTGTTGCTATCAGGCAAAGTTATATGCACTATGAAAGAAATAAAGCGGAAGCCCTGCTGCAGCAAAATGTGGAGTCAGACCTGATGAGAATTTCAAATCTTTTGAATCAGGCTGATGCAAACCTGAATAGTTCAGTTGAACAAACGGTAATTTCCGGCTTAAACCATTAATTATGAAAGCTCACTATATTATCCTGTTTATTTTATCACTCTCCTTTAACCTGGCCTTTGGTCAGGAAAATAATAGTGGTAAAGCAGAAGATAGCTTTGTTGACGCGTATTTTACGAGCTATGCTAAAATGCCAGGCTACAACGCCCAGATGATGGGAGAAGCGATGATAAAAAGGCTGTCGGATAAAGGAGCCTGGAAACACCCTTCCATTGCCAGGATCATGAAACAGGTTAAAACATATAAAAATTTAAGCCTCCCGGTGAGTCCTCAATTCACCAACACTATGATTGAACAATTGGACCAGGACGTTAGGAAAGACGGGCGCTATGATCAATATTACCGTAAAGTAACCGGTGAATCAATAGTTATCATTTATACACTCGGCAAACCAACTATTAAAGAAATTGCTGTTGTCTCTGTAGCCTGGGGGCACCTGACAGTCAGTAGTTTCATCGGAGATCAGATCGACCTGGAAAGCGTCCGTGCCCTGTCCGAAAACCGCTGATCAATGTTGATAGCATACAGTAAGTGCTGCTACAGCCCAAATCAAGACCTGAATCAATATCATTCATTTCAATCTAACATCATGAAAAATTATCCAAAAATCGCCTTAAGTCTCCTGTTCCTGGGATTATTCAATTTGCCGTCCTCGATGGCTGTTGTTCCTGAAGATACGACTCAACAAGTCAGCCAGGAGCGCAAATTAGGCCATTTCGATACGATTGTTACTGATGCAGCAATAGATATCGTAATTAACCATAGCAACGAGTCAGTAGTGAAAGTGATAGTATCGGAAGCCCGGATCTTTCCCTTTGTGCATACAACGGTAAATGATGGTAAACTGACTATTAGCCTGGAGAAAAATGATAGTTATAATTGGGGAAATTCAGGTGTTCATACCGGTATGCAAGCTGGAGAAAACCCTAACAAGATCACTATTCAGATCAGTACGCCTGCAATAAAGTTCCTGCAACTCAGCGGATCGGCTAAAGCCTTATTATCCGGAACATGGCATCAACAGGAACTTGAGCTAAATCTAAGTGGAGCTTCAGCCATAGAAGGACAAGTGAAACTCCATTTACTGGAAGGTAAAATTGATGCGTCTTCTACCCTCAGCATGAAGGGCCAGGCTGATCAGGCTAAACTTCAGATGACAGGTTCCTCAGTTTTTAAAGGTGAGCAACTGCATAGCCAGGAATTTTCCATTTCGATGGCTGGCAGCACTATCGCCACTGTCCAGGCATCGGGCGCCATTACCGGAAGTGCAGATGGTAATAGTGTGCTTAACTACAAAGGACCTCTGGATAGGAAAAACTTCCCCGTGTCATCTAATGCAGTGGTTAAGCAGATCCGGTAATACTATCTCTACCCGGTTATCATCCCGTTATCTTAGTGATCTGCTGCGATCGCATACAGGTCAGAATGCGCAACAATACATCCAGGACAAGGTGATCTAATACTCGAATGCTTAGTTCAAAAGCACTTCCGGTAGCTGAAATTGCTTATCAACTCCCAGATAGAAATCGATTAAATTGATTAGTTGCAGACCACTCCTCTTACCTTCTGACCAAAACGGAAACCGGACTATACTAAATCATTTCAAATTGTATTGTCTTACATACGCAGTTCTTGACTAGGCAGGATAGCACATATGCTATCCTGTCCTTTTTTATTTTCCGCCTGTAATACTGTGCAATCACTTCCGATGCGCTACAGGCGCCACTCATCTTACAGGCAGCGTTTGAAACTCCGCTCCCGAAAATTCCGGTTTGTTTTTGTTTGTTTATAAAAAATGTTATATTTTATAATATAAAAACATATTTTGCATAAGAACAAAACATAAAATCAATTTTACATGATACAAGTTGTTAACCGTGCCCTGGATATACTGGAGTTAATCGCTAAAGAACCGGATAAACCAAAGGTATTGGGTGAGATCTCCTCGGCACTTGGGTTGAATGCAGGTACCTGCGCCAATATTATAAAAACCCTGGTAGAAAGAAAGTACCTGGAGAAGATGGAGAAACAGCGGGGTTATTGCCTTGGACCTATGGCACCCGCAGCACCCGACCACGCGGCGGTTCGTCAGCGAATCGGAGCACGTGGACGAAGGGGCGTTGCACCGCGATTTC
>JBCNPS010000221.1:0-10490 GCA_039593235.1 Chitinophaga sp. | reverse complement strand
TTTTAACGTAGATGCCTATAGCGATAATGCAATGGTGCGTACCACACTCCTGGAAGGCAGTGTGAAAGTAGTGACCGCACCCGGCGCCCAATTAATGCTGAAGCCGGGAGAACAGGCGCGGCTTAACAATCAAACGGGCGCGCTGCAGAAAAGTAATGTGAGCGAAGAAGATGTGATAGCCTGGAAGAACGGCTACTTCATTTTTAACGACACCTGGCTTACAGATGTATTATTACAGCTGAGCCGCTGGTACGATGTACAGGTGGACCTGGCTACTGTGCCCAGGATCCGCTACAGCGGCACCATTCCACGCCAGAAAACTTTACAGGAAGTATTGGAAATGCTTCAATTTACAGGCAACCGGCATTTTGAAATAGTGAACAGAACAATCAAAGTAAAATAACAAAACCAAAATCAGGAGGATTCATCAGTAATTATTTTCACCACCAAAAAGAAGCCGGTTATGCGTCCAACATAACCGGCGGTAAACCAGGTAAAATCAGTTACCAAACGAGCATTTAGTAAACTATTCATTCACCTAATTAAGCAAATGTATGTATTTCAGAAATTCATACAAGGGAATGTTTTGCCCTGTGCCTGGCAGTATTCCCTTTACTCCACGTCTAACCAAATTACTGATCGTCATGAAGCTGACTTTCTTTTTATTCATCACCGCCTTACAGGTGTCGGCCACAGCTTATTCGCAGCAGGTGTCGCTGAAGCTGGACCATGGCTCGCTGAAAGCGGTGTTCTCGGAAATCAGGAGGCAAACGGGATACCATGTGTTATTCAGTACCGAGCTACTGGAAAAAGCTTCGCCGGTAACCATGAATGTAAAAGATGCATCTATTGAAGAAGTGCTGGCAGCGGCGCTTTACGGACAACCTTTATCCTACAGGATCGAAGACCGGCAGATCCTGATCGGCAATAAACAAATGCGTACACCCGGTGAGCAGCCAGCGGCGAAAGTGCCCGTTAAAGGAACGGTAACGGACGATAAAGGACATCCTGTTCCCGGCGCCAGTATCCTGGAAAAAGGGACTTCCAACGGTACCATCACCAATGAACAGGGTGAATTTTCGCTGAATGTGCAAAGCAGCGATGCCATCCTCATTATCCGCTCTATCGGCTATGTACACCAGGAAGTGAAAGCGGCCGGCGCCCTGAAAATTGTACTGCAGGAAGACCTTTCCGCTATGAGCGAAGTAGTGGTAGTGGGATACGGTGCACAAAAGAAGGCCAATCTCACCGGCGCAGTAAGCACCGTGAAAATGGATGAAGTACTGGGCGACAGGCCCGTGAGCTCCGCTTCACAGGCGCTGCAGGGTGCAGTTCCCGGCTTGCAGGTAACCTATGGCACCGGCCAGCCTGGATCCTCTACAACCCTTAACATCCGCGGGTTCACTTCCATCAACGGTGGATCGCCACTGGTGCTGGTAGACAATGTGCCGATGGATATAGACGATGTAAACCCTAAAGACATTGACAATGTAACCGTGCTGAAAGATGCCGCCGCTGCTTCTATTTACGGCGCCAGGGCCGCTTTTGGCGTGATCCTCGTTACCACTAAAAAAGGAAAGAAGAACCAGCCCATCAAGTTCAATTATTCCGCCAACTTCACCTCCAATACGCCTACCACCTTACCCAAAAAAGCAACGCCGCTGGAACTGGTGAGCGCACTGAAAGATTTTGGCACCAATTCCTACTGGACCGGCCAGAACGTAAATACCTGGCTGGATCTGCTGAACGATTACCAGCAGAACCCCGGTAAGTATCCTGATGGCAGCTCCACAGTTAACGGCCTGAAATATCCCCTCGCACAAACAGATCTCTATGGCGATCTTTTTACACGCGGCTTTGAACAGATGCATAACTTCTCCTTCGGTGGCGGCTCGGAGAAAACAACTTTCCGTGTTTCCGGCGGGTATACCGGGGAAGATGGTATACTCGTTACCAACAAGGATAAATACACCCGTTACAACCTGAACACTTTTGTTAGTTCCGATCTCACTAAAAACCTCAACGCCAGTGTAAATATTTTTTACAAAAATGGTAAGCGTACCACACCCGCTAATTTCGGCGGCCTCTTTTATAATGCCATCACCTACAGCTCCTATATGCCCACTGGTTATGGTACCGCGCCCAATGGTGATGTATTGCCCTATAACACACCTAACAACGTAGTGAAAGTGGAACCGGTGAATACCACCACCGGCGATGACCTTCGCCTGTTTGGAAAGCTGGAATACAACCCGCTGAACGGTTTGAAAGTAACCGCCGAATATACTTTCAATAAAAGCAACAGCGACGACCGCAACATCCAGGATAAAAATGAATATATCAACGCGGCTACGTACGACCGGCAGTTTCTCAATAACAATACCCGCTACACCCGCGCCAATGACCAAACTACTTACCAGGCGCTCAACGTGTATGCCAACTATACAAAAGCATTTGATAACCATCACCTGAATTTCCTGCTGGGTACCAACCAGGAAAGCAGCAAGCAGGAGAGTTTTTCCATTAACCGCCTTGATATCCTGAGCCCGCAGGTACCTTCGTTGTCTACCAGTACCGGTACTATTGCGGGAGATGACGGCTTTGGAGAGTACGCTATTTCCGGGTACTTTGGCAGGATCAACTACGACTATAAAAATAAATATATGCTGGAGCTGAACGGCCGTTTTGATGGCTCCAGCCGTTTTGCCCCGGGCCAGCGTTTTGGTTTCTTTCCTTCTGTTTCCGCAGGATGGAATGTAAGTGAGGAATCTTTCATGAAATCATTGTCAAACACCATTTCCCTTTTTAAACTCCGGGGATCTTTTGGAGAAATAGGTAACCAGGTGGTGTTTATGAAGAATAAAGATGGCGTAAGCGTGCCTAACTATTATCCATATGTACCGGGTATGGAGCCTTACAACGCCGCCTGGACAGACCCCACTACCAATATCAGGTATGTATCCCTTACCACGCCTGCATTGGTGAGCGCCAGTTTTACCTGGGAAACGGTGCGCACACTTAACTTCGGTACAGATATCAGTTTGCTGAAGGGGCGCCTCAATACTACGTTCGACTGGTTCCGCCGCAGCACCCTTAATATGCTGGCGCCCGGCGCTGAGCTGCCTGCCATTCTCGGCGCCGTAGCGCCGCTGCAGAATGTGGCAGACCTTCAGTCGAAAGGATGGGAACTGGAAATGTCGTGGAAAGACAGGATCAGGGATGTGAGCTATTCTATCGGGTTCAACCTGTCCGACAGTCGCGCTTATATTACCCGTTACAACAATCCCGCAGGCTTGCTTAACATCAATGGTTCCGGGCAGCTGGACAATTATTACGTAGGCCAGGAAATAGGGGAGATATGGGGTTATGTTACCAAAGGATATTTTACAGCAGATGATTTTGAAAAAGGCTCTCTTGATGCCAACCTGCAAAAGGGTACCTTACTTCCCGGCGTAGCAGGGTTTAAAGGCGTACAGCAGAACCCTGGCGATATCCGTTATGAAGATCTGAACGGCGATAATGTCATCTTCACAGGAAATAATACCTTATCTGATCCCGGCGACCGTAAAGTGATCGGTAATGCCAGACGCAGGTTCCAGTTTGGCGTATTTGGCAATGCTTCCTATAAAAATTTTGATCTCTCTTTCTTCCTGCAGGGAGTGGGTAAAAGAGATATGTGGATCAGCAACCAGCTCTACTGGCCTTACCTGAACCAGTTTGGTACCTTGTATAAACACAACCTTGATTACTGGACACCGTCCAATCCTAATGGCTTTTATCCCAGAAGCTATCCCGATGCCGCCGGGAGTACCGGTACCAGCCGGAATGTGCAAACCAAATATATGTCGGACGGCGCTTACCTCCGTGTGAAGAACATCACGCTGGGATATGCCGTACCAAAGCAATGGCTGAAACGCATCTTCATTGATAATGTCCGCTTATTCGTTTCCGGTGAAAATCTCTTCACCTTCGATCACCTGCCCGATGGGATGGATGCAGAAGCGGATATCGTAAGTGATGGCGGTATATATCCGTTCATGAAGAAATACAGTTTTGGTGTTAATGTAAACTTCTAACCGGGAAAAAAAATGATTATGAAACGTTTTATATATATCCTCATAACAGCTTTACTGGTGCAGGGTTGCAGCAGCAAACTGGACCTGCAGCCGAAGGATCAGCTCACAGAAAAAACAACCTTTACAAAATACGATAACATCAAAGCATACGCCTGGCAGTTCTATGAAGTGTTTCCCGGGTATTCGCCTGAATATGTGAACAAGGAATATGATGCCGACCTGTTCCTGAACGCCAACCCCAACGGTGAATCCAACTGGATCTGGCAAAGAATGGTGATCCCTTCCAGCTCCAATGATTATACGGATCCTTACAACAGGATCAGGGCGGTGAACATTATGCTGGATAACCTCGGGAGCTCTTCTATTTCCGACGCTGACAAAGACCACTGGCGCAGCGTGGGCTATTTTTTCCGGGCTTACAGCTATGCCAACCTGGTGAATAAGTATGGCGATGTTACCTGGGTGGAAACCGCGCTTACCGATGCAGATGCGGACATCCTTTATGGCCCCAGAACGCCCCGTGCAGAAGTGACACAGAAAATACTGGAGCAGCTGCAATGGGCGGAAGCACATATCAAGCCGGCAGGCGATGGCCCTAATACCGTGAATGTAAACGTAGTACGCGCCCTCATTGCCCGGTTCGGGCTCATAGAAGGCACCTGGCGCAAATATCACCAGCTCGGCGATCCTACGGCTTACCTGCGCGCCAGCGCAGATGCCGCCGCCAAACTGGTGGCCGCTTTCCCGGTGCTGCACCCAAATTATGATGAAGAGTTTAACAGCGAATCACTGGCAAATATCCCCGGCATATTGCTCTATAAGCAATACGACCAGACACAGGTAGTGCACAGCCTCGCTTCACTGGCACGGAACTCCGCCGGCAGGTGGGATCTCACCAAAAAGGCCGCTGATATGTACCTCATGACCGACGGGCAAACCCGCTGGACCAGCCCCCTGTTTGCCGGCGACAAATCGCCCTTCACCGAATTTAGGAACCGCGATAAACGTTTATACTATACCGTGCCCCCGCCGTTTAAAGTAAAGGTGAATCATCCGAGCCAGGACTGGCAGCCCAGCGACGACCCGGCAGATATGGAATACTTCCCCATCATGGAAGCAATTTCCGGCCCTAAGAACAAAACATTGCCTACCATGAACTGGCAGGGATTAATAGTACGCCAGGAACCGCATTACGTGGATTATAATAACGGGCAGCCGTTTAACGTTACGTATACCGGTTACCGTTTTTATAAATTCAGCAATAAAATACAGCGCATCCAGAACCTGGATGTAAATGATGCGCCCATTTTCCGTATGGGAGAAGTAATGGTGAACTATGCAGAAGCCAAATATGAACTGGGCGAGTTCAGCCAGGCCATTGCCGACCAGACTATCAATAAGCTCCGCGCACGCGGCGGGATAGCCCCTTTGCAGGTAGCTGCCATTCCCAATGATCCCACCCGCGACCCGGGCGTTACACCGGTGTTGTGGGAAATCCGGCGGGAACGGGCTATTGAGCTGATGGGAGAATCGTTCAGGTTTGATGACCTGCGCCGCTGGAAAAAGATGGAGTATGTAACTGCACGCAAACTGGGCCGGTGGCTCAGAAAAGGAACCGATGTACCGGCCAACAGCATCATCCCCATTCTCGATGGCGCTACAGAAGGATATATCGCCTACGAAAAAATTCCGCCTTCACCATTCCCGGATTATTACTATTATTACCCGATTCCATCCAACCAGATTGTATTGAATCCGAAACTGACACAAAACCCGCAATGGAAATAAGTAACAATAAATAATTTATGATGATCCTGAAGAAACTAACAACACTGGCGCTTACCGGCATGATGCTCGCATCATACGCCGGTAAAGCGCAGGTGCGGCCCAACATCGTTTTCATCCTGGCAGATGATCTTGGCTATGGCGACCTGGGCGCGTATGGGCAAACAAAGATCAAAACGCCTAATATCGACCGGCTGGCAAAACAGGGCATGTTATTCACCCAATTTTATGCAGGTACTTCTGTTTGCGCGCCATCCCGTTCCAGCTTGCTCACCGGGCAGCATACCGGGCACACCTACATCCGGGGCAATAAGGAAATAGCACCGGAAGGGCAGGAGCCCCTGCCTGATACCGCGCAGAGCTATGCGCAGCTGCTGCAAAAAGCAGGATATACCACCGGCGCATTCGGTAAGTGGGGACTGGGTATGGTAGGTACCAGCGGCGCCCCGGATAAGAAAGGATTCGATGTGTTTTTCGGGTACAACTGCCAGCGGCAATCGCACCGTTATTATCCTACGCACCTGTGGAGCAATAACGAAAAAGTAACGCTTACGGGCAATGATCTTACAGGAAAAAAAGTATACGCACCTGCACTGATCCAGGAAAAAACACTGGCCTTTATAACAGCCAACAAAAACAAACCGTTCTTCCTTTTTGTGCCTACCACGTTGCCGCATGCAGAATTGCAGGGACCGGACGATGAATACTACAAACAATATGAGAACAGCTTTGAAGAGCATCCTTTTAAAGGCGCCGATTATGGCCCCGGCGCGCAACCCGGCGGTTATGCTTCCGTAGCAAAGCCACGCGCTACCTATGCGGCCATGGTGAGCCGCATGGATGCCTATGTGGGACAGATATTGGATAAGCTGGATGAACTGGGGCTTACAGATAATACCATTGTTATTTTCAGCAGCGATAATGGCGCCCACCGTGAAGGCGGCGCAGACCCGGTTTTCTTTAACAGCTCCGGAGGACTGCGTGGTTACAAACGCGACTTATATGAAGGAGGTATTAAAACATCCTTTATTGTGAAGTGGCCCGGTAAAGTAAAACCCAACAGCAAAAGCGATTTTACCGGCGCTTTCTGGGACCTGATGCCTACGCTGACCGATATTGCCGGTGCGCCAAAACCCGCTTATACCGATGGTATCTCTTTCCTGCCAACTTTACTGGGCAAAGGAAATCAGCCACAGCATCCATACCTGTACTGGGAATTTCATGAAGGAGGCGGCCGCCAGGCGTTGCGCATGGGCAAGTGGAAAGGAGTGAAACTGAATGTGATGAAAGATAAGAATGCCCCGCTGGAATTATATGATCTCAGCAAGGATCCGAGGGAACAACATAACGTAGCGACAGCGCACCAGGATATTGTGCAGCAAATGAACGGCTATATTAAGTCGGAGCATATAGAAAGCGATGTGTTCCCGCTAACGGGGAAATAAAAACAGGAAAATGGAGGGGCCGTCTGTACGACGGCTTCTTTATTTTAAATAAATACTACTTTTGACGGGCATAAATAAAAGTAATGGAAAGAAAGGATCATTGGGAGAATATTTACAATAATAAGAAACCGGAGGAAATGAGCTGGACGCAGGAAGTACCTGCTACTTCCATCGCATTAATAAACAGCTTTAATGTACCCAAAAACGCCCCGGTGATTGATATTGGCGGTGGGGAGAGCAAACTGGTGGATCACCTGCTGGCCGCCGGTTATACAGACATCACCGTACTGGATATTTCAGCGCAGGCACTGGAACGTGCAAAAGCCCGGCTGGGAGAACAGGCAAAAAATGTGCACTGGCTGGTACAAGATATAACTACGTTTGCGCCTGCACGTAGTTATGCGGTGTGGCACGACAGGGCCACTTTTCATTTTCTTACCACCCCTGAACAAATTGCTGCTTACCTGCGCGCTGCCGGTAATGCAGTAAATGGTTACATGGCTATTGGTACCTTTTCAGATAAAGGCCCTGAAAAATGCAGCGGCCTCACCATAAAACAATATTCAGAAGAAACATTAACCGAACAGCTGACCCCGTTATTTGAAAAGCTGCATTGCACTACAGAAGATCATATAACGCCTTTTAACACCCGGCAGCATTTTTTATTTTGCAGTTTTAAATCGCGCTGATGCGTAAATAACCAACTATTTTTCCGTAACTTGATTTTAATAGATCAGTAGCACAGCCATATCGCATTCAGAAAAACAGTTCAACCATATCCACATTATTGAAAAACTACTCACCTGAGTAGTGTGATGCATGCATATCCTCCCGGATATGAACTTTATGTTACGAATGCAGTGAACACTCAGTATTCAAATTATCATGTAATATTTTCGCGTTCATGAAACCTATCTTTATTCTGTCTGTACTTTTATTGTACAGCATTTTCAATCAGCCACTACTTGCCCAAACTACGCAAGCTTCTATTTCAGGGATTATCTCCGACAACGCCAAACAACTGATTCCGGGTGCATCCGTACTGGTGCGCAACGAATCAACCGGCTTCAGCAGTCGTACCGTTTCAAATGTAAAAGGAGAGTACCTCATCAAGGAACTGCCGCTCGGCGGACCATACACCATCCAGGTAACTGCAATGGGGTATGCAGAACAAAAACGCACAGGCTATTCGCTCAACCAGGGAGATCTGATCCGCGCTAATTTTCAAATGCAGGTATCTTCCGTAGACATCAAAGAAATTACCGTATCGGGCAATGCGCTCCGCAACAAAGCGGAGAACTTCGGCGCCGCCACTACGGTAACAGCCAGGGATATTGCCCGCCTGCCGGTGAATGGCCGTAACTTCAGCAGCCTCATCGACCTTTCGCCGCTTAGCAGCGGAAGCAACCTCTCAGGGCAGCTTGGTTCTTCCACCAACATCACTATTGATGGTACTTCCGCAAAAAATCCTACTTCCAGCAGTGGTACCAATACCCGTATAGGTGGCCCGTATGCTATTTCCATGGAAGCTATCCGCGAGTTTAAAGTGGTTACCAATCAATACGATGTTACTTTTGGCCGCAGCGGTGGCGGCACCATCAGCACTGTAACCAAGTCGGGTACCAATACTTTTTCAGGTAGCGCATTCACCTTTGTAAGAGCCGATGCACTATCCAGCAAGTACGACGCCCGTGGTAACCGGCGCCAGAACGACTTCTCCACTTATCAATATGGCTTCTCCCTGGGCGGCCCTATCATCAAAAATAAACTGCACTTTTTCGTAGCCTGGGATCACCAGGCGGATGCACGCCCTCTGCAGCTGGCGGATATTAAAACGCCGGAAGATGAGAAACGGTTCAACGTTACACAGTCTACGCTGGATAACTACCTCGATATTGCACGCAGCAAATACGGTGTGTCCTCCCTGCCGCAGTTCGGTTCTTTCAATAAGAAACGCGGTACCGATGCAGCATTTGCACGTATCGATTGGCAGCTGAACGAGCGCAACCTCCTCACGATCCGCAATAACTACGTAAACGACCGAGCCCCACTGGGCCGCGATGATAATACTTCCATCAATCTCTACGAGGTATACGCCGATGCACATGCCATCAACAATAGTTTACTGGCAACGCTGCGTACGGTGGTAAACCCAAAGATCACCAACGAGCTGAAACTGCAGCACCTGTACACCTTTGAAGAAAGTTCTCCCGGCGATCAGCTGCCGGCGCAGAATATTCCACGCGCTATCGTGGAAAGGGTACAGTCCACCATTAACAACAAACCGGTGTTTACCAATATCCAGCTGGGAGGGCAGCGTTATTCGCCGGAACACTTCTACAATAACGTATTCCAGCTGGTAGACAACCTTTATTATAATACCAATAAAGCCAACTATACTTTCGGTGCGGATATCATGTACAGTCATATGAACTCCCTGTACGGCAGCGAAATGAACGGCCGCTTCTATTTCACCGGTATGGATAATTTCAATAACCTGAAACCTTACCGCTATGCCCGCGAAGTTGCCCTGGCAGATGATCCCAGCGTAAACCAGAATATCCTCAGCGGCGCATTGTATGCACAGATGCAGACATATCTGTTCCCCGGCTTTGAAATGATTGCCGGTTTACGCGCAGATTATACCACCTATCTCAACAAACCTAACTTCAATCAAACGGTATATGATGAACTGGGACTGCGTACCGATAACTCGCTGAAAACTTTCCAGCTGCAGCCACGTATCCAGTTCAACTGGGACATCAATGAAAAACATACCGATTACCTGCGCTTCGGCGCCGCTATTTTCGGATCAGATATAAACAACTACGCCATGATCAACAATATGCTGTTCGATGGCACCAAGGTACTTACCGTGGATATCCAGGGCGCCGGCGTACCCACTCCTGATTTCCCGGGCTATCGTAAAGATCCGTCGTCCGCACCGGGTAAGGAAATGTTTGATAAGCTGGGACTGCCACGCCAGGGTACTATTAACATGAACGGTAAAGATGCAAGGATCCCCGTGGTATACAAAGCAAACATCTCTTATAACCACCTGTTCTCAGACCGCTTTAAAATGGGCGTGACCTTCTTCACCACTATAGCGCGTCATAATTATATGTATGTAGACAGGAACATGGTGGATCAACCTTTATTCCGTTTGGCCAATGAAGGAAACCGT
>JBCNPS010000220.1:0-10507 GCA_039593235.1 Chitinophaga sp. | reverse complement strand
GCAGCTTCGGCGCGTAGTTGAATTCTTCTTCGCCCTGATGCGAATGATGATGCCCGCCGCCGTAGGCACCGTGTAAGGGATTTAATGAAGGTAAAGGTATTAGCATCAGCCGTTATGCATCCGATGTAAGATGGTCTGTTTCCAATAAACAGGACCTGGGTATTGAATTGCGTACGCTGAACGACCGCCTTCTTGTTAATGTAGATGTGTTTAAGGAGCACCGTACCGGCATCTTCCTGCAGCGCGCTTCCAACGTGGATTTCATGGGGCTCGATAACCAGCAGTATGGTAACCTCGGCGCCGTGGAAAACAAAGGACTGGACGCCAACCTGGAATACAATGCCCGTATCGGGAACGTGGAGTTATCAGTACGGGGTAATATCACCTGGAACCAGGATAAGGTATTGGAAGATGACCGCCCGCCGCAGCTGTATCCGTGGATGGAACACCGCGGCAATAATATCCTGGCGCGTTATGGCTACATCGCAGAAGGATTGTTTGTGGACCAGGCGGAAATCGATAAAAGCGCCGTACCGGGTTCCCGCTCACAGCTGAAACCGGGTGATATTAAATACAAAGACCTCAACGGTGATGGCAAGATCAACTCTTCCGATGTAACAAAGATCGGTCGCGGCGATGTGCCGGCAATGGTATATGGCTTCGGCTTAAATCTCGCTTATAAAGGATTTAATATAGGCTTCCTCTTCCAGGGTATTTCCGATGCCGATCGCATGCTGCAGGGCAGCGCCATCATTCCGTTCAATGGCGGCGGTGGTGAAAGCAATGCCTATAGTATCGCTACCGATAGGTGGACGCCCGAAAACCCAAAACAGGATGCGTTTTATCCCCGCCTGGCATACGGCGAAGCAGAAAATGTTAACAATACCCAGGCAAGCAGCTGGTGGGTGAAAGACGTGAGCTTCATTCGCCTGAAATCCGCGCAGATAGCGTACAACCTGCCCTCCAGCCTGTTGCAGCGTATTGGCGTAAGAAATTCTTCTGTTTACTTACAGGGCATCAACCTCCTTACTTTCAGCAAGTTTAAACTGTGGGATCCTGAACTGAATACCGACAATGGTTCTACCTATCCAAACGTAAGGACCATTTCGCTGGGCGTAAACCTGAAATTTTAATCACCCAAGAAGCTGGTCATGAAACCGTGAAAGGTTGCATCAGGCCATTACAAAATCAAATAATAACGGATGAAAAAGCTCATATATCTTTTAGCAGGCATCGTGTTGTTATCGTCCTGCAAGAAATACCTGGACCAGGTGCCGGACGACCGGTTAACTATCGAAGAAACCTTCCGCACCTGGGCTACGGCGCAGAAATTCCTGAACAACGTGTATCTCCGGGTGCCCGATGAGTTCGGACAGCGTAACCCCGGCGACTACAACAACCGTGGCTTATGGACCGGCGGTTGCGATGAGGCGGATTACGTGTGGGGATTTGTACAATCCAATAGTGTAAATATTGGTAGCTGGGATGCCAAGTCGGGTTTCGTAAGCGACTACTGGACCAACTTTTATCGCGGCATCCGCGCAGCCAGCGTATTTATAGAGAGTGCTGATAAAATCACCGATCTCTCCCCGGATCTTATTACCCAATACAAAGCGGAAGCCCGTGCATTACGCGCTATGTACTATTTTTACCTGATGCGTATATACGGCCCCGTAGTATTGCTTGGAGAAAAACCGGTAGAAGTGGACGCCAGTTTACAGCTGCCCCGTAACTCCTTCGACGAGTGTGTGGCCTATGTTATTTCTGAGCTGGAAACAGCCGCGGCCAGGCTGCCGGTGGTACCCAACAACGACCAGGACTATGGCCGTATCAGCAAAGGCATTGCACTGGCCTTCCGCGCCAATATGCTGATGTACAGCGCCAGCCCGTTGTTTAACGGTAACACGGATATGGCTGCCCTGAAAAACACGGATGGTAAACAGCTTATCAGTCAATCGTACGACGCCAATAAATGGAGACTGGCAGCAGACGCCTACAAATCTTTCCTCGACCAGTTCGTACCATCTACCTACAGCCTGTTTAAAAAGAATAATGCAAAAGGAGAATTTGATCCTTATCTTTCCTGCAGGGATGTATTCCTGACCGACTGGAACCCGGAAGTGATCTTTGCCCGTCCTGCCAATTCACTGAACTCACGTCAGTACGAAATGACGCCTTTCCATAGCGGGGCGCCATCCAGCGATCTGAGAGGAAGCGGCGGCCTCGGCGCCACCCAGAATATGGTAGACGCCTTTTTTATGAAGAATGGCAGAAGCATCAACGATCCTTTGTCGCAGTACGTAAAAACCGGTTACTCAGATTTTACTGGGCCAAATGAAACTACGCCCAGTAGCATTTATAACCAGTGGGTAAACCGTGAACCCCGGTTTTATGTGAACATCACTTATGATGGAAGCACCTGGCTGAATAAATCCTACGGGAACATTATTACCCGGATCTATAATACCGGCAACTCCGGTAAAGCAACCGGTAACAATGATTACAGTCCTACCGGTTATATTGTACGCAAAGCGCAGGGCCTCGGTAAATGGGATGTAGGCGGCCGTACCCTGATGCTGATCCGACTGGCGGAGATCTACCTCAGCTATGCAGAATGCCTTAACGAAGCTGATCCTGCCAGTCCGGAGGCGCTGAAATATGTGAACCTGATCAGGGAAAGAGCGGGCATCCCGCAATACGGATCCGCAGAACTACCAGCCCCGGTAGGGCAGGCCGCTATCCGCGAAGCGATCCGTAAAGAACGCCGTGTGGAACTGGCTTTTGAAAACAACCGTTTCTTTGATGTACGCCGCTGGAAAATAGCAGAACAAACAGAGAATGGTCCTATTTATGGTTTGAACATCGGCTCCGATATGCCCGGCTTCCTGCAGGTAGTGCCTTTTGAAACCCGTGTATTTGAAAGAAAACATTACCTGTTCCCATTACCGGCAGATGATGTGGATAATGATAAGCAGCTGGTGCAGAACCCGGGGTGGTGATTATAAATTTAAACCGCCGGAAGTTGCTACGCAGTAGCGGCTTCCGGTGCTAACCCGATCATATGAACAAGATAACCTGTTTACTTTTTGCTGCGTTACTGCTGCACAGCAACTGTTCCAAAAGCAGTACCAAGGGAGATCCGCCCGGACCCGTTACCAAACCGGTGGTATCCTTCACTACCCAGGATGCAGTTACTGCTTACGCCAGCTTCAACCAGTATTTCTACAGCACGGCCGATAAGCTTTATTACAGCAATACCGAAAAGAACGGTATAGGCGCCATATGGACCCAGGCTATTTACTGGGACATGGCCATGAATGTATATAAACGCACAAAAGATCCGGCCGATCTGCAACGTATCACCGATATCTACCAGGGAGCCTATAACCGCTACGATAAATATAACTGGAACAATACAAAGGAATGGTTTATTTATGATGATATTATGTGGTGGGTAATTTCCCTGGCACGCGCCAACCAGCTCACTGGCAACAAAACTTACCTTGATCTTTCCGTATCCGGTTTTAAAAGGGTATGGGACGGTTCCTACGATCCCGAAAAAGGCGGCATGTTCTGGGACTTTAACCATAGCGGTAAAAACGCGTGCATCAACTTTCCCACGGTAATTGCGGCTATGACGTTGTATAAGATCACCGGCGAAGTCGCTTATCTCCAGAAAGCAAAAGATGTATACAACTGGGGCGTGAATAATCTTTATGATCCCAATACCGGCAGGGTGGCGGATAACAATGTAAACGGCCACAAAGGCTGGTCTGATTACACTTATAACCAGGGCACGTTTATAGGCGCAGCAGTGATGCTGTACAAGGAAACAGGCGCAGCTGCTTATCTTGATCAGGCAAAGCTGGCGGCTAACTACACACAAAAAACCATGAGCGATGTAAATGGGATCATGCCTGCGGAGGGCGACTGGAATGAGCAGGGCGTACTGAAAGCGATCTTTGGCCAATATGTGATGACGCTCATTAATGACGCCGGGCAAACGCAGTTCCTGCCCTGGATCCAGCAAAATATCAATGCCGCCTGGGGTAACCGCGATGTTACCCGCGGGTTAACCTACCGTAATTATAAAGTGCCTTGTGTTACCGGCGTACTGCAATCCTACGAGGCCAGCAGCGCGGTATACATGATGCAGATCTGTCCCCCGGCAAATTAATTATACCACATCGTTTTCATGAGGTAAAACGCTATTTTTGCGTTTCAATCAATATACCTCATGAGAACGATGTTGTTTTTTACACTCCCTTGTTTGTTAACTTGTTTTGCAGCCCCTCTTTTTGCACAGGACCAGGAACAGGAATTTATCTTTAATACCTGGTCGTTGAATAAAGATGACAGCCGTTATATTTTTGCAGATACTGCTTTGGTACGGATTAGCCCGGATACCAAACAGGCGCCCGTTGATACCCTGCTGGCAGGCGATGATATTACTGCGGTGAGTATCCTGTCCGGGAAAATGCTTACGCTCAAAGGTCTTACCCTTCCCTGGGTACAGGTAAAGTACAATAAAAATGGTGTGGAAAAAGAAGGCTACGTGTGGGAAGGACTGCTCTCTTTTACACCCATGCGCCGGGGCGATATGAAATTTATATTTGCTTACGACCGCCGTGTGGATACGCTGATCGATCAGCGTAAACAATCGCAGTATATCGTGAAACTGAAAGCTGTTCAGGCAGGTAAGCTGCTTGCCACTACTTCGTTCCGTATTTTTGACGACGAATCTGCCGGTTTTTCCTATGCTAAAGTAATGAGTGGGCTTGGGTTGTCGAATGTGCTGAATATTGTATCTGTTGGCTTTGGCGGGGCCGCCTGCGGTGTTCCCACCGACTATTACTATTTCGCCTGGATGAAAGATGGACGCCTTGCCCCATTGCCTGGCAGAATGGAAGTGGGAGATGCAGGTGTGTATTACCATGAGGAGTCTTTTATTTTCCCTGGGGAGAAGGATGGACAGCCTGATATTATTGTGTTGAAAATGCATGAGGAAGAAGAAACAGATAAGGTAGATAAGAACGGCGAACCGGTGATGGCCGTTAAAGAAGCGTCAACAAAATACAGCTGGGATGGTGTGAATGGCACTTTCAAAAAAATAGGAAAATAAGACGTGTGAATCTATCCTTTCTAATGGCCGTTCATCTATAATTTTTTTACAGCACTATTTATTTGAAATAGTTTTGTTGTTCTAAAAAGATGCCCGTCATTACTTCCCATGTCCGTTTATAATCAACCCAGGAAACGCGTAATAATACTCATTATTACAGGATTCGCCCTCCTTTTTGTTGCCAGGTTAATGTACCTGCAGTTAATAGAAACAAAGTATGCCCGGCTGGCGGACGCCAATGCTGTTACAAGAAAAACGGTATACCCTGGCCGGGGCATTATTTTCGATCGTAAAAACCGGAGCATTCTTGGTAACGAGGTGTTGTACGACCTGGTGGTTACGCCTGCCGCTGTTAAGAAAATAGATACAGCGTACCTCTGCAATATCCTGCAGATAGACATGGCTCAATTCAAATTACGTATAGCCGATGCCGTTAAAAAGAATGGACGGGTGCGTCCCTCTGTATTTGCCGGTATGTTATCGCCCGACACCTACAGCCGCCTGCAGGAAAGTATGTACCTGTTCCAGTCGGGCTTTGAACTGGTACCCCGGCAGATAAGGTCCTATCCCTATAAAGCCGCCGCCAATATCCTGGGATACATTGGTGAAGTATCGCCTGATATGTTGAAGATGAAAGCTTACGGCGATTATGAATCCGGCGACTATATTGGTTTAACGGGGTTAGAAAAGAATTATGAGAAAATACTTATGGGGCAGCGCGGCACCCAATATATCATCAAGGATAACCTCAATCGCCCGCAGGGTGCGCTGGCCAATGGTGAGTTTGATACGGCGGCTATTGCGGGCAAAAATCTACGTCTTTCCCTGGATATAGAACTGCAGTTGCTGGGAGAGCGGTTAATGCGTAATAAGATAGGCAGCATCGTAGCCATAGATCCGCAAAGCGGCGGTATCCTGGCCATGGTAAGTGGTCCTGTTTTCGATCCTAACCTTTTAACAGGGGGCCGGCGCACAAAAAATGCAGGCCGCTTGTTTGCAGATCCCACGGAACCCTTTCTCAACCGGGGCATCCAGGCTACTTATCAGCCCGGATCTTCCATGAAGCCGCTTACTGCGCTGGTGGCGCTCGACGAAGGACTGATCACGCCGGATTTCGGGTATCCCTGCCGCGGCGCCTACAATGCCTGCGGCCATATTGTAAAATGCCTTCACAGCGATGCAGGGCATGCTGCCAACCTGCGCGTGGCAATGGCCCATTCCTGCAACTCTTATTTCATTCATCTTTACCGCCTGGAAGTGGATAGCTATAAATGGGGTGGCGTAAAAAAAGGACATGCCAAATGGAGGGAGTACATGACGCAGTTCGGCCTTGGGCATAAACTGGGTATCGATATTCCCGGTGAAAGCGCCGGTGTAGTAGCAGATACGGCCGTGCTGAACCGGATGTACCGCGGCGCATGGAACTCCTGCTCAGAACTGTATGTGGGCATGGGCCAGGGACAGGTAGCTACCACACCGTTGCAAATGGCCAATGCCATGTGTCTTATCGCCAACCGCGGCTATTATTACCTGCCGCACCTGGTGGAATCGATAGACAACGACAGCTCGGACATCTTACAAAAATTTAAAGAAAAACATGCGGTAGGTCACGTATCCGATACCGCTTACCATTCCGTTATTTATGGAATGGAAGATGTAGTGGAGCATGGCACCGGCCGTGGCGCCCGTATGGAAGGAATCGCCGTTTGCGGAAAAACCGGTACGGCCGAGAACAGGGGCCGGGTAAACGGTAAGGTGGTTGATTTGCCGGATCATTCGGTATTTGTAGCCTTCGCCCCGAGAGACAATCCACGTATAGCCGTGGCCGTGATCGTGGAAAACGCAGGTATGGGTTCTACCTTTGCAGTACCTATCGCCAATCTTATCATGGAAAAATACCTCCATGATACCCTGCCGGCGTCAAAATTACCGGTAATGAAACGGATGCTCGAAACAACTACTATCCCGCTGGCCAAGCTGGAAGTGTCGAAAATAGACTCACTGAATAACACCACCGGGGCGCTTACTGCCGACCAGATATTGAAACAGTATTTTCATTAAACATCTTCTTTGTATCTTACATTGATGCCAGGGATTATCTTAAAATGGGTGCTGAAAACAATAGGTGTACTGCTGCTGCTTTATACAGCTGTTTGTATCCTTGTTTATTTTATCCAGGAGCGGTTACTTTTTTTTTCTGAGAGATTACCGGCCGGTTATGTGTTTCATTTCCCGGAGCCCTTCGAAGAGCGTACTATCCCCACGGGTGATGGCGCGCAGCTGAATGCGCTGCTGTTTAAATCCAGCGGCAACAAGGGGCTTATCTTTTATTTGCATGGAAATGCAGGGTCGCTGCGATCGTGGGGAGAAGTGGCCGGCGCATATACGCAGCTCGGCTACGACGTAATGATCTTCGACTACCGGGGATACGGGAAAAGTACCGGGAAGATCCATAGTGAGCAGCAGTTTTATGCCGATGCGCAAACTGTTTATGACAGTATCAAAATGTCTTACCCGGAGAATAAAATTATTATCCTGGGTTATTCTGTTGGTACAGGTACGGCCGCAAAACTTGCGGCTGACAACCATCCCCGGCAGCTCATTCTGCAGGCGCCCTATTTCGGCATGAAAGATATGGCCAGGTATTACTACCCCGTATTGCCATCCTTCCTGTTGAAGTATACCTTTCCTACCTACCGGAACATACAGCGTACTGCCGTTCCCGTTACTATCTTTCATGGCAATGTTGATGAGGTGATTTACTACGGCTCTTCCGAAAAGCTGAAAGCGTATTTTAAGCCGGGCGATACGTTGATAACACTGAAAGGGCAGGGGCATAATGGTATGACGGATAACCCTGAATCCCTGGAGGAGCTGAGGCGGGTGTTGGAGTAGTTAAGGGAAATAGGTTTGGATGATTTGGGTATCCACACCGGCTATAGGTAATCAATTATACGGCAATCACCGTAACCCCCTTCTTCCTGCAAAACTTCAGCTCCGCCGGGTCCGCATCTGTAATAATTGCATTCACCAGCTCCAGCCCTGCAAAATTCAGATAAGACGTTTTCCCTATTTTTCCTGCATCACATAACAGGTAGGTATAACCGCTTTGCGTAGCCAACGCAGTAGCAATAGCCGCTTCTTTTTCACTGTGTGCAAACAATCCCTGTGCAGCAATACCGTCAACGCCAATAAATGCTTTGCCCGCCTTGTATCGCCGGATATGCTCATTGGCCATAGTGCCGTGTATGGCCTGCCGGGCTTCGTCGTATTCCCCGCCAATAATGTTGAGGGATACAGCCGAATGTTGTAACTCAAATATCACCGGAAGAGAATTGGTGATCACTTTGATTTTTTTATTCCTGATAAACTGGCATAAACGGAAAACGGTGCTGCCGCAATCCATGAAAATGATATCGCCGTCGTTGATCTGTGCGGCTGCTTTCCGGCAGATCTTATCTTTTGCTGCCTGGTTGGCGGCCGCCTTGTTCACAAATTCATAAGGCTGTTCGGGGTTGTTGACCGGGATAGCGCCGCCATGGGTGCGGTACAATAACCCGTCGTCCGATAGCTGGTTCAGATCCCGCCGGATGGTGATTTCCGAAATGCCTAATGTCTGCGCCAGTTCCGCTGTGGCTACTTCGCCTTTTGATGCCAGCAGCGCCAGGATTTTTTGCTTTCTGAGTTGGAAATTCATTTTTAATAATTAACTTGATCAAAAATAATCAAAAACGATCAAAATCGATCATTTAATATGAAAGCAATAAAGATCCTGGAAACAGCCATCCTTTCGGACAACTGGTATACACTGAAGAAGATCACTTATGAAATGGCAGACAGCGATGGTATAGTGGTGAAGCAGGTACGCGAGGCATACGACCGTGGCAACGGCGCCACTATCCTGTTGTATAATAAGGAACAGGGCACAGTGGTGTTAACGCGGCAATTCCGGCTGCCTACTTATATTAACGGCAACGAAACCGGTATGCTGATAGAATGTTGTGCCGGTTTACTGGATGAAGATAATGCGGAAGAATGTATCCGGCGTGAAACCATGGAAGAAACCGGTTACCAGGTAACTGCGGTAGAAAAGGTATTTGAGGCGTATATGTCGCCCGGTTCTGTTACGGAGATCCTGTATTTCTTTGTGGCGGCGTATTCCAGGGAGCTGAAAATACATGATGGCGGCGGACTGGAAGCCGAACAGGAAAATATTGAAGTACTGGAGCTGCCGTTCAGCCAGGCACTGGAAATGATCCGTACCGGGGAGATAAAAGACGGGAAAACGATCATGTTACTCCAATATGCGGCGCTTCATCATCTTTGTGGCTAAACGGAGTTACCCCTGGTGCCAGCCCATGCCGCTTTTCGTACATCTTCACTAAGCACCCCATTTGATCCATGACTTTGATCAGGGGAAGCGGTTAGTGTTTAGGCCCACAGCTTAAACACTAATAATGTGTATCTTTATAAACACATAATTTGTTACCACATGAATATGGAAAGTTATCTCCCTTCGGTTATTCTTTCTCCTTATGTCAGTGCTTTCCTGGTCATTGAAAGTAAAGACGGTATAGAGAACCGGGTAATGCCGGATACCGCTGTGATGATGTCTTTCAGGTTTAGCGGTAAAGTGGCGGCCGGGGAACCCGGCGAAGCGGTTGGTTTGCCGTCAACCACACTCGCCGGATTGCGGAGAACCTCCCGCTTACTGCATTATGCACCCGGCACCGGAAATGTACTGGTGAAATTCAGGGAAGGTGGCGCTGCGGCTTTTTTCAAAACTCCCCTTCACGAGTTCTTCGATGTGCATGAATCACTGGATCAACTGGTGCAACACCATAAAATTGCAGAAGTGGAAGAAAAACTGCATGAAGCAAAAAACAACCTGCAACGTGTTGCCATCGTGGAACAATTCCTTATTGCCGCACTCAGCAGCCGGCAACCCGATCTGCTGATCCGCAATACTGTAGACCAGATCAAAACCACCGCCGGCAATATAAAGATCAGATCACTGGCTGCCAGCCTGTATATCAGCCAGGATGCCTTTGAAAAACGTTTCAGGCGCAGCGTTGGCGCCACCCCCAAACAGTTCTCCGCTATTGTAAGATTACGCCACCTGCTCGATCATTTCCCCGAAACTGAAAGTCTTACAGAGGCCGCATATGACGCGGGCTATTACGACCAGGCTCATTTTATAAAAGATTTCCGCGCTTTCACCGGGCAAACGCCACAAGCATTTTTCCAACAGGCCAACTGGTGGTAATCCCGCGGATGTTGTCTGACTCCGGATTTTGATGATTTCGCTGATTACGCTGATTTGATTTTGTAATGATTTTAAAATGATTTGGGGAGATTTAGGCGAAAATATCCGCTTAAATCTCC
>JBCNPS010000022.1:0-25714 GCA_039593235.1 Chitinophaga sp. | reverse complement strand
TCGTATACCAGGCGGCCTGCATAGCGATCCTGCCAGGAACCGCGTGCCAGCCCTTCCTGGCTGCGGTAGTTCAGGAAAGCGCCCATACTTCTTTTTTCGTCGCCATCTGTAAGGCCAAGCTGGTGATTTTGAGTAAAGGCCTTTTGAAATGTTTCATCCTGCCAATCTGTATCGTATAAAGGGTTTCCCTGTGCATCAAATAATTTTGGATTGGTGCGTTTGGTTTTTGGGTCGGTGTATTTCGTTCCGGTGGCCCATCCAACGGGATCATATTTTTGCGCATTTGCATAAGCCAGGTCTTCCACCGCCAGGAACTCTTTTGCATTGAGCAGTTCCAGTTTTCTGGGCAGCACACCTATACTGAAATCAGGATCATAAGTAACCTTTCCCCCGCCTGAATTGCCTCTTTTAGTGGTAACAAGGATCACCCCGTTCGCACCCCTGGCGCCATAGATGGCTGTGGAAGAAGCGTCTTTCAGTACTTCGATGGAAGCAATATCATTAGGGTTAAGATAATCAATAGGCGTACTGCCATTCCTCAGATCAACGGGGTTTAATATCACCCCATCAATTACATACAAGGGGTTATTGGAAACGCTGAGGGAGCTTGATCCGCGGATGCGGATGTTGGTTCTGCCACCTGGTCTTCCTGAATTGGAAGATACATTCACCCCCGATACGCGGCCGGATAAACTTTGGTTTAATGAAGAAGAAGGCCGTTCCTGCAGGGTTTCCGCTTTAACAGTACCTACTGCACCGGTCAGATCTGATTTTTTGGTTGTTCCATAGCCTACCACTACTACTTCATCTATCTTTTTAATTTGCGGAACAAGTTTAATCAGCATATCAGTAGCCGTAACGCTTACTTCCTGTGTAATGTAGCCGATATAAGAAACCATCAATACCGCATCAGCCGGAACACCTTTAATGCTAAAGTTCCCGTTGGCATCTGTTGTTGTTGCCTTATCAACATTTTTTACTTTAATGCTTACCCCGGGCACGCCAACGCCATTCTCTTCCAAAACCTTACCACGTACGTCTATGAGTGATGCCTGCCGGTAACCGGGTATTACCGGGTCTTTTGCATGGAGTGGCATTACTATTCCCATGAATAGGGCAAAGGTGGCATAAATGATTTTCTGGCGCAATGCCGGCGCCTTAAAAATCACCGTGGAAATGTGTTTCATAGTTAAAATGTTATTAGGTTAATTTGATCGTATCCTGTTTTTCCGGGAACATTACCAGGCAGCAACATTTAAATACGGATTGTACAAGCAAGGGCATCCTGTATCTTTCCGGCAGATAATTTCTTGCCGGATAAAATTTCAATTCAGGAAAATGCAGGTAGTATCACCTGCATTCAGTTATACTAAATGCCCGGTAAAAATCCACCAGGTAGCAGTAATGGCCGCCTGTGCCGGTAGTGGCACGCTGTAAAGTGATTGCTGCTGCAGTTGCTACAGAGTAAATGCTATTTATAAACCAGTGCCGTTTTTGGGTTGAATGATTTTGCTTTGTCGCAACGGCTGCGATAGTTTTTCAAATTTTGGTGATGAGTAAATAGTAACTAAGTTTTGATTAGAAGTCCTAACAATATTAAATATACAGCCCAATATTTCCTTGTGATATTTTATCTAAGTGATATAGTAAATTAACAGAAGTGTATGTAGCCGGCGCCTGTTATTTCTTTTCCATTGGATGTTCTTTGAGTAGTTGTTCAGCAGAATAAAAATCTTTCTTGCTTTCTATGGTTTTTCTTACTTGTTTTACTTTATCCGGGGAAACGGGCGCTCCCTTGTTGCCGAACGAGTTTCGGACGTAGGTGAGCACGGCGGCAATCTCTTCATCTTTCAGCAGCCCGCCAAACGGCGTCATGGGTACCTGGCCCGGGTACGTTTTATTGTTTACTTCTATCGGGCCTAATATTCCTTTCATCACCAGTTTAATGAGTCGTTCATCGTTTCCTGTTACCCAGGCGGAGCCTGCAAGAGGAGGGAAGCCTGAATCCGGGAGACCTTTACCATCTGCCTGGTGGCATGTTTTACAGTATCCTTCTATGGAGTAGATTTCCTTTCCCTTGTTAAACAGTGCCAGTGATGCACCTTTCAAACCGGACTTTTCATTTTCATCTTTATTCTTTTTCACATTTTTCCCGTTTAAGTGTGCCACGGCGGTTTCATACGCATGGATCATCCATTCGTCCAGCGGCATTTTCTTAGCGGCTGCAAGGATAGGCAGTCCTTTTTCTTTGCCGATCCATGAAGCGGCTACGATGGCCATCAGGCGTACGCGGCTGTTTTCATCTTTTGCGGCCTGCATCAGCAGTTCCGCCTGGTTGGCTACCTGGTGGCCTGTATAACGCAGTACTTCTACTGCTGCAGCCCTTGCATGATAGTCTTTTGCTTTTAATACCTGTTTTAAAAGCGGCTGATCCACTTTATCCATTCCCCAGCTTACCCAAAGTCCTTCGAGTAAGTGATGTTCATACCGCGGATCATTTTTATCCAGGTTGGCTACCCAGGTTTGCAGTTTGGCCAGTACCTGGGAAACATCGCGCCCTCTCAGTTCGCGGCGGGTCCTGTAGCGGGTTCTGTACTCCGGCAGTTTAAGATT
Source organism: Chitinophaga sp. (assembly GCA_039593235.1). Classification (GTDB taxonomy): domain Bacteria; phylum Bacteroidota; class Bacteroidia; order Chitinophagales; family Chitinophagaceae; genus Chitinophaga. The sequence goes on along the minus strand of JBCNPS010000022.1, from coordinate 23,101 downwards.
GTCCAGCAGCTCTTCTATGGGCGCTCCGGCTATATTGGCTGGTTTTACCAGTGGCCTCGACGGATAGGTAATGCGGTATATTCTTCCGTGTGAGTGATCCCGCAGCGGATCCCGCGCATTATGCTGCATGTGCCCTATGAGAATGTTATGCCAGTCGATTACATACAATGATCCGTCGGGTGCAAACTCCAGGTCTACCGGCCGGAAGTTGGGGTCTCCGCTTACCAGCAGATCCATGCGATGGTGGCTTTTATAGCCGGTGCCATCATCCTGCAGGGTATGTTCTTTCGTTCCCAGGAACCCGATGGTATTGTTGATCAGGAAATCTCCCTGTACCTCATCCGGGAAATGGCGGCTGGATACAAATTCGAGTCCTGATGTTGGCCGTACTTTATGTTTATCTTCTATCAGCTGGATGGATTTATGCGTAGCCTGGCCGTACCTGGGCAATACGGTGCCGGGAAGCATCCAGCGTACATCCGGGCTGGATGTTTCTGCAAAGAATGGTTGTCCCCAGTCGTCGAATGCAATGCCCCAGGGATTAGGAATAGAGAGTTGCGCTGTACGTTCCAGTTTCCTGCGCTGCGGATCGAACCTGTAAAAACCGCCGTTAGTACCGCGAACGGTTCCGTAGGAGGTTTCTACATTGGTATGAAGAAAAACCCCTTCCCCTGAATAGATAGCGCCGGAGGGATCGACAGTAAACGCGTGACTGCTGTGATGCGTATCATGATCGTCAAACCCGCTGAGCAGGATCTCTGTTTTATCCGCTTTGCCATCGCCGTCAGTATCTGTTAACAATTTAAGATTCGTTCCCTGGGCCACATATACGCCTTCTTCGGCTATCTCAAAACCGATGGGAAGATGCAGGCTATCTGCGAATACCGTTTCTTTGTCGGCTTTACCATCATTGTCGGTATCTTCAAAAATGAGAATTTTGTCATTGGGCTTGGCGTCTCCGGGTTTATAGTGTGGATAACTCGGCATTATCGCTACCCACAATCTGCCTTTATTATCAAACGACATCTGCATTGGCTTGGCGAGGTCTTTGAATTGTTCTTCCGAGGCAAAGAGTTCGATCTTGTATCCGGGCGGCACTTTCAGCTTCGCTACCGCTTCCTGGCCGGTAAGATACCGCAGGCTGCCGTTTTTAGCAGGGTTATAATTGGTTTTAACGGCAGGCAGTACTTTGGTATTTTTATCGGCGGCGGCAATATCCATTTTCTCCCCTTTTGAAGCTGCCAGCCAAACAGCGGTATCCCTGATAGCTGTCATCTGGCGGATCTTTTCTATTTCCGCGGGATAGTTATCCGGGCCATAGGGATCGTAACGACGGCCATACACATGCACACCGTTGGGGATTTTATAATCGTTGAGCCACATCCAGTTCTTTTCCATTACGGCATCATGTACCAGCTTCCTGTTAGTTGCTGTTTGGGGAGAAGTATTTCCAAAGATTTGGTCTGCCAGCAAAAGGCCCAGTTTTTTATAGCCTTCTTCATTCAGTTGTGAACCGTCGATGGTTAAAGGTGCTTTAGTATCCTCGTACCATTTTTTGGAAGGTGTGAATGCATCTACAAATAATATATTATTACGGGCGGCCACTTCCTTCATGGCCTGTGTATACAACGCAAGGTTTTCATTTTCTTTGCGACCGTCGGGGAAATCATATTTATCAGAAAGATTTTCGAAGGCAATGGGAGAAACAATGGCCAGTTGCGGCGCAGTAGCGCCATTGTATTTTTGCTTCAGGGTCCATTTTATAAAGGCATCCAGTTCTGCTTTATAACTGTCCAGTCCTTCTTTTCCATCGAATGATTCATTGTAGCCAAAAAATGCAATGATCACATCTGTTTTGAGCCTGGTGAGCCATTGATCCGGTGTTTCAAAACGTCCCTGGCTTGGATTGTCGATGGCCTGCACCTGGCTGTCGAGTGCAGGACGGAATTTCTCTGCACCTGGAAATGCCCATGGGGAGTTTCTGCCGGAGTGTGGCCGGAAACCCGGTGTTTCCCCACCATCGCACATGTTGCGGATCTGCATTTTATAGTCCGGGTAACGAAGGTAAAGTTCTGTTTCAAAATTATCATAGTTTATCATTCTCGATCCCAGGTTGTTACCGATCAGGGAGATATGGGTGGTCCCGGAAATAGTGAGCGGGGCAGGTCCTTTGGATGTACATGAATGCAGTATCATTATCGCCAATACTATGGGAATAAAAGGCGCGTAAATGCCAATTTTTGATAGTCTGGGCATCTTAGATAAATTTAGCGTAATCAGGAAACGTGAAATACTTATTGGGCTACACGGTAAGGCACCTGGATATCGATTTTGCCTTTCCATTTCTTTGGAACTTTGAGACCCAGCTCATAATGAATGGCATTGATCACCAGGCGCTGAAAGGGCTCTTGTGCAAAATCTTCAGGATGACCCAGGGTGGTCATAAATACCCGGCCGCCGAAAGTGTTGGTACCGGTCCATGCCACCGGGTTTTCGATGGCTTCTTTATCAGGATTTACCGCTTTCCCCATCAGCAACCAGGTAGAACCTTTCACAGGATAATCCGGTAAAACGCGGTACAGCCATGAGCGCACATGAAAGTTGCTTGCAACGCCTGTGAGTATAGGATTGTTGGCCTGTTCAGGGATGATATGTACATCTGTACTGCTCTCGTGCCCATAGTGGGTATGTTTGGCAGCGCCGCCCCAGCCCGGAGGTGCGTTCAATGCAAATTCTCCAAAGGCGTTCCATTTTTCACTGGGATGTCCTTCGGGGAAATGGAAGGCATGGGTGGTGGTACGGAAGCCCATAACAGGTTTGCCGGATTTCAGGTAAGCATCAATAAAGGCCAGTTGCTCAGGTGGAAGCCTGCGCCAGCGCAGGAAGAAAACAGCCAGATCCGCCTGTTGTAAAGCCTCCAGGCCCGGGATATTTTCTTCGCTGTTATAATCAGGCGATGCTTTGAGCACGATCGTTTTCATACCGTAATCTTTTTCCAATGCGGCGGCGATTAGTGGCATGGTTGCTTCGCTGCTGTATTCATGATCGCCTGTTACGAAAACAACCAGCGGCTTTTTTTTCGCTTTGGAAGATTGCGCAAAGAGCAGGCTGGTACAAGTAATGCTGGTACTTACCAGGACCAATAAACAAACGCAGAATTTTTTCATTTGAACAGAGATTATTGATGACCGTTTTTGTATGCAATTCAACCTGCTACATTCCGGGAAGCATAACGGGTAACATAAAATAAACGATGGTATCAGTTATTGAATAACGCAATGATCATTGAAGCGCATTGCGGTTATATATGCTGTTAAGATCCGGTTGCTTACCGGTAAGCGCCGCCACTACATTATTGATGGTGAGCAGGCATATTTGCCGGTAGGTGGCCGATGTAAGACTGCCTGAATGCGGCGTAACAATTGCCCGAGGATGATGTACAATGCCGAGGCTCTCCACCGGTGGCTCATCGGGTAACACATCTGCTGCATAGCCTGCAATAACACCGGCGTTTAACGCCTGCAGTAATGCGGGGTGGTCAATAAGTGCGCCCCTTGCGGTATTGATCAGTAAAGAGCCGGGCTTCATCAGGTGCAGCTGTTTTTTTCCAATGATCTTATCTGTTTCACTGTTAAAAGGTAAATGAAGACTCACTACATCCGACTGCCTTAACACTTCCTCCATAGCCAGGTATTTATAGGGAAGGTCAGCGGTGGATTTACTCCAATACACTACTTCCATTCCAAAAGCATCTCCAAGCCGGGCTACACGTTTCCCTATATTTCCCATACCTAACACGCCAAGGGTTTTCCCATTCAGTTCATCCCCTGTATATTGATTGCGCCAGGCCCAGTTGTTTTGTTTCACCCGGGCAACCGATTCATACATGTTACGCATCAGCATCAGCATCAGGCCCAGGGTATGCTCAGCAATGGTGGCCGCGTTGCTGCCTGGCGCATTGATGACCATGATTTTCCTGGCAGTTGCTGCAGCTACATCTACATTATCCAATCCTACGCCGCACCTTGCCACCGCCTGCAAATGGGGGCAGGCATCAATGAGTGGTTTATTGATCAGTCCTTTCCCTCTTGTAATGATGGCATGGATATCTTCATTGTTCACTGCATCTCTTAAACTGGTTTCATCGTACCCGGTAAATACATTCATATTCTCCTGGAGAATGGCGAATGCTTCATCGGCAACGGTTTCAAGCAGTAATACGTTTTTCCTCATTTGTTATGATATAAAGTGGCATCATCAGACCTGTATCCTCTGAAATCATTCCTGTTGGAAACATACAGCCCTTCTTCATACAGTTCATCGGTAAATATACGTGGGTCTACTTCAGCACCCGGTATGGAGGAAATTTCCACCAGGTTACCCGCAGGGTCGCGTACAAACATCTGCATAGCTCCATCAGGCAATTTCCTTACTTTCCCCCATGGATTTATATCAATAACATTCAGTGCTTTCATACGAAAAAACAGACTGCTGAAATCATCTACCTGTACACAAACATGCCCACGGAAAGAGGTTTTGTCTTCCCACTCGGAGATATGCAATTGTTGCTCTTCGTTAAATTTGAAAAACATAACAGGGTAATCAAACCGGAAGGCGGCAAGCGGCTCCAAGCCCAATTCATGCTGATAGAAATGACCTGCTTTTTCCAGGTTGTCTACAATCAGTGTTACGTGATTAATTTTAAGTGCTTTGGCCATAAAAAGTCATTTACAATACCACTTCTAAACTTTTTGTTGATACTCCTTTACAAAATCCCAGTCGGGGCTTACACCCAGCCCGGGCGCGATGGGCGCCTGGATAACGCCATTGTTAACCGTAATTTGTTCCTTTACCAGTTCATACATCATGGGATTGCCTCCCAGTGAAAACTCAATGATAGTAGCCGATGGCGATGCAAACGCCACATTCAGTCCAGCCATGAAAGAGAAGGCAGATCCCCAGCAATGCGGCGCCAGCTCCAGCTGATGCACAGCGGCCAGGTGCGATACGCGCACCGCTTCGGAAATACCGCCAATGATGGCTGCATCCGGCTGTATTACATCAATGGCCCTTATCTCCAGTAATTCATTGATATCAAAACTGGTATATTCACTTTCGCCTGCAGCAATAGGAATATAGGTGGAAGCCCTTACTTCTGCTGTCCCTGTTTTATTATCAGGACTGATAGGTTCCTCAAACCAGTACAAGTTACAATCTTCCACTCCCTTACAAAACTGCTTTGCTTCCGGAACGCTGAAGGTGCCGTGTGCATCCGCCATCAGTTTAATATCGGGTCCCAAAGCGGCTCTCGCTGCTTTTACCCTGTCAATACTGTTTTGCACGGTCTGGTCCATCACCCCAACGCGCATTTTTACACTGCCAAATCCTTTGTTTGTATAGCCTTTCAATTGTGCGCCGATATTGTTTGTATCCGCCCAGCCGCCGCTGGCATAAGCCGGCATCTGATCCCGGCAGGCACCACCGAGCAGGTCCATCACAGGAACATTCAGCATCTTCCCTTTTAAATCCCACAAGGCAGTATCAATACCGCTCATGGCAGATATGGTAAGGCCCCTTCTCCCAAGGATGGGGAACTTCCGGCCTCTCTGCAATGCGTAATGATCCCTTGTACCATTATACATCTCTTCCCAAAGACGGTAAATATCTTTAACGGGCTTACCCAGTAAGGCAGGCTTTAGTTCATTTTCAATACAATTTACAATGGAGGCGCATACCCCCGAAGACCCAACCGCTGCTTTGGCTTCTCCAAATCCCTGGAGACCATTATCTGTTGTTATCACAACAAGCGTCATGTCAAAATTGGCTAATAATCCATAGTCTGAAGTATGTTGTTTTTCTTTAGGAACAGGACAGCGTAACCAAAATGCCTCTACATTAGCTATTTTCATCTGTTAGCAGTTGACTTCTTTAAATAAGTTTTGATAAAGTATTAAATGACTCGGCAGTGAGCATGGTATAAAATGCTTCCGTAACAGAAGCGCTGCCATGATCTGCCAGGAATTTTTCCTGCTCAGCAGATAAGTTCTCAGGATTTTCATCAATGGAGTCCGGGTAAGGATTGGCGGGCGTACGGTCCAGTGGCGAGCAAAATTCCACGGAAAGCACATCGTCATAGTTTATTTCCCTCAATGTATCTATGATCTTTTTCCAGTTGAGGTGTCCCATTCCCGGCGCCATACGGTTGTTATCCGCCACATGAAAACCAGCCAGTTTCCCTTTGGCCCGCCTGATGGCCTCAAACATGTCGGCCTCTTCGATATTCATGTGAAAGGTATCCAGGCATACGCCGCAGTTGGGGCCTACGGCCTCCGCCAGCGCCAACGCCTGGGCGCCTCTGTTGATGAAATAGGTTTCAAACCTGTTGATAGGTTCTATACCTATCACAATACCTGAAGACTCGCTATAATCATAAATTTCTTTCAGTGAATCAACGGCCCATTTCCATTCTTCCTCCGGCCGGCCATCGGGCACAATTTTTCCTACGGTACATGGTACTACCGACACCATATGCCCATCCAGTTCTTTGACCATTTTTACTACATCCTTCACATACTGCACTGATTTTGCGCGTTGGGCCTCATCCCTGGCCAGCAGGTTACGCTCACCCAGCATCAGGGTTACAGATCCCCAGCAAGAAAGGCCATGGCTCTTCATCAGTTGTCTGATGCTTTTCGTGTCATATTGTTCCGGGGTACCGGCAATTTCAAGTTTGGTATATCCCAGCGCAGCAACTCTCCGTATGGTAGTTTCTATGGTTTCAGACCGCATCCAGTTGTGTATCCCTAGTTCCATAACGCTTTAATATATAAAAGTGGATTAATGTTTTCTGCAGATAGCAGCTATGTTTAACTTTTCTTGTTCACTACAGCAGCATGGCCGGTAGTATGGGCGTAAGGCGCAAACTTGCCGGTTTCATAACAGGAACGTTTTTTTAATCATTGTTTCACAAACTTATTCAGACTTCTATTGAAATAAAAGTACTTCATTTGCAAGATATCGATACTATATTTGCTATATTTCTTAAAATTTGCTTTAGAAAAATAAATAGTGTACTAAAAATAAAGACATTATGAAAGTTTCTTACCGACACATATCTACTCCTGAAGATGCCAGCTTTGTGATCAAAGAGTTTTGTCAGCCCCGTTTTACAAACACTTTTCATTTTCATCACGGGCACGAATTGATCCTGATTGTAAGAAGTACAGGTAGAATATATGCGGGAAACAAGGTGATGAATTACAACGAAGGAGAAATTTATATGTTCGGCCCAGGCCTGGTACATTGTTTTTGCAATAATGATTCCCCTGTAGATACCGATGAAATCGCCCATGCCATTATAGTACAGTTTACGGAAGATTTTATTGGAAAGGATTTTTTTGATAAACTGGAATTAAGGAAGATAAAAGAACTGATGCAGCTGTCTGAATACGGAATAAAGTTCAATAAGCTATCTGCTGTTGTTAATACCCTGTTTTTCCAGTTCCAGGCAAACCAGCAAATGAAAAACCTGATCATACTTTTACAGATCCTGGACGAGTTATCCCTGCAATGCAAGGATAGTATTCAGCTGCTTACAGATGACCGGGGAAAGGCACGGTATAAGGATGCGGATTCGAAAAAGCTGGAACCCATTTTTAAATATGTGTTGGAGAATTATCATCATCATGTAGATAGCAAATCTGCGGCTTCCCTGGCCTGTATGAACGAAGCCGCGTTTTGTCGTTATTTCAAAAAAAGAACTACTAAAACATTTTCCCAGTTTGTAAACGAGATAAGGATCAGTCATGCTACAAAATTGCTGATAGGCACAGAAGATGGCGTAGCTGAAGTATGCTACGCCTGCGGTTTTGATAATATCTCCTACTTTAACAGGCAGTTTAAAATTTACCAGGGGAAGTCGCCGAGAGAGTATCGTAAGGCGTTTGTAGAAAGTAATGCAAGCACGCCCAGTTTCCGGCCTACGGTGGATTAAACATCCTTCGTTTATATAAGCTAGTCAGAAATCGAAACTGAATTGATCAGCGGGGTCATGTGTTCTCATATGGCGATGACTTCGGAAGACGGCTCTTATTATTTACTGCAATTCTACTTTTTGCAGCCGCTTGTTTAAATCGGTTATTTCCTTTTGTTGCTGGATGATATAAAGTGTCAGCTCTTCAACTTTTTGTAATAATTGTTTATTCATTTCACCAAGATCCAGTCCATTTTTTTCTATTTCATTTGCCGGACAAATGCCTGGTAAATGTTTGTGCATTTTCACGTATTGCTCCAGTTGTTGAAGTGAAGGTAATGTATAGCTTTCATGAAATACATAATCAGGCCAGCCTGTAGTGGTTACTTTTATTCTTTGAGCAGTAATGGCACCTGCAACTGCTAATTTTGACTGAGGATTAGATGTTCCAATTCCAACATTGCCATTACGCATTAATCTCAGCTGTGCAGTATTGGATGCTCCCCCCGAAACCCCTAATTCTGTTCAGTCCTGATTTAATATACTGTCCCAGCCAGTTGCTAGTATGTTCTCCGAAATAAATGCACCGTTGTTTTCCTTTATAAGTACACCGTGATTTCCTTTTATGTATATGCCTCCGGTTGTTTTCAACCCACCATTCACCTGTAACGCCGTTGTACCATCATCAATGGCATTGTTAATTAAAAAACGGTTACAGTTGCAATTTACCTGTCCTTTGGCCAGGTAGCCAACCAATAGGATTGTGTATAACAAGGGAGTTACTTTCAGGGATAGTTTTTTCATGGTAAAGGGATTTTAGGTGCAAAATAGTAAATAATATTTATCCAGGGTATTAAGCTGAGGCATATGCTGTAACAGAAGCCGTCCCTCTTGTTTAGCAGGGCGGCTTCCATTACAGTCATCTATTAAGGCAATGCAAGCCAATAAATATCAATATCGCTGGCCGTAGTTTGCTTGAAGGTAATGTTAGTGCCATCAACAGCAGATACATACAAGCCTGCATTAAACATACTGCCTGTTGCGGGGCTGAAAGTAACCGCAGCAGGGATTACTCCCAGGCCGTGAGCCACCACATGTTCCTGTGCCGCAGTGCCACCGGTAACCGTTAATTTTCCACCTTTGGGAAGCGGAACATTTTCATAGGCCTTGCCGGCCACCCAACCGGCAGAGGTGTAGGTCCACCCTTTGATGTATTGCCTGTAAGGAGCGGTACCGGTTATAGTGGGATTAGTGTTAATAACCTGATCTCCTGCCACAAAAGTACCGGTTGTTGGCGGAGCAAATCTGTACATTGTTTTTCTGGTATCTTCATAGTTGTCGGATGCGAACTTTATGGTAGAAGTGGCTCCCTGTATTTTATTGTCTGAAAACAGCGGATTGGTACTGGTGCATAATATACCGTTGGTAATGGTTACACCTACTCCTTCTATTTCATTGTCTATATACCTGATATTGTCGCAGCTGGCATTGGATACCATGGCTGAAGTGCCGGCGGCATATAGTTTCAGGCTATTGGATATTATAGTACAATTCTTAGCGTAGGAGAGGTTTAATATGCTCCCCGTTGATTTTATGGTATTGCCGCCAAATATCAAACCTTTTATGTAGTTCTCCGGTTTGCCATTAACGGTGTCCGCCGGATTGCCCTGTATCGTTATCGTAGGGTTTACGGCAGAAGCCATCCTGTATATGGTATTGTTCATTACACTGATTCCTTCTCCCGTAGTGGCGTTATTGGTTTCTTCCAATGCTGGAAAGTAACTTAAAGATTTTGCAGCTAACCCGTAGAAGGCAGCGAATAGTGCACTGTTAGTGGAATCCTTAATCGTATTTCCGGATAAAGTCAGATAAGAGGAGTCCTGGATTTTTATGCCATATCTTTTGCTGTCACCTATTGAATTACCTGTGATGGTGGTATTGAAGCACAGTGATATATAGATGCCGTCCCTGTTGGAATTCCTGATAACATTATCAGATATTGTACATCCGCAGGAGCCTCCGGCAGCAATGGCTCCCTGCGCTAAAGTTTCAGCGCCTGGATTGATCAGCGCATTATTAATTGTATTGTTGGTAACTACTGTTTGATGGGCTTTTTGAAGATAGATGCCCATTCCTTTTGTTCTCTTCTTCTCGTCGGGATCCGGGCTAACGAAATAACCTATATCACTAATCGTATTGCCGTCAATTATATTTCTGTAAACTAATGGAACTGAACCATCGCCATAGCAACTTTCATATAGTAATATGCCGTATGCAGCACAATTCTTTATGGTGTTATTGGTGATCCTGTTTTCGTATCCGTGTCCTATAAGCGCTACGCCAAAATCAGATCCTTGTTCATTATCTATATAATTGTTGTCAATAATGTTATAGGTATGAAAATATCCATTACCACTATAACCCAGGCGGATAGCTGCCCCGTCATTATCCGAATCACCAGGGTTCCTGTTCACACAATTGACGATAATATTGTTTTGTATGAGATTGTTGGAGCAACCGGTGGTGTCCCGGAAAACAAGATAGATCGCTCCTCCGCTGATATTCCTGAAAGTAGAGTTAATGATCCGGCAGTTTTGAACTGCGGTCATTACAATGGCTGCCTGGTAATCTACAGTTTTTTTAACCCCGCTTCCAACAAAATTAACGCCATCTATTACTACGCCGTTTGCGTTGATATTTATGGTATTTATGTTTGTGCCAAGTGTTTTAATGACACTTTGCTGATGGGCGGTTATTTTATAGTTCTCTTTCGATATAATAATGGCCTTATTAATATAGTATGTTCCCTCGGATATATACAGGTCAAAAGGAAGTTTTACCGCTGCGGTAATTGCGTTGGTGTCCTGGGTGGCATTGGCAGCATCGTCCGTACCTTTTGCTCCAAACCATTTAATATTCAGGGGCCCGGACCAGTTTAATCTGAAATACTCTGTTCCTTTTCTTCTATATACGGCAGGATCGGTTTTGGCCGTTGTCATTGGCGTATTGTCGAACCAGGTAGTCACTTTGGTAAACGATTCCAGCTCACCGGTATATTCGTTAAACAAGCCGAGTAAGGTATCGCCAGCCCTTTCTGTTACGTTAGTGTTACCTGGATTGGTATCATCAAAATAGGCAAATGACGACAGCCCCGGTTGCTTGGTATTTAATGCATCAGCCACACCTCGTACATGTGCGGGCGTGATGGATTTACTCGTGTTGTCAGGCAGGTTCGCTTGTATTAAAGCAGTAATTTCGGTAGTGTTCATATTTCTTTTTTTAAATTTGAAATCCTTCATTGAAACCATCGCTGAATGACCCATCAGCTGTAATGCCGGCTGTATTGCCACCATCAGATATAGCAGGAGAATGATCCGGTAATTTTATTACAGGAGATGTAATAGGTTTTTCTGTTGACATGGTAAATAATTTGAGGTTATATGAGCAGCTTCTCACTATAAAAATAGAAATGCCTTGCGCAGTGAATTTGCGTAGGCTTTTTTAAATGAGGCGCCCTCTTATTTTGCGGGAATAGAAAATCATGTTGTTTTTGCATATATTGCCTGACTTTTGTTGATAATTCCCGCATACGCAGTGTGTAAATTAATGGAACAGGCGCTGAAATGGGAGGAGTATAGTTTTCAACCCTTTTATCACATTTATAAATTATATAGCTTCGCAGCATGCTAACAGTGGAAAAAATTGGCGGCACGTCCATGAGTGCACTAAAAGAGGTGATCGACAATGTCATTTATTATGATCGTTCCGGCGATCGGTTGTACAATCGTGTTTTCATTGTTTCTGCTTTTTCCGGCGTTACAAACCTGTTGCTGGAGAATAAGAAAACAAAAGCCCCCGGCGCTTATCATCAATTTGCAACGGGAAACGACTATCATAAAGCCCTTGAATCTGTAAGGCTTCACCTTAAACAGCTGAATGCTCATTACGGACCACTTGGGCTGGATGTGGCACATGCCGACGAAGTGACGGATGGTATCATTAACCGGGTGCTTACCTATCTTGATAGTGCCAATACGATGCTGGCCTCGGGGTACCTCAATGAGGGTATTCTGCTGGCTGTCAGGGAAATCCTGGCTTCAGTGGGCGAAAGCCACTCGGCTTTTGTACTCACAAATATTCTGCAGAACAAAGGGCTTAATACTGCACTGGCAGACCTGAGCGGTCTGAATGATGGGCGTTCACTGACAATTGATGAACGTATTAAAGAGGTATTTGCAACCATCGATCTTAAAAACTGCCTCTGCATTGCAACAGGATATGTAAAGGGTACAGAAGGGATCATGAGAGAATTTGACCGGGGCTATTCCGAGATCACTTTCAGCAGGATATCTGAACTGCTCCAACCCGAAGAAGCTATTATTCATAAAGAATATCACCTGTCAACCGCCGATCCGGCGTTGGTAGGTGTAGAAAACGTAAAGCCTGTTGGTTATACCAATTATGATATCGCCGACCAACTGGCCGATGTAGGAATGGAAGCTATCCATCCCAAAGCTGCAAAACCGCTGGAGATAGCAGGTATCAATCTTCGCATTAAAAACACCTTTGAACCGGAACATCCTGGTACGCTGATCACTAAAAATTATGTGTCCGAACATAAGAGAGTGGAGGTGATTACCGGTTCAGACCAACAACTGCTTATCGATATATATGATCCGCTGATGGTAGGCGCAGTGGGAAGCGATCTCGATATCATGCGGGTATTTTCCCGTTATGATATCAGCTATATCTTTAAGGCCACCAGCGCCAACAGCATCAGCATCGTCATTTGGGAAAGTGATTTGAATCAGCAGTTATTGAACGACCTGAAAGGAAAATATGAACATGTAACTGTTGAACCTGTTGCAATGGTGTGCTTGTTAGGCTCTAATATGGATCAGCCGGGATTATTAGCCAAAGCTACTGCTGCAATGGCCCAGGCGGATATTAATATTTTAAGCGTTGGAGTAGCTTTAAGAAGGGTGAATTTCCAGTTTGTTATTACCCGGGAACATTTCAGAGCAGCTATTGTTGCGTTAAATAAAGCGGTAGGATAACAGGAGGGTGCAATAGGATCAATAGTTTTGCTGTGGTAAACCCGTTCCCGGCAACTGCCATTTTTTATGCTATCGCATTCAAAGAATGGTGGGCTATTAATTATTGTTCCAGCACCTTCTTTCGTTCAATCCTTTCCCTGGCTTCAATGAAGATATTATGTATCTTTTTCTCCAGCTCTTTTTTAGGAGGTAGTTCTGTCCAATATTCCGCGACCACGATACCATCCTTGTGCATTTCCAACAACTCTACCTGTTCTCGTCTGCTTTCAGCGCATAGAATTAAACCAATCGGGGATTGTTCTCCTTCCTGCTTTTCGTATTTATCCAGCCATTTTAAATACAATTCCATTTGTCCTTTGTGTTGAGCTTCAAATTTTCCCAGTTTCAACTCAACAGCTACCAGGCGGTTTAAATTTCGGTGGTAAAACAAAAGGTCTAAATGAAAATCTTCGTCATCAATAATTATCCTTTTCTGACGTTCTATAAAGGCAAATCCTTTACCTAGTTCCAGGATGAAAGCCTCTAGTTCCCGAAGTATGGCTTCTTCGAGATCCTTTTCCAGATAGGTATTTTGTAACCCGAGGAAATCCAAAAAATATGGGTCTTTGAAATTATCATTAATAGCGGGATGGTTACTGGTGTTTTGTATATTCGCAATGCCAGTCCGCTCAAAAGTTTTGGTTGAAATTTGTTTCCGTAAATCTCTTATGCCTAACGCCTGATTAGCAGCAACCTGTGCATAGAACAGCTATGCTTCCAGGTTCTTCAACGGCAATAATTCCACGAAATGCGACCAACTCAGTTTCTGTGACAGCGATAAGACAATCTCCAGATCAGTGAATTGCCCTGCAAATTGCATCATTCTCCGTAAATTCCTTATTTCAAAGTTTTTCCCATATTGATTCTTTAATTGTGTAGACAGTGTCAACACAATTTGCTTTGCATACGCGGCACGACGATTTTTCAGGACTTCAACGTTAATGCGCTGGCCGATCTTCCAGAAAAGAATCGTAAGAGTACTGTTGGCGTGTGAAAATACTTGCCGCTGACTTTGCTCGATGAGTTGTGAAAGCTCATTGAATAAAGATTGTTCGATTAATGTTACGCTTTTCCCTTTTACCATTATGCTTATTCGTTATCAGCAATCCAATTTTTGAAATGCCATATTTCACATGAAATTAGATAATGAAAGAATGATAAGCGTTAATTGGACGTTAACGCGGAGAAAGAATAATTTAATTTCAAAGGGAACTATGGTCGTATTTTCCCGGAAAAACTCACTTTCGACGGAATCAATTATTAAACAGCCAGGTTTAACAAAACCGTTAAGTGGACTTTTCTTAAACCATCTCCTCATAGATCTATAATAATTGCAAGTTTAAAGTAGCGGCCTGTATATTTACAGGCCGCCTTGTTTTCATTATTACGGATATCAATATTTCCTGTCTTTGCGGTGCTTGAATACCTGCCTGGCCATTTTAGTAAACTGCTTTTCATTTCGCCTCTTATCCGCTTCGCTGGCCTGGAAATGGTATTGCTCACGCAATAGTTTCAGGTAGCTGCGGTATACCGGCTCAGGCAATGTGCCATTGTGGACAGCTGCTATGATGGCGCACCCGGGCTCATGTTGATGGGTACAATCGCCAAACCGGCATTTGGGCGCCAGCTCATCTATCAGCGGGTGATGTATGCCTTCGCTTCCGCTCTCTCCTGTAACGCCGAACTCGCGCATTCCTGGTGCGTCGATGATCATGCTGCCATTTGGAAGCAGTACGAGATGCCTGGCGGTAGTGGTATGTTTCCCCTTGTTGTTGGCAGTACTGGTTGCGCCTTCTTCGAGTAGCCTGTAGCCCAGCAGGCTGTTAAGCAGCGTGCTTTTGCCTACGCCCGACGATCCCAGCAGGATATAAGTGTGCCGGGGCAGAAGATATTGATTCGTCCACTCTTCTTGCTGCGCGGGGTTCAGTGCACTGGTGAGCACCACCGGGCAGTTGTATCCCAGCTCCTGTACTTCTTTCCGGTATATTTCCGGATCAGGCACCAGATCGGCCTTATTGAGAATAACGACAGGCTGGATATTGCACTGCACGATCTGCTGCAGGTAACGTTGCAAACGCATAAGATTGTAATCGCGGTCGAGCCCCTGCACAATAAACGCCGCATCGATGTTGGCTGCAAGTACCTGCCGTGTACTTTTTGTACCCGGCGCTTTACGACTAAGCTCGTTGATGCGTGGCAGCGTATTGATGATGATGCCTTCCTCATCGTAACGTTTCACCAGCACCCAATCGCCTACCTTGGGAAAGGCTTCCGGTTCGCAGCTGTTCATAAGTGCGCCGGCGAGTTGTGCTTCCACATTGCCTGTTTCTGTGATCAGCAGATGTTTAAATCCTTGTATAGACAGCACTCTTGCAGCTTCGAGGTCCTGTGATGTATTTGTTTCGAAATGACGCATAAAATGCTCATTCCATCCGTACGACTGTAATGCCGACATGGTATAACAATTCTGTCTTGCGTATGCGGACAGGCATAGCAAGCCGGTTTCAATAAATTAATTGAAGACTTTCAACGCAGGTAGCCGGGAGTATTAAAGCGGAAATGCTTTGTGGGCCTGCGTTAGGCGACAATGATCGACAAGAGGTGATATGTTGATTGGCGTGTCATGAGACACAAAGGTAGGAAAATATTCGGTTATGCCTGGAAAAGAAAATGGACAAACCAAGATCAATCGCGATTTGTCCATTTTTTCGTGCCCAGAACCGGATTTTTCATTGATGTGCTTATTCGATCTGGCCTCTCATTCCTTATTTGTACACCTGTTGTACGCATAACTTTTCCAAATGGGGAAATTCAGCGTTTACTCTTCATTATCGAAGGACAGTGTTTTTGCTCTTTTAACAAATTCTTTTATTAATCCCCGTGGTAGGGATATATTGACTTCACCACCTTCGATAAATTCAACATACACCTCCTCCTTTCACATATGAACTAGGAATAAATACTGCACGCTCAGGTGTTATCAGCCCGAACCCATATGCAATCCTGTCGGTATAAAAAGAAAAGCTTGCAGGTATTTCTGTTGATTCCTGGATAAGATCTGGCGGAGATGGCATTATTTGTCTAATGAATATCTCAAAACAGAAAAATTATCTCTAATTAGAATAGCTTATCTTTTTAATATATTTGTTAAGAAATCATAGGCAATGGAAGAAATGCCACAACATATCCGTCAAATTATTGAAGACAGTGTTGGCTCTAAGATAATCCGGTTAACAATACCTGACTGCGGTTTATCAGCCGCTCTTAGAGTTTCGGTAAAGTTGGAAAACGGGGATAGTGTTTTTGTGAAAGCTGCCACAGATGAACAAACTGAAAGTTGGTTACGCACTGAACATATTGCATTGTCATCATTGAAAGAACCATTTGCACCCCGTATAATTGATTGGATAGATGAACCTGGATTGCACCCTATACTGTTAACGCAGGATTTAAGTCATGCCTATTGGCCGGCAAGCCATTCAGGAGTTCATTGGCGTAAGAAGGATTTTGATTTGCTTTTTGAGGGAATTTATAAATTATCATCACTCGAAACGATTGCCGGACTTCCTAAGTTGGTCAATAACCCATCGGGCATTTGGACTAAAATAGCATCTTTTCCCGAGCGTTTCCTTAACCTTAAACTTTGCTCTGCCCAATGGCTGAATAACGCTGTTGATCATCTTATTGAAGCCGAGAAAAGGCAAGATGAAAAAGGCAGCCATCTTGTTCATGGCGACATACGGAGTGACAATATGTGTTTTTTAAGCAATCAGGTTGTCTTTGTTGATTGGAGCTGTGCGGCATCAGGTAATAAAAGCCATGACCTTGCAACGTTATTACCTACACTTTATTTAGAAGGCGGGCCCCATCCTTATACAATAATGCCAGATGGTTCAAACTATGCGGCTGCCTTGTGTGCTGGTCATATAAAGCGTTTGGGTGAACGAGGCTCTATGCCGAATTGGCTGGTCAGTGTTTTTAAAAAACTTATAGCAATTGAGTTAGAATGGGCTGCAAAATGCTTAGGTTTAGAAAAGCCTGATGGAATTTCCTGGGACGCCATTGATTAGTCATTCGCCTGCTGCAGTTTTCCTGCCTTACGCGCAACTTGTTAAAAATCGTTACTTGCAGTTCTTCGATCTTCGGCAGACAGTGGTACAGGGCCGGCCAGCTCTGCAACTATCAACGTTTCCACGGCCATTTTCCGCAGGTTGTTAAGGGCGTGATTATGGGCCATCCTGTAGAGACAGGCGTTGAAATTTTGAATGTTTGCGCTTCCCGAACTGGTGCAGGGAATAAATTTTATGGTACCCTGGAAATGCGCCTTTTTCCGGTTTATTATTACTATGGGTCTGGTTAGGGATATAGTATATGAGAAAAACAGCTATAGCAGCAGCGAACAAATACCTTCACCTGAAACCATGCTTACCGATTGGCAGCCGTTGAAGCAATCTTTTGCGGAACAAAACATTTCATTACAGTTCAAGGTACCGGGTGTAGTTAACGATACAAAAGCGATCATAGTGGGTATTGGTATTGAAATGGGGGAACCTATTACCAACCTGGTGATGGAACGGGTAAAATATGCCGGCAGTGCAAAGATACTGGCAATAGGATAGGGCAGAGTGGGCTCAACAAAACGAGATGATGCACAAAAATAGGTTTGCACTATAGTTCATTGCTATGGAGCAAAGCTCACTCAATAGTTAGAATAATTACGGTGAACTTCTAAAGCGTTATTAAACTATCTTATACAATTAAACAAGGATATTAGAAGTTCGCATACTTGCTTTAGTGTTAGTTAATAATTTTTTCTTAAATTTGTCAAAATTTGACAAGCCAAATTTTAATTAATGTCAATTGGAGTAAAAGTGGAGATTAGTGTTGCCTAATAAAATAGATAATCTAATGGCAAATCAATTCGGTGGCCGGATCAAGCAGCTAAGAGAACAGCATAATCTGCTCCAAAGGCAGGTAGCGTCTCAATTAGAGATTGATACGCCTATGCTAAGTAAAATTGAAAGAGGAGAACGAAAAGCCAAGAAGGAACAGGTAGGTCAATTTGCGAAATTGTACAATGCAGACAATAATGAGTTGCTTATTCTCTGGTTAGCCGACCAGTTATTTGATGTAGTTGAAGGGGAAGACCTGGCATTAAAAGCAATCCATATGGCAGAAGAAGAAATAAGGATTCACTCAAAATCCGCAAAAAGGAAATAATGTCAGAACAAGAAAATATACCCGGAGAAATAAACTGGAAAAATCCTTTGGAGGATAAAGAAGCGGTTTCTTTAGAAGAATATCTTGAAGTATTCAAAACCCGTATTACACAAGAGAGCGAAAGACTTTTTGTATCAGATTTTTTGTATCCTTTGTTAGGGCCTAAAAACATTAAATATGTAGTGCCGCAATATCCATTTCTTGATGCTGAAGGCAGAAGCCGGAGAATAGATTTTGCATTACGTTATGAAGGTAATAAAATAGCCTTAGAGGTGAATGGAGAAACATATCATGCGGAAGGGATTATTCCAAATGAAGTATTTGATGATAACCTTAACAGACAAAATGAAATATTAAATGCAGGATGGTATTTGTTGCGTTATTCTTATTCGCAATTGCAATCACCTGAATGGCGATTGAGAGTTGCAAACTCATTGTTTTACTTACTACGAAAACGAATACCGGCATTACTATCTGAAACTGTTATTGAACCTAATTATTTACAAAACATCGTTCTTGGATCTTTAGATTACTACAGAGGGAGAGGCTGGAAAAAGGGAATCGTAATATTACCAACTGGTACAGGTAAAACTTTCTTATCTGCTTTTGATTCATTAAAAGTGCAAGGGAGGATTTTATTTATAGTTCACAGGCTGGATATACTTTCCCAATCGAGAGAAGCATTTGAGAAAATATACCCGAATGAAAAACTGGGTTTATTAACCGGTGAAGAAAAAGAAAATGTTGCCGATAGCAAAGTGTTGTTTGCCTCTAAAGATACCCTGCGAAATATAGACATATTAAATCAGTTCAGCCCTAACGAATTTGATTATATAATAGTTGATGAAGTACACCATGGGCAAGCCCCTTCATATCAAACAGTCCTGAAATACTTTGAGCCAAATTTTTTCATGTTGGGCTTAACTGCCACGCCCGACAGAATGGACAGAAAGGATATTTTTGAATTGTTTGATTACCAAAAAGTATTTGAGTATTCCTTAACAGAGGCAATTGAAAACGGCTTCCTGGTTCCATATACCTATTATGGTTTAAAGGATAACATTGATTACAACAATATTCGTTACAATGGTAATAAATACAATGTTGCAGACCTTGACCGTAATCTTATTATCAAAGAAAGAAATGAAAAAATATTTGAAGAGTATGTTCAAAAAGGCTTAGGCAACAAAGCATTAGGTTTTTGTAATTCAGTAAAACATGCTGATGCGATGGCCGAATTTTTTAACTCAAAAGGTGTTCCGGCATGTTCCATAACTTCTCAATCGCCGGATAGAGACGAATTAATAAGAGGATTCAGGGAAAATGAATATACTGTTGCATTTACGGTTGACTTATTTAATGAAGGAGTTGATTTCCCTGATTTAAGAGTATTACTGTTTTTACGACCAACAGAATCAAAAACAGTTTTCTTTCAACAATTAGGCAGGGGCTTACGTTTGTGCGGAAGCAAGGAAGGTGTTGTGATCATCGACTTCATCGGTAATTATAAGAAAGCCAACAACATCAGAAAATATCTTGCAAAAGGAGAAAGTGAGCAGAAAAACGGTGTAACCGGCAGAGTAGAAAAAATTGTTTATGAATATTCTCCAAAGTGTGAAGTAATTTTTGAAGCAGAAGTTGAACAGATTTTAGACCGTCAGGACACAACAGAAAGAGAAATAACCAAAGCAGATTTGACGGATGCTTATTACAAATTGGCGGAAACATTAAATAAAAAGCCCACGCAGGAAGATGTTAACAGAGAAGGTGAATTTAAGGTTGGCAGGTATCAAACTGTTTTTGGCTCATGGGTAAAATTCTTAAAAGAGATTGGGGAGCATACAGAATTTAGTTATCATTTTCCGCAAGGTACTCACCTGGGCCATATTCTCTATATATTAAAGGCAGTTGGCGCCGGTGATATAGAACAAACAAGATTTAAGGCAGAGAATGTGCGTTTTTCAGGTGGCTATGATGCAGGTGTGCAGGGTAATTTTCAAAGAAAAATAAAATACATGCTACAGGCAGCAATGGAAATGGGCTTGCTTGTAGATTATCGCCAACAAGCACTTCTGGAAGAATTTAAATTAGCCTTTACCGCAGATGGCTTTAAAGTTTACAATACCCTGAAACCGCTTCTTAAGAATATTGATTTATCCTTTAGGGCAGATGAAGATGGAGATTACTCCTGGAGTATGAATTGTGAAAGTACAGTCAATAAAGATATTAGAAATTTTATTAGCCAAAATCCAGACTCATTAAATCTAATCCATAGTGTTATATTAGAAATGGATGCAGTTAATTTATTGCTGAAATATCTGTATTCAATACAACGGAAGGAAAGAATCAAAAAATCAGAGATATACAATGATTTTTTTGAAGCCCCATTTGTGAAAGCATATCTTGACAGGCATGGTTTGGAAACGCCAACAGAAGAAGTCAGGAAACGAAGGATCCCTTTCTTAATAAACATCTTAGATGCTTTAGGCATCATTAATCAATCTGCAAGTGAAATTGATGTTTTAGGTTTTATACCTGCAAAAGAAGTCTTACGTTTTGACCCGTCCGAAAAAGACGATATTATTCAGGAGAGAATAGGGAAACTGAAGACATTTGCAGATTCAGGAGTGAATAATTTTTCGCCGGAGGAAGTTTCTCTTTTAAAGGAAACATTTGGAGCAACATTTTTAACAACAGCGTATTATTTAAACATCAGACAAATCTAAAGCATGGCAAATAAATCACATTTCAACAGTGGACATATAGCTATGAATGCCTTACGAAAGAATGGTAAAAAGCATAGTTCAGATATTAGCGGGATTTCATCCGAAAAATCAATTCATGGAATATTTATTGAAGATGCCATCCCTTTTCTAAAAAAGCTGCCGGATTCATCAGTACAATTAATTTTAATTGATCCACCATATAACCTTGATTTGGATTATTGGGACACATTTGAGAACTATTTGGAATGGGCGAAACAATGGTTAAATGAAATTTACCGGGTATTATCTGATACAGGTAATTGTGTAATTTTTGGTGGGTTTCAATATCAGGATTTAAAGAAAGGTGATTTACTTGAGATACTTCATTATACAAGACATAATACTAAGCTGCGATTTACAAATCTGGTAATATGGTATTATAAAAACGGTATGAGTGCTCACAGGTTTTTTGCTAACAGGCATGAAGAAGCCGTTTGGTTGTCAAAAACAAAACAGTATTATTTTGACCTGGATGCTGTAAGAGCGCCGTATGATGAGGAATCTAAGAAAATGGCGCTAAAAGATAAACGCTTAATACCTGAGAATATTGAAAAAGGGAAGAACCCAACTAATGTATGGGAGATTGGCAGGCTTAACGGCAATTCAATGGAACGGGTTGGACATCCTACTCAAAAACCCCTTGAAATAATCAGAAGATTTGTAAGGTCTTTATCATATCCCGGTTCCATTGTACTTGATTTTTTTGCAGGGTCAGGTACAACCGGAAGGGTTTGTATTGAAGAGAACAGGCACTCAATTTTAGTAGATTCAGATGCAAAACTCATTTCATACTTAAATGACCATCTTGATAAAATGGGTAATCAGGTTTTTATTCAACCATACGAACTGGTAGTAAACAAGCCTCTTGAGAAAGTTATGAAAATGATGAATACATCAACCACGGTATCGACATAATGGACCATTCCCGGTAGATTTTTTGCGGAAAGCTATTGCATAAAACTCATCCTGGAGATTCCGGTTAAATTATCCAATGTATTTCAAGTTCATATCCAGATTGATAAAAATTTCAGCTTGCGTGTTCGATTGTGTATTCTAGTGTATGAACCCTGGAATGACTTCGGATTTAAACTGCGGTCATATTGATTGAAATGTCTGTTTGGGTTCGATTTTTCTTTCAGTATCAATACACGCCATAGCGGGCGGTTGTAGCCGAAAATAAAAAAGGACAAACCAGGATCAATCCCGATTTGTCCATTTTTTCGTGCCCAGAACTGGATTCGAACCAGCACACCCTTGCGGGCGCTGCGACCTGAACACAGTGCGTCTACCAATTTCGCCATCTGGGCAACTGATATTGTGTCAGGGGTTGCAAAGATAAGCAGCCAAAACATTTTACCAAATTTTTTTTAGCAATTACCTGAAACACCCGTACGCATTTTCCAAATGGGACAAGTCGCACTCCAGCGATGCCCGGTCCCAATGCCCTGTATTGGCGGCCGCTTCGTAGGTCGATTGCATAAACGCAAGCAGTACTTCCTCCGGGTCCGGCGATTGTTGCACCACCTCGTAAGGCAGCATAAATTCTCCCATTTCCTGGCTGTAGAAAGCGCCTGCAGGTTGAACCGGCTGCTCGGAAAAGGTGGGGGTAACGGGGTAGCAGTAGGCATAAAAAACGGCATGAGGGTATTGTTCGCTGCCCGGCCAGAACCCGCAGGAGCTCACTTCTTTTGAATATGCTTCCTGCATAACTGCTGCAGGCATATTGGGAGCTGCTCCCTGGTGGGGAGGTGCATCCCTGCCGGAGAATCTTGTTACCGCCAGGTCAAAGGCGCCCCAGAAGAAATGCACAGGACTGCATTTGCCGGTAAAGCGGGTCCTGAACCGGGTGAACACATTATGGATCTTTACCAGCGCCTGCCAGAAATCCTCCATTTTTTGCGCGTCGTACGAATGATGTATTTCATCCTTTTCAAATGGAATGGCGTCAGCTATTTCACTGGGCAGGGTGTAAATGGTCACGTCAATATCCAGGGCCTTTAATTTTTCAAAGAGGGCGTTGTAAAAGTCGGCTACGGTTCTGGGCCGGA
>JBCNPS010000219.1:0-10623 GCA_039593235.1 Chitinophaga sp. | reverse complement strand
ACGTGCTTATCGTTGTTGACGACCTTGAAGCTATGAAGTCGTTCTTTCTTCAGCTTGGATTTGAGCTGGAGGAAGAAACGGTTGTTGAGGGCCCCTCAGTAGATCGTCTTATTAACCTTCAGAATGTTCGTGCTACCCTCGTATTTATGCGCACGCCCGATGGCCAGGGAAGGATTGAGCTGGATAAGTTACACTCACCGGAAGCAATCAGGACGGGCCCGGAAAAGGCCGCGGTGAACGAACTCGGCATGCGCCGCATTATGCTGACGGTAGATAACATTGATGAATTGGTGGCGCGCCTGCTTTCCCATGGCGCCGAGCTGGTGGGCGAAGTAGTGCAATACGAGGATACGTACAGGCTGGCTTATGTGCGTGGTCCGGAAGGCATCATGGTTGGGCTGGCTGAGCAGCTTAAATAATAGGCCGGTAAGTCGAAAACTGATCATGGAGATCATTTTTTTATAATCTTGCTTTTGCCAGAACCATCGGGACCGGTAAAAGCACCTATTCTTTCAGCGCTTTTTGTTTACATATATAATTGTGCCTTTTACGAGTTTACGATGCCTGTAAATATCGCTGGAAGTCGCCTGGATCTGCGAAATCCGCTCCAGTTTTCCATCTGGAAATTCACGTACTACCCAGCCATCTTTCATCATGGTAACAGGTAAGTTCATAGCCCTGTTTTCATTAATGGCATTAGTAGCAGCACGGCGTCCTATCTCTTCAAAAAAACCACGAGGCGCCTGCTCTTCGTAGTCAGTTGGCTCCCACACTCTCCATCTTCTGACAGCATTCAGGTTTTTAGCCCTGTTACTTCTTCGTTTCATAGCGCTGAAGTTACGAAATTTACCTGCGGATTTTGTCTGACGCGGAGTTTGTCTGACTCACTGATTTTGATGATTTCGCTGATTACGCTGATTTTATTTCCTGGATTTTATAACTGATTAAAAAATCTAATCAGCGAAATCATCAAAATCAGTGAGTCAGACAAAATCCGCATCGCCGAAAGGCGATCATCCCCCTTCGCTAATCATCATAAAAATCAAAAAAACAAACTCAGGAAAATCATCAAAATCCGCGTAATCCTGAGTCAGACAACATCCGCGCAGGCGCCGAAGGCGCCGCAAACAAACAAATTCCACTGAAACTTATTATATTTAATGAATGAAGCACTATGTCCTCTCCGCCGTCTTACTCGCCGCTGTTACCAACGTACACGCACAAACGCGCAGCCTGTTCAACTTTAAAGACCTCAGCGGCTGGCATGCCGACGTTCCCGCTATGGATAAAGACCCCAACGTAAAAAGCCCGTTCATTATAAGGAACGGCGTTTTCGTGAGCCTGGCCAATCCGCAGGGGCATATTATTACTGATGCCAGCTATGAGAACTTCCGCCTGGAAGTACAATACCGCTTCCCCGCCAAACCTGGCAACTGCGGCGTACTGGTGTTCGTTTCTACCCCGAGGGTATTATATGATATGTTCCCCAAATCAATTGAAGTACAGCTGCAGCATAACGATGCCGGCGACTTCTGGTGTATAGGGGAAGATATTACCGTACCCGATATGGAAAAACGAAGAGGCCCCAAAAGTGAGTGGGGCGCTGTAGATGGTAAAAAACGCCGCATCATTAATCTTACTGATAATTCCGAGAAGCCGCTGAAACAATGGAATACCATGATCATTGAATGCGTGGGCAACGCCATTAAAGTATGGGAGAACGGCGACCTGGTGAACTACGGTACCAATGCCACTGCCGGCAAAGGACAAATTGCGCTGCAGGCAGAAGGCTCCGAAGTGGAGTTCCGTAAGGTGGACCTTACCCCTATTACCGCCTTCTCCGAAAACGGGCATTGATTTATGGCTGTTGCCGGGCGGGCGTTTACATGGCGATGACCGCAGTAACACTATTGTTGCTATTTCTGCGCCTGGCGTTCGGCCTTTTCTTTTTCTTTCTGGGCTTTTCTTTCCCGCTTGGCCTGTTTACGGAAGTAGCCGCGGAACAGGAAGTTGTTCCTCAGCGCCATCATATTGGTGTCCAGTTTCTGGGTACTGCTTTCCAGGTTATAGATGGTTTCCTTAAAGGCGTCTGCCAGCAGGGTATCTTTCAGGAGCATACCCACCGGCGCTTCCGGGTCATCGAGATTGGCGCGAACGCCCTGGCTGGCAAAGCGCAGATCTTCCACCGTTTTGTTGGCGTTGGCTGCGGCGCTGTTCATTTCGGCAACGGCTGTACGAAGTTGTGCAAATACCACGGTATCTGTCACCAGGTCGTTGGACAATACCCCTTTTGTTTGCAATTTGGCTGCGTATAAGGATAAAGCCCCGGTAAGACGGCGGGTATTCACTACGGCGTCGTTGAGGCCCGCCATAGTGGTATTCAGGTTTTTGTAAACGGTATCGTCTGTGAGTAATTTGCCCAGGGTGCCTTTTCCGTCTACAATACCTTTGGTGATCACTTTCAGGTTGTTGGTGATTTCCACCAGGCTTTTATTGTTTACCTGGAGGGTGCTCATGATCTCTTCGGTACTCAGGCCGCTTACCACGTGGAGCTGGTCGCCGTCTTCAATCACCGGCATACTGGGGGTGCCGCCGGAGAGCATTACGATCTTGTTGCCCATCAATCCTTCGGAACTGATACGGGCCTCCACATCTTTATGGATGAACTCCTGCGAGGCTTCATCTATATTCATGACCACCAGGATCTGGTTGGTTCTCACAAAGCTGATCTTCTTTACGGTACCTATTTTCACCCCGGAATACAGGATGTTCCGGCCTACTGACAGGCCGTTCACATCTTTAAAATAGGCCTTCACCTGGATGGACTTGCTGAATAGTTTCTGTTGCTTGCCCAGCATCATTACTGCGGTTACAAAAATGGCGAGTCCTACAAATACAAAGATGCCTACAATAACGGCGCGTTTTTTTCCTGCTTCCATAAGTTACTGTATAAAATTATAGTCGTAAAAACTTTTAATAAGTCCATCCTTCTCATTAAATACTTCTTCAAAACTTCCCTGCCGTATAAACTTTCCTTCATCCATTACTGCTACCCGGTCGCCCACCTCTTTGGCGCAGGTAAGATCGTGGGTAATAATAATGGAGCTGGTATTGAACCTTTCCTGTACGGCCACGATCAGTTTATTCAGTTCCATACTGGTAATGGGGTCCAAACCTGCTGTGGGCTCATCGTACAGCATAATTTCCGGCCGCAGGATGAGGGTACGGCCTATGCCTATTCTTTTCTTCTGGCCGCCGGATAATTCGGAGGGCATCTGGTTAATCGTTTCCGGCAGGCCGATAGCCTCCAGTACAATATCGATGGTTTTACGGATCTGTTCTTTTGTCATTTCCCGGTTGTTGCGTTTCAGGGGGAAGGCAAGATTTTCTCCTACCGTCATACTATCATACAGCGCGCTGCTTTGAAAGGAGAATCCTACTTTGAGTCGCAGGGCACGCAGGGCCGCATCTTTGAGTTGCTCTACTTCTTCGCCCAGTACATTTACCGTACCGGCATCCGGCTTCAGGAGTCCTATGATAATTTTTATCAGCACCGATTTACCCGTACCGGAGCGGCCCAGCACTACTACGTTCTCTCCTTTATGCAGATCGAGGTCGATGCCCTGTAATACATGCTTCTCCCCGAAAGATTTATAGAGGTTCCGGATACTGATCACGGTTTCATTCATATCTATCTGGTGACCATTTGTTTTCATGACTAGCGGATGGAATTAAACACGTGAACAATAATTACTTCTTCTATAAAGATGAGGAACATGGATACAATTACCGATACATTCGCGGCTTTACCTACGCCCGTGGTACCCTGGCTGGCGTTAAAGCCCTGGTAGCAGCTTACAATGCCAATGGTAAATCCATACAGGATAGCTTTGGTAAGCGCCGTGGTATAATCCAGGAAAGTGATCTGCGCAAAAGCGTTATCAAAAAATGATACCAGGCTGGTTTGTTCATGGGCATGTACATCAAAGTAAGAACCCAGGCAACCAATGAGGGCGTTGTAAAACATGAGCAGGGGTAAGCAAACCGTCATGGCAATAACGCGGGTCACCACCAGGTAACGGAAAGGGTTAATGGCGGATACCTCCATGGCATCGATCTGTTCTGTTACTTTCATGGACCCCAGTTCCGCGCCGATGCTGGACCCTACTTTACCCGCGCAGATCAGCGCGGCAATGAGCGGCGCCAGCGCGCGCACTACCGCAATAGCTACCAGCGATGGCAGCCAGGCCGTAACCCCGAACTCCGATAAGGTGGGGCGCGATTGCTCCGTGAATACCACGCCGGTAATAAACCCTGTTACCGTAACAAGGGCCAGCGACTTATACCCCACCTGGTAACACTGACGCACAAACTCTCCCCATTCGATCGGGGGCCGGAAGGCTTCCCTGAAAAAACGGGCAATGAAGACGGCGATGTGATAGAACTGGAGAAAAAAGCCATCAATTTTTGCGGTTATGACCGGCTTATCCGATTTTCCGTTGGTAGTATTCATCTTCTTGTAAATGCTTACCCACTTATTACAATTCTATGCCGCTTTTGTTAAACAGGGAGATGTTAACGTCAGGCCCCGCTTTAATGCGGATTTTCAGCCGGAGCGGCAATTATGTGCGTAATACAGCGTGAGGATGTAGCTGCCCAATACGGCCAATATGTTCCCCAACTGCAAAATGCAGCGGAGTTTGTCTGACTCAGGATTATGATGATTTTAATGATTTCCCTGAGTTTTTATCCTGCGTTTTATTATAGCGGATGTTGTCTGACTCAGGATTTTGATGATTTCGCTGATTACACTGATTTTATTTTTGTATGACGACTATAGCTGCATGTTGATACCGCCAAAATAATTCCGTCCAGGTGCAGGGTTGTAGTAACGCCCGCCAAAAGCATTGAGATCGTTGCCCAGGCTGTAGTGTACGTTCAGCAGGTTATCGGCGCCGGCGCGCAGGCTGATGTTGCAACGGGAACGCAGCGGCAGTTTCCAGCTCACATTGGCCTGCAACAAATGATAGCCGCCGGCAAAAGTGGTGTTGGCATCGTTCAGCGGGATGCTGCTGGTATAAGTATGTTGTGTATATAATGATACCGATGCGGGGAACTGCCATAATAAACTACTTACCAGTACATGTTGCGGTACGCCGGTGAGCGCATTCCGGGAATAGTCTTTTCCATCGGCGCTTTGGTAGTGGCTGAACTGAAAATCGCTCAGCGTATATCCTTCCTGCCATTTAATGCCGCGTAATACGCCGTGGCGGGCCGGTTTCATCAGCCACCACATGCCCTGTACTTCTATGCCTTTTTGCTGCACGCCGCCGGCGTTGATGAAATATTCCTCGCCGTTATTGTGCTGCCGGAGCACAATGGCGTTTTGCATTTTATAATAAAAGAACGCAGCATCCAGCATGGCGCGATGATTACGGGTACCTGCGCGTACACCTGCTTCATAGTTCCAGCCGGTTTCCGGTTGCAGGGCGGTATTGATCACGTTATCGGATGCACGAACTTCCGCGGTGGCCGGCGGGGAATAGCCCCGGCTTACCGTAACCCGGCCTGTTACCTGTGGCGTAAACAGGTACGAGAGCGAGAAGCGGGGCATCAGCTGGGGGGTAAAATTTATTTTCGTGTGGCCGTTGCTGTTGTAGCTGTAGCCATAATAATTTAAACTGGCGGCAGCCTCAAATGTAAAGGCATTTATATTGGCCTGGAAGCGGGTAAAGAAAAAGTACTGGCTGGCTTTCAGTTTATCCGCGGCAATGACCGTATCGCGTTTGCCCTGTTTGTTACCATAATTAATAACATCGGTGGTGGTTTGCTGCCACTCCGCCCCGTTCAGCCATTTCCACTGGAAGATGGAATTGCGCTGCGGATCGTTGGTCCATTGCAGGTAGGTGCGGAAGCCGGCGGTGTTTTCATCCCGGGCCTCGTAGTTGGTGATAAACGGGTTTTCGAAATGGGTAGTGGCTCCGAATACGGAGAGTACATGTTGCAGGCGCGGGGTGAACTGCGCTTCGTGGATCAATCCTCCCTGGAAGGTGCGGTTATAGATGCCGGCCTTTTGCTCCACGGCGCCGGGAGTGGCGGGCGTGCCCGGCCTGGCCGCGCGGGGATTTGCCTCGCTTTGTGCCAGCGTAAGCCCTCCCGGTGTGAGGTACGACAGGTCCGAATAAAACGCCAGCAGCTTCAGTGCGTAACCGGGTTTGTATTCCCAACGCTGGGCGGTTTGGGTGTACGATCGTTTCATGGCGGTATTTTCCCGGTAGCCGTCTGCCCGCTGGTAGCCCTGGAATACCTGCACCTGGTAGTTGTTGAACTGTTGCTGCCAGGCCACGCTGCCATGGAACAGGCCATAGCTACCTCCCTGCAGGTTCAGTTGCAAACGGGGCGTGTCTGCCGTCGGGGGGAACAGATCGAGTCGCACCACGCCACCGGAGTTGGCGCCAAAAAGACTGCCATCCGGACCTTTCAGTATTTCGGCGCGACTTACGGCGTCAGCGTCTATAAGATTAAGATAAGTATTGCCCCCCGCATCGGTAAGCGGGATATCATCTGCATAAATTTTAATATTCCGGATGCCAAAGGGAGAACGGAGCAAACTACCCCGGATGGATAAACGATAACTGCCGGGCGACCTTTCCTCCATTCGTATACCCGGCACCGTGTTCATGGCCGGCAGCAGGGAGGCGCCTTGCTGGAGCTGTATATCGGCGGGCGACAGGATACTCACGGCAGTGGGTATACGCTGCAGCGAGGCTTTCGAGTAATAAGACTGCACCACCACCTCCGGCAGTTGTTGCAGGGTGTCCTGGGCCTTTAGCTCCAGGGAAAAGGATAGCATGGTAAATATAATGCCCGCAGGCAAAACGCTCATTCGCATGTCGGTAAGTCTTTTTCCGCCACAGCCGGCGGTCTTCTTCCGGCTTAAGATATAAATATTTCCGCGAAAGCCCGGGCTATTTGTGGGGAACCGTTATACGCCGGTTTTGGTGGTGATCCTCACCTGGTGGGTATTGAACACCTGCGAATACGGGGGAACGCTTTTCGTGATAAAAACACTGCCGCCAATGATACTGCCCTGCCCGATCACCGTGTTGCCGCCCAGGATGGTGCTCCGTGCATAGATGATCACATTGTCTTCTACCGTAGGATGTCTTTTCACATCCGACAGCTCTTTTGTTACATGCAGCGCACCAAGCGTTACACCCTGGTAAATGACCACATTGGAACCAATGATGCTGGTAGCGCCAATAACGATACCTGTGCCGTGGTCTATAATAAAAGGTACGTTAATGGTAGCGTTGGGATGGATATCAATGCCGGTTTTCCCATGCGCGTACTCGCTTATGATACGCGGCAGCACCGGTACCTCCAGCCGGGTAAGCCGGTTGGCGATACGGTATACCGTGATGGCATAAAACCCGGGGTAAGACACGATCACCTCGTTTACACTGGTGGCCGCCGGGTCGTATTCATGTATCTTAGCCGCATCCTGGCGCAAATGTTTATATATGGTTCCCAATGAATTATAAAAGTTGTTTACAATTTCTTCTATAGGCACCTCCCGGGGGTCAAGGTAACTTAGCAGGATGTTTTCCAGGTCTATCTGGTTCTTTTTTAAGATGCCTTCGTAGGAGGTTTGTTTGGGAAGATGATTGCCCGGGAATAAAAAACCAACCAGGTCGTTCAGCCAGGCGATGGCATCCTGCGCCGCCGGGGTAGCCTCCCATTCCGCATGATGCGTTTTGCGGAGCAAACTGATTAATGATTGGGTATGCCTGGTATCCATACAGCTGTGGGATTTACCGGTAAGATATGAATAATCTACTAAATTAGTAGGGTAATCTTTTAAAGCAGATAATTGCTAGTTTTGCGGCTCATCCGGTTTTTATGATAAGAACAATTTTTGCTTTCATATGCCTCCTGCTGGCAGCCGGCGGCGCAGCTGCACAGAACGGCCGCACTTTCAGGATCAGTACCGCGCAACTCACTGGTAACGTGTATGTATATACGTCTTACGGCGAGTTCAATAAGGTGGTGTACCCTACTAACGGCATCTACATTGTAACAAAGAACGGCGTGGTGGTAATGGACACTCCCTGGAGCGAGGATCAAACCCAACAACTGGTAGATACCATTATGAAAAAGCACCACAGGAAAATAACGTACTGTATTGTGACCCATTTTCACGCCGACAGAACTGCGGGCCTGGACCTGTTCAAAAAGCTGGGGGTAAAAACCTACAGCAGCGTTGCCACGCTGGACATGTGTAAGCGCACCGGGGAAAAACAGGCGCAGTATACTTTTACCAACGACACCACTTTTACCGTGGGCGGGCAGCAGATCATTACTTACTATCCCGGTGAGGGACATACGAAAGATAACATTGTGGCCTGGCTCCCTGCCACCAGGGTATTGTATGGCGGGTGCTTTATAAAAAGCAGCCAGGCAAAAAACATTGGTTACACCGCCGATGGTAATGTGAAAGAATGGCCGGCCAGCGTAGCACGGATGAAAGAAAAATTTCCTCACCCGGCCTATGTAATTCCCGGTCATGATGCATGGCGCGGCAGCGGCGATGCCATGCTTTCCCGTACTTTGGAGCTGTTGTCCCAGCAACAATAATTACTTGAAGTAAAACTTTAAGTAACATTACCAGATTACATTAATCATCCTTTACAATATTTATGAAAACCAGCTAATTATGAAATCCGGACGAATTAATACTTTAATTCCACATCTTGGTGCATTGGTACTGTTTGTGGCCCTGGCATTTGCATTTTGCAGCCCTGTACTGGAGGGTAAACAGCTGTTGCAATCGGACATGGTTCACTACAAAGGCATGCAAAAAGAAGCGGCCGATTACTATGCCGCCACCGGCGATATTCCTCTCTGGACCAACAGCATGTTTGGCGGTATGCCTACCTATGTTATTTATACCGGTCCCTCGGTAAATAAGATCGGCTTCCTGAACCGGGTGTTTGCCTTATACCTTCCCAACCCGGTGGATATGTTTTTTGTGCTGATGATGGGCATGTATGTGTTGCTTTGCATACTCGATTTCAAATACTGGATCAGCATAACCGGCGCTATTGCCTATGGGTTTGCCACGTTCACCATTACCAGTATTGATGCGGGGCATATTACCAAGGTGATGTGCATGGCTTACATAGCGCCCATACTGGGCGGCATCATCCTTACTTACCGGAAGCAATACCTGGCTGGCGGATGCTTAACCGCCCTGGCCGCGGCGGTACAGATCTATAATAACCACCCGCAGATCACTTACTATACCGGCATCATGGCCATATGCCTGGCCGTGGCGGCGGGCATACAGGCTTTCCGGGAAAAGCAGCTCCCTGCTTTTTTTAAGGCTTCTGTAATATTGGTGCTGGCAGGTATCCTGGCCATGCTACCCGCCATGGAAAACCTGCTGCTCATGAAGGAGTATACCCCCTATACCATTCGCGGCAGCCAGTCCGAGTTAACCACTGACCAACCCGGCAAGCCGGCCCAAAAATCCGGCGGTCTCGATATTGCTTATGCATTCCAGTGGAGCTATGGCAAGGGAGAAACATTCACGATGCTGCTGCCCCACCTGGTGG
Organism: Chitinophaga sp.; assembly: GCA_039593235.1. GTDB lineage: Bacteria > Bacteroidota > Bacteroidia > Chitinophagales > Chitinophagaceae > Chitinophaga. The sequence goes on along the minus strand of JBCNPS010000219.1, from coordinate 1,006 downwards.
GGGGAGCTTCCGGCGAAAAGCTGTCCACCAACTCGCATGTGTACCAAACCCTCACGGATATAGGCGTACCGCCGGCCCAGGCGGCCGAAGCAGTGGAACGTCCCTCCTGGCAGTTGTACTGGGGCGGGCAGCCTTTTACCGGCGGCCCCGTTTACATAGGCGCTATTATTTGTTTCCTGTTTATACTGGGACTGTTCATCGTGAACAGCTGGCATAAATGGTGGCTGGTAGCCGCCACGCTCATTGGCGTAATGCTTAGCTGGGGATCAAATTTCCCCGTGGTGAATAACTTCCTCTTTTATCATCTTCCCTTATACAGCAAATTCCGGGCGCCTACCATGGCCCTGGTAATTCCGCAGGTAACCATGGTGATCCTTGCCTGCTGGTCCTTACAGGAATTATTATATGGTAAGCAGACAAAAGCCTGGCTGCAACAGCACCTCCGCATGGCGCTGTATGTAACCGGCGGCCTGGTGCTGCTGCTGGCCATTGGCGGCAGCATGCTGTATACGTTCAACGGTCCGGGCGATGGTAACTTCCTGGCCCGTTACACGCAAATGCTGGGCGGGGAAATACCCGCCGCCAGGTTACTGAATGCCCTCAAACAGGACCGCAGCAGCATTTTGCGGGCAGATGGCATCCGCGCACTCGTATTTATTTTAATTGCCTTTGCCGCACTCTGGTTCTTCCTGAAAGAAAAATTAAAACCGGGATACGCTGTAGGGATCATTGCTTTCGCGGTATTGTTCGACCTGTTCCAGGTAGATAAAAATTATTTGAATGAAGACAGCTTCATGGAAGCATCTAACCTGGAAAATTACATCGCCCCTTCCCCGGCGGATGAAATGATATTGCGGGATAAAGACCCTTACTACCGGGTGCTCAACGCTACCACCCAACGGCAGCCGAGCATGGGCTCGGCTCTACAAGAGGACAGACGCGGGTTACGCCGCCTGCGACAGGCGTGCGCCCGGCAACGCCACCAGCGTCTGGCCGTTGTGGTCCA
>JBCNPS010000218.1:0-10623 GCA_039593235.1 Chitinophaga sp. | reverse complement strand
TACACATAAACACAAAACATTTTCAGATGAAATTTGGCGTTGTCACCTTTCCCGGTTCTAATTGTGATCATGATATGATTGATTCCCTGCGTAATGACCTGGGACAGGAAGTTATAGAACTGTGGCATAAGGATAAAGACCTGAGCGCATTCAGTACAGAAGATTGCATCGTATTACCCGGCGGTTTTTCCTTTGGCGACTACCTGCGTTGTGGCGCTATTGCGAAGTTCAGCCCTATGATGCAGAGTGTGATTGAATTTGCCAACAAAGGTGGCCGTGTAATTGGTGTTTGTAACGGTTTCCAGGTGTTATGCGAAGCCGGTTTGCTGCCAGGTGTATTATTGCAGAACCAGCACCAGCAGTTCATCTGCAAAAATGTATACCTGAAAAGCGAAAATACCACTGCATCCCTTACCAAAGATGTGGCAGGCAGACCATTAATGATCCCCATTGCACACGGAGAAGGCCGTTACTATGCAGACGACGCCACCCTGGATGAGCTGTTTAAGAACAACCAGGTGTTATTCCGCTACTGCGATGAGTTTGGCAACATTATTGAAACTGCTAATCATAACGGCGCCATCCGTAACATAGCCGGCATCTGTAACAAAGCAAGAAATGTTTTTGGTATGATGCCCCACCCGGAAAGAGCTACCAGCCTCGCCCTGGGAAATACAGACGGGCAGCTGATTTTACAAAGTCTTATTAATAATAACTAGATAGATCAAATCAACCAACCAATTAAAAAGAAAAGCATGAAAAAATTATTAACAGTACTGGCTTTATTTGCCCTGCCTATCCTGGCAAGCGCGCAGATAGAGAACCCGGTAAAATGGAGCTTTACAGCAAAGAAGGTGAATGCCACTACCTACGAAGTACACGCAACCGCCACTATCGATGCAGGCTGGCATTTGTATGCACAGGAAGCAGGAGAAGGCCCCGTACCTACCTCGTTTAAATTCGCCAAAAATCCACTGGCCGCTTCTGTAGGAAAAGTGGAAGAAGTAGGCAAATTGCATAAGTCGTTCGACAAAAACTTTAACTCAGAACTGAAATTCTACGAAAGCACTGTCGATTTCGTACAAAAAGTAACGGTAAAAGGTAAAGCCGCTACCAAAGTGAAAGGTACAGTAGAATTTATGGTGTGCGACGATCATCAGTGTTTGCCTCCGAAAGAAATAGAATTTGCGGTAAGTGTTGGAGGAAAATAAATTGAATCCGGTAACCGATAACAATACTCGCAAAACGAGTTCCTCCAAAGGAACTCGTTTCTTGTTTTCTCAGATTTATATTATTTAAAGCCTATTGACTATATGAAGCATTTGCTTTCATTTCTGATACCTGTCTTTGCCCTGTTTGCATTCCGTGCAAACGCGCAGGACGCAGACCCGAAGCCTGTTAAATGGCAGTTCTCTGCGGAAAAGAAAAACGACCAGGAATATGCGTTGCATCTGAAAGGCGCCATAGATAAAGGTTGGCTCCTGTTTTCCACTACCATGGGAAACGATGATCCAAATACAAGAGTAGCGCTGGACAGCAGTATTAAAGCCACCATTACCGGCATCGCGGAAAATGGTAAACTGGAGAACCGTAAAGAACCATTATTCGATAATCTCGAAATCAAATATTTTGAGAACGAAGTGGAATTGGTAGCAGAAGTAAAAGCTACCGGCCCTGTTTCAAAACTTTCAGGCACTATTACTTACATGGTGTTGAAAGGAGAAGATGCGGTACCGGAAGAAACTACTTTCAGTGTACCCCTGGAAGCGCCGGCCACTGCCAAAGCAACTGCTGATACCACCGGTGCAGCAGCGGCAGGCGATGATGTGGCAGATGATGACGCTTCCAATAAATCTTTGTGGTGGATCTTCCTCGCCAGTTTTGGCGGCGGATTTATTGCACTGATCACGCCTTGTGTGTTCTCCATGATACCCATCACGGTGAGCTTTTTCACAAAGCGCAGTGAAACCAGGGCGCAGGGTATCAAGAATGCATTTACGTATTCCTTGTCCATTATTGTCATTTATACTTTGCTGGGCTTCCTGATCACCAAGATATTCGGGGCAAGTGCGCTGAATTCACTGGCCAGCAATGGTATTGCCAATATGATCTTTTTTGTGATCTTCCTGTTGTTTGGATTCTCGTTCCTGGGGGCTTTTGAAATCAGCCTGCCCAGTTCCTGGGCCAATGTGTCGGACTCCAAAGCCGGTATGGGCAGCATGTTAGGTATTTTCTTCATGGCGCTCACCCTGGCCATTGTGTCCTTCTCCTGCACCGGTCCTATTTTAGGGAACCTGCTGGTGCTGGCTGCAAAAGGAGGGAACTCCGGACCGCTGGTAGGAATGTTTGGTTTCTCATTGGCGCTGGCTATACCATTTTCCTTATTTGCCCTGTTCCCAAGTTTGCTGAATAAGATCGGTAAATCCGGCGGCTGGCTCAATGCGGTGAAAGTAACGCTGGGTTTCCTGGAACTGGCGCTGGCACTGAAATTCCTGTCAAATGTGGATATGGCGTATCACTGGAACTTGCTGGACAGGGAAATATTCCTTGCGCTGTGGATTGCCATTTTTGCACTGCTTACGCTGTACCTGGTAGGAAAGCTGAAGCTGAGCCACGATAGCGATGTGCCTTTCCTCACGGTTACCCGTCTCTGTTTTGCTATTGCCACTTTCACCTTTACCATTTACATGGTGCCCGGTATGTGGGGCGCGCCATTGAAAGGGATCAGCGGGTTCCTGCCGCACGAAGGCTCACAGGATTTTAATCTTAATAAATCACTGGTAGATATCCAGGTTGCCCTGGAAAGCGGCGCCGGAAGCAGCGCTGGCAGCAGCAGCAATGTGAACGTGGTAAAACCAAAGAAGCTGGTAGACATCCTGCATTCAGAAATTCCCGGTGTGGAAAACCTGTTCTTCAACTATGAAGAGGCGCTGGAAGCCGCTAAGGTGGCCAACAAGCCGTTGATGCTCGACTTTACCGGCCACACTTGTGTAAACTGCCGTAAGTTTGAGAAATCAGTATTGTCCGCCCCCGCGGTAATGAAAATCCTGCGCAACGACTTTGTGGTGGCTTCCCTGTATACAGATGAGAAAACTTCCCTGCCGGATGAAGAGAAGTATGTGTCTAAAACAACCGGTGAAAAGGTGAATAACGTAGGTCAGCGAAACCAGGATATCGAGGTAACAAACTTCAACCGTAACTCACAGCCCTATTACATCCCGGTAGACCTGGAAGGTAAGCCGCTGGCGAAAAAGGGCTATGGCTATGATCCAAAAGAAGACGTGGATGCCTTCGTAAAATATCTCGAAGAAGCAAAAGCGGAATTTGCAAAACGTCATGCGAAATAAATAACTGCGATAAAAAAAGAAAAGCCGTTTGTATTATACAAACGGCTTTTCTTTTTTTATTGCAGTTATCAGAATGCGTAGCTGATCAGTTCTGCACCGCTGATCTTCTCCTGCTGGCCGGTGGTAAGGTTTTTTACGCTTACCAGGTTTTCCTGCAGTTCGGATTCACCAAGAATGATCACATAAGGAATCGCTCTTTTATCAGCATATTTCATCTGTTTATCCATCTTAGCCGGTTCATGAAATAATTCGGCCGCAACTCCCTGCCGGCGCAGTTGCATCATATAGTTGAAAGCTGCACGGGCGCTGGCTTCCCCGAGGTTCAGGAACAATACTTTAGTAGATTGCTGTGCAGTTTGTGGAAATAATTTCAGTTCTTCCAGTACATCGTAAATGCGGTCAACGCCAAAGGAGATGCCTACGCCGGAAATACCCGGTAAACCGAAGAGGCCCGTCAGATCGTCGTACCGGCCGCCGCCGCCAATGCTGCCCATTTTCACGGCAGGTGGCGCTTTTACTTCCACAATCATACCGGTGTAGTAATTGAGTCCGCGTGCCAGCGTTACATCAATAATGGGAGAGGTATTGAAAGTAGCATAACCGGAATTGAGCACAAACGACAGCTCTTCAATGCCTTTCAATGCAGTGGCAGAAGATGCCAGGAGTGTTTTCAGCTGCGCCAGTTTTTCTTCGCTGCTGCCATCAATGGCCAGGAACTTTTCGATGGTATCAATATCAGTACCGGTTAGCCCGCGTTCCTGTAATTCTTTTCTTACGCCATCTGCCCCTATTTTATCCAGTTTATCTATGGAGATGGTAATATCGGTGAGCAATTCGGTTTTGCCGATCACTTCAGCGAGGCCAAATAATATTTTACGGTTATTGATGCGGAGCTCATATCCCTGCAGGCCTAATTTGGTAAGCACGGTATCATAGATCAGCAGTAACTCCACTTCATTCAGGAGGGAATTGCTGCCTACCACATCGGCGTCGCACTGGTAAAACTCGCGGTAGCGGCCTTTTTGGGGCCTGTCTGCCCGCCATACCGGCTGCATCTGGTAGCGTTTAAAGGGAAGGGCCAGTTCGTGCTGGTTCATTACCACATAGCGGGCAAAGGGAATGGTGAGGTCATAGCGCAGGGCTTTTTCAGTGATAGCGGCAACCAGTTCCCTGTTATCATTAGCTTGCCGGGCTTCGTCAAAAATTTCCCCGTTGTTCAATACTTTAAACATCAGTTTATCCCCTTCCTCTCCATACTTCCCGGTGAGGGTGGACAAATTCTCCATCGCGGGCGTTTCCAGCGGCTGGAAGCCGAATACCTCGAAGGTTTCGCGTATGGTTTGAAAAATATAATTACGTTTTCTCACTACTACGGGGCCAAAATCACGGGTGCCTTTAGGAATACCGGGCTTTATCATCTCAAAAAAATATTAAAAGTTTTATGGTTGCCGGTCTGCGATGTTTTCGCAGGCCGCGTAGATCATTTTATAAACAGGTGCAAACAGCGCATCATCAAACCAGGGATCAGGAACATCCTGCTGATCCGGTAGCAGGAAGGCTACTTTTGCTTTATCGGCGTCGTTACGGGCTTTGCGTAATACATCGGCATAATTATTCCTGTCCATTACATAGATGCGGTCAAAGGTATCAAAGTCGGCGGCCTGAAACTGCCTTCCTCTCAGCCCGGTGATGTCCACGCCATTTCTCCTGGCTTCCTTTATGGAGCGGTGGTCCGGCGGGTGGCCTACATGCCAGTTACCGGTGCCGGCGGAGTCAATTTCCCATTCCAGTCCTTTTGCTGCTGCCAGGTGCCTCATGATCCCCTCTGCCAGCGGAGAACGGCAAATATTGCCCAGGCAAACCATCAATATCTTCATGCGGATGAATATTTGAATATCAGGCCGCAAACCTACAAGATATTATGGAAATGTGCGTCTATTTGCATCTTTTAACAGGAATAGGGAGAAAAAAGAGGAGATTTTAAGTTATAGAGAAGCATTTCCCGCAAACTGTAATAAACGGGAAATGATCATATTTTAAATCAAAAAATTACAACATGTTGAAAAAATGCCTCAAATTGCGGCTGGACAAGTAAAAGAGTGCGGTTTTAAGTCAGTTTTTTAACATTCTTCTAAAATTCTCTATACCCGATTAAAAAATTATTTTTTGTATAATTGTAATTCGCAACATGGAAACACACGAAGAACAAACAAGCAGACGGCAGGAAAACAGGTATCGGCCAATGGGTGAGCTGATCAGGGGTATATTCTTTATTCTCTTTGGTTTGTTCGCAATTTTTGCGGAGAAACTGGGATTTGGCGAATTTAGGTTATCCCAGCAGATGATGAGTATTGTTGGTGCGGTTTTGATAGTCTACGGCCTCTTTAGGGTTTATAACGGAGTGAGAAAACTTTTTTTTAACAGGAACTAAAGAGGTGTGATATGTTTTTCAGATTAGAAAGAATGAATGCTGTATATTTAGCAGCTATTATAGTGATGATGGCTGCGTGCGGCCCTAATCCAAATGCGAAAAAACTGGATACAGCCACAGAAGGCACCATCCGTATCAGCGTGGATGAAACATACAAACCGCTGATCGATTCGGAAATAAAGGTTTTTGAATCGCTGTATCCGAAAGCTCATATCATCCCTACCTATAAACCGGAGGCTGATTGCTTTAAAGATCTTTTAAATGATAGTGCCCGTTTGGTAATCGTTACCCGCGATTTCAACCAGCAGGAGCGCGACTATTTCAAGCAGATTAAAATTACGCCTAACAGCCTTTTACTTGCCTGGGACGCACTTGCGCTGGTGGTAAATAAAAGTAATCCTGATTCTGTATTAAATATGGAACAGGTAAGGGGGATCATGGATGGCACCAACAACGAAAGGAAATGGCAGCTGGTGTTTGATAATGCCAACTCAAGCACCGTGCGGTATATCATGGATTCCATCAATAAGGGTAAGCCTTTGCCAACCAATACAATGGCTGCAAAAACAAACCCTGAAGTGGTGGATTACGTAACAAAAAACAAGGACGCGATTGGTGTAATAGGTGTTAGCTGGATCTCCGATCCTAACGATTCATTGTCAATGGCTTTTACACGTGAAGTATCTGTAGTAAGACTGAGGGCAGACAATGGTTCAGAATTTGTTAAGCCATACCAGGCCTATATTGGTATTGGCACCTATCCTTTAAAACGCGGCTTCTTCTATTGCCTGAAAGAACCATATCATGGTCTTGGCAGTGGATTTGCCACTTTTCTTGGTAGTTATGAAGGACAGCTTGTAATGAAGCAGTTCCGGCTATTCCCGGCGAGATTAAATGTAGTATTCAGGGAAGCCAACCTAAAGTAGAAGAAAAACACAACTAAAACTAAAAAACCAGATTGCATGAACAAACGGAAAAGTTTAATCGTAGCATTGCTTTGCGCTGCCTCAAGCGGTGTGATGGCCCAATCTGTGGAGGACGGACTTAAAGACCTGTATTATGGTAAGTACCTGTCTGCCAAACAGAATTTAGAGAAAGTGATCGCAGCAAAGCCTACGGAAGACAAAGCGTATTATTACCTCGGTATAGCCCAACTTGGTATGGAGGATGTTGCAGGTGCAACAGCCACTTTCCAGAAGGGTTTGCAGGCGGTTCCCACCTCTGCTTTACTGCAGGCCGGTATGGGACGCATTGACCTGCTCAAGGGAGATGCTGCTGCCGCTAAAGCCAAATTTGAAGGCGCCAGCACTGCCACAGAAGGCCGTGATGGTGATGTTGCCCGCGCTATTGCCGATGCCAACAGCGAAATCAAAGGTGGCGACCGTGCATATGCACTCACTGTAATGGAAAAGCTCCTGAACAATGAAGGCCGCAAGAAAAGAGATCAATACACGCCAACTGCAGTTGATTATATTGAACTGGGAGATGCTTACCGCTTCCTGGGTGGTGAAAATGGTGGTAAAGCCATCACTACTTATGAAAAAGCGCTTGAGCTGGATCCTAACAATGCTGAAGCCGTAATGAAGCAAGGATTGGTGAATTACAATGCCAGGCTGAAAGCGGAAGCAGTAGCAGATTATACGAAAGCTACCAATATGGACCCGAAATATGGCCCGGCTTTCTATGAACTGTTCCTGTTCTATACTACTCCTAAGAAAGACCAGCTTTCCTGGGAAAATGCAGCACAATACCTGGAAAAATACATGGCAGTAGCTGATCCTGCTGATAAAACAAAGAATGAACTGCTGGCAGCTTCTATCTCTTTCTTCAAGAAGGATTATGATGCAGCCATCAGCAAAGGTCAGGCAGCATTGCCTGGAGCCACTGATGCCAATAAAAACCAGTTAACACTGCTGATCGGTGACTCTTACCTCCAGAAAGGTGATTCCCTGAATGCACAGAAAACAATGGATGCTTATGTGCAGGAAGTAGGTGAAAGCAAATTGGATTCTGCGGACTATAAACTCCTGGGAGCTATCTATATGAAGCTGAAATCCTCTGACTCTGCTACCCAGGAAGGTTATACCACCAAGGCACTGGGTTACCTGGAAAAATATGCTAACTCAATCACTGCAAAAGATCCTGAAACGTTCATCCAGATCGCTGAACAGCTGAAAGCAGCAAAAAAATATACTAACGCTGCTGAATGGTATGAAAAAGCAAATGAGCTCAGTACTGCCAATAAAGAACAATTGCAGGCGATCGATTACTTCAACGTTGGTATCAACTATTTTTACGGAGCAGTATCCGTTAATCCGTACGATACCGTACTGCTGAATAAAGCAGATGGTGCTTTCCAGAAGGTAATCGAAGTAAAACCCGACCTGGGAACAGGCTACTACTGGAGAGGACAGAGCAATTTTGCAAAAGATCCCCAGGCACAGGCCGGTGTTGCCAAGCCTTTCTATGACAAATACATAGAAATGTCTGAAAGCGATCCTGCAAAAAATAAATCTACACTGACCAGGGCTTATGTATACGAGCTGTTATACTACTACTTTAAGGAAGATAAGCCCAATATCAAGGTTTATTCCGATAAACTGGCTGCTGTGGATCCAGGTAACGTTACATTGAAAGAAATTACTGAAAACATGGCTGCCCGTGAAAAAGCTGCTACCAAGCCAGCTGCAAAACAGGGCCAGAACAAGAAATAAGCATTATTTGCATATAATTGCTAAAAAACCTCCTGTACCCACAGGAGGTTTTTTAGTTTCCGTTTGGTGAAAAAAGATAATATTTTAACTCTTAATAGATTTGATAATTGGTCAACTTACAGTATTTTTGCGCATTCGGACAATGTTTTTATCGGGAAGCTTATGTATACAGAAACTGTATTTTTGTCAGCAACGACTACTCCTTTTAGCTATTTCCCTATAGTACTGCAATTAATTGCTGCTTTAGGTTTCGTTGGGATCACGATGTTAGCTACTCACTTTTTAGGTCCTAAACGCAAAACCAGCGACAAGCTTATTAACTTTGAAAGTGGTATCGAGCAAAAAGGCAATGCCCGCCAGCCGGTAGCCATCAAGTACTTTCTGACCGCTATTCTTTTCGTGTTATTTGATGTGGAAGTGATCTTTTTCTACCCTTATGCGGTTAATTTCAGGGAATTGGGATGGGAAGGCTTTACAGCTGTGCTGATGTTTGTGGGCTTCTTTTTGTGTGGGTTTATCTACATTACAAAGAAGGGTGCACTGAAATGGGAAGATTAATTAACTCTTTAAATTAAAACCAATGGCTCGTCCGGTTCAATATAATAATAAGGTGAAAATGGTGGAAATCCCCGAGGGATATTCCGGTGAAGGGTTTTATGCCACCTCTTTTGATAAGGTGATAGGTTTGGCGCGTAAAAATTCCATTTGGCCTTTACCATTTGCTACCTCCTGCTGTGGTATCGAATTTATGGCCACTATGGCTGCCACTTACGATATGGCCCGTTTCGGGGCTGAACGTATGGCCTTTACGCCACGCCAGTGCGATTTGCTGATGGTAATGGGTACCATTTCCAAAAAAATGGGGCCTATTGTACGCCAGGTATACCTCCAAATGGCGGAACCACGCTGGGTAATGGCGGTAGGCGCCTGCGCTTCCAGCGGTGGTATATTTGATACTTATTCTGTATTACAGGGAATCGACCAGGTGATCCCGGTAGATGTATATGTGCCAGGATGCCCTCCAAGACCGGAAGGTATCATCGATGGCTTCATGAAAATACAAGCCCTGGTAGGCCAGGAAAGTCTCCGCCGCCGTAACTCCGACAGGTATAAAGAACTGATGGAGTCATACGGTATCAAGTAAGGAGAGGGGAATGGTTAATTGTAAATCGTAAATTTCAAATTGTTAATGTCTTTAACAAACGAACGCATACAGCAACGCCTGACGGAAAAGTTTGGAGATGTGCTAACCGGCTTTGAAGAGCCGTTTGGGCTGCTTACCCTCACCGCACAGAAAGATTATAACCTGAAAGTAATGCAATTCCTGTTTGATGATGAGGAGTTGCGTTTTCGTTTTTTAACGGATATCACTGCCGTGCATTATCCTGAACGGAAAAACGAAGAACTGGCAGTAGTATATCACCTGCATAACCTGCAGGATAATATCAGGCTCCGTCTGAAAGTTTTTGCACCTGTAGCCAAACCAGACGTTTTTACAGCTACCAAACTGTATGAATCCGCTAACTGGATGGAAAGGGAAACTTACGATTTCTTCGGGATCAATTTTGTAGGGCATCCTAACCTGATCCGTGTACTGAATGTAGACGAAATGACCTATTTCCCCATGAGAAAGGAATTTCCGCTGGAAGACTCCATGCGCATCGATAAAGATGATGAGATGTTTGGAAGGGGAGGAAATCTTTAATACAACGAGGTTATGTTAGATCAGAAACAACATATAAAACTGCCGGAAGGCTCTATAGAAAAAGATACGCAAACGCTTAACCTGGGACCTACGCACCCGGCTACGCATGGCGTATTTCAAAACATTCTGGAAATCGATGGCGAACGTATTGTAAGCGCTGTTTCTACGGTAGGGTATATTCACCGCGCGTTTGAAAAGATCGCAGAACGCCGCCCTTATTACCAGATCACCCCACTCACCGACCGCCTGAACTACTGTTCCGCCCCCATCAATAATATGGGCTGGCTGCTCACAGTAGAGAAACTGCTCGGTATTGAAACGCCAAAAAGGGTGGATTACCTGCGCGTAATCATCATGGAGCTGGCACGTATTGCAGATCACCTGATCTGTAGCTCCGTAATGGGAGTTGATACCGGCGCTTTAACC
>JBCNPS010000217.1:0-10663 GCA_039593235.1 Chitinophaga sp. | reverse complement strand
TTAATTGGTATTGCACAGGTATATTAATTAATAGAGCATATTAGATAATTTTTTTTCATCCAGCAGTACCACCACGCCATCCCTGATATCAATCAGTTTTTCTTCCCGGAAATCACTGAGTGTACGGATAAGCGATTCGGTAGCGGTGCCGGCAATAGTGGCAAGGTTTTCCCTGCTTACATTTATGACGAAAGGTTGTTCTTTCTGAGGATTGTATTTGTTGTGAAGGCTTATCAATGCTTCGGCTACTTTTTTACGAAGCGAATTATAGGCAAGCCCCAGTAATTGCTGTTCTTTTGTGGTCACGTTTTTAGCCAGCATGCGAATGAGCTGTACGGCTATTTCATGATTATTGTGAATAAGCTCTTCAAAATCGTTCAGCGGGATAACCGCTACCTCGCTTTCTTCCATCGCCATCGCGGTTTCCTTATAAACTGTGCCCTCCAGTAACGCGGTGTATCCAATAAAGTCGCCCGCAGTAAAAAGATCTATTACAAGCTCTTTACCAAAATCGTTGATCTTTATGGTTTTTACTTTACCACGCTGAAGATAAAACAGGCGTGTAGGATGATTGCCTTCTGAATAAATGACCTGTTTCTTTTTGATCTTGTCGATATTTCTTCCTTCTGCCAGCGCTTTCAATGATTCCTTACCTGTGGCTTCATACATTAATTTGTTCAGACCTTTAAGATCAGCGGGGAAATGTTGTTTTCTGATAGCAGCTTTTTTTAGCCGCCTGTCTATGGCGTCCCACAGCTCAGTACCGGTGAAAGGCTTGGTAATATAATCATCTGCGCCCATTCCCATCCCTTTACGGAAATCGCTTCTTTCGGTTTTGGCAGTCAGGAAAATAAAAGGAATGTCTTTCATGTCTTCGTGTTGCTGCATCAGGTGTAATACACCAAAGCCATCCAGCACAGGCATCATAATATCACAGATAACCAGGTCTGGTTTATTGCTGAGGATCATTTCCACCCCGATCTTACCATTTTCTGCAGCGATGACATTATATCCTGCTATAGCCAGAATATCTACTGTGTTTTCACGTAGCTCCTCGTTATCTTCAATTAGTAAGATTGTTTTCATGATTGGTAGGGAACTTTTTTTGTTTCGATCTGAAAGTTAATAATAAAAGTGGTGCCGCTATTGAGTTTACTTTCACAGGAAATGTTGCCGTTCATCAATTTGCTGTAATTATTTACAATATGCAACCCAAGGCCTGTTCCCTGTATATTACTTACATTGGTTCCCCGGTAAAACCTTTCGAAGAGATGTTGCTGATCTTCGTGCGACATACCTATGCCATAGTCTTTAACGGTGAGTGAGAATGCATTTTCATTTTTCATGGTATGTATTTCTATTACGCCATCCGATTTTGAAAATTTAATGGCATTTCCAACAAGGTTCATGGTAATGTGTTTTAGCAGCGAGGGGTCCAGCTGAACGGTTGCCTCCCCGGTATGGCTATAGTTAATCGTCTGCTTTTCTTTTGCTAATTCCTGCATTTCCTGGATGATATTGTTGAAAAAGTCCTCTATATCGAATTCAGTAAAACGAACCTGGACTTTCCCTTCTTCAATTTTACCTACAGAAAGGAAGTCATTGAGCGTATCTGTCAGCAAGGATACCGCATTAACAATCCGTTGTATATGTTTGTTCCGCACAGGTTGATCTTTTTCTTCGGCGTAGTGTTTTACGAGGAAGGCAGAAGAAAGGATGGTGCTGAGCGGAGTTCTGAACTCATGGGAAGCCATAGATACGAAGCGCGACTTGAGGTCGCCAAGTTCTTTTTCCTTGCTTAATGCTACTGTCAGCTCTTCTTTGGATATATTGAGTTGCTCCAGGGCCAGGGTAAGTTGCTGGGTACGTTCTTCCACTTTAGCCTCCAGCTCATTATTAAGCTTCTCTATTTTTTCTTCCGCTTTTTTTCTTTCCGTTATATTATTAACGTAAGCGATTACAAAGTGTCCTTCTTCATTGGCGTAATGACTGAGGCTGATTTCCACAGGAAACTCTGATCCGTCTTTCCGAACGGCGAACAGGTCCATGCCAATACCCATAGGCCTGCTCTGGGGATGGGCATTATACCGTTCCCTGTGTTTTTCATGTCTGTTGTGAACCCGTTTGGGAATAAGTATTTCTACTTTTTGGCCCAGCAGCTCTTCCCGCCTGTACCCGAACTGGTGGAGAGCGAATCCGTTGATGAGAACAATTTCACCTTGTTGATTAGTTACCAGGATACCTATGCTGGCGTAATCGAACAGCGCGCCAAAACGTTCCAGTTCCCTGTTAAGTTGTTGTTTGAACCTTCTGTCTGTAAGGTAGTCGGTAATGCGGAAAAAGCAATAATCGCTATTATTGTTGCGGAATAGTATTTCTTCATAAAGTCCCAGGAAGGTTTCTCCCAGGATATTTTGCCATTGACACTCTTTCACCTGGAGATCCGGAGCTACTGCCCGTAAGCTCAAACTACCTTTGCCAAGTTGGTTTTGGTCGATCAATAATTCAAGTTCGGCATAATCATTTGTTCCCAACATCTTCGCGCCGGTATCGTTGATATATAGCAGTCGCCCGCTTTCCTGTTCCCTTATGGCTACAAGGCCCGGCATGCGTTCCATGATAGCCGCAAACACACCCAGCTGAAAATTGACATCCAGGTCATTGATAGAAAAACTCATAGCTCAAATAGGTAGTTATCAATAGAAAGATAAGAATTTTTATTTGTTCAAATCAATATAAGAGGGGTGGGATTAATTATCAGACAAACCTTTGCATGGTTAATCCCGGGTAGGCATATGACCGTTATCATACACCGGGCTGACTGATCTCATTTCAGGAGAATCCGGACGAGGGTATTATTGCAATATCATAAACACCTTGTTATGGATATTTATATAAGCGAAGAAGCTATTGTAGGGGATCTTCAAAAGAGATTCAGTGAATTTTATCCTTACCTCAAACTGGCGTTTTACCGAAACCCACATCAACTGGGGGAATGCTCCCCCAAGGAAGAGCTGGTGCCGGCGGAAATGCCTATAGATAAGATCAGGATGATACATAATTCCGGCTGGATAGACATTAGTGGTTATCGTATGGCCGCTGCCGTGGAGCATGATTTTAAACGGGAGTTTGGTTTAAACGTCCAGGTACTGCGTAAATCAGGCGGTTTGTGGCTGGAAACCACAGGTACGGACAACTGGACTTTGGAAGAATTGAATGTTGCCGGCCGGCCCGCAAAACGGCAACGCTTTCAAATGCCGGATGAAATGGAAGAGGAATAATTGCATTAAAACATTATTTATGAACGACATTATCAGGAATTTCTCCGGCATCAGGATCACTGATACAGCAATAGTAGGGGGCAAAAATGCCTCGCTGGGGGAAATGACCGTTACCCTTGCAGGGAAAGGGATTAAAGTACCGGACGGATTTGCCACAACGGCTACCGCTTTCTGGCGTTATCTGGATTTTAATGCCATAAGAGAGCCTTTGCTGCAACTGATGAAGCAACTGGACAGGGACGCTTTTTCAAACCTGGCAGAAACAGGGGCGGCCTGCCGTAAACTGATACTGGAAGCAGGTATACCCGGCGAGATAGAAAAGGAGATCTTAAATGCCTACCGCCTACTTGGAAAAGGAATGCCCGTGGCAGTGGCTGTAAGGAGCAGTGCAACGGCGGAAGACATGCCGGAAGCCAGCTTTGCGGGGCAGCACGAATCCTTCCTTAATATCAGGGGAGAAAAGGCACTGTTGGCGGCGGTTCGTCGCTGCTTCGCTTCATTGTATACTGACCGGGCTATCAAATACCGGGAAGATAATGGCTTTGAGCATGGCAAGGTTGCCCTCTCAGTAGGCATACAGTTAATGGTGCGCACAAATGGTTCCTGTTCGGGAGTTGGATTTACCCTGGAACCCGAATCGGGCTTCCGGGATGTGGTACTGATCTCCGGAATCTGGGGCCTGGGTGAGAATATTGTACAGGGAACAGTGATGCCGGATGAATTTTATGTTTTTAAACCAACCCTGCTGGAAGGGAAACAGGCTATTATACAAAGAAAGTTGGGAAACAAAGCCAAAACGCTTTGTTTGTCTGATGATCCCGATGGAGACCGTAGTACCGTAAATGTTGATACATCACTGGAAGACCAGCAGCGTTACGTATTATCAGACCCCGAGGTATTGCAGCTGGCCCGGTGGGCGATACAGATAGAACAGCATTATAACTGCGCAATGGATATTGAGTGGGCAAGGGATGCTGTGACCGGGGAGTTATTCATATTACAGGCGCGTCCTGAAACGATCCATACGGCCGGAAAACCGCAGCAGCTGAAGATCTATAAGCTGCTGGAAAAGGGAACACTCTTGTAACAGGGGAAGCTATAGGTGAAAAAACAGCCACCGGTACAGCCCGCGTGCTTCATTCTCCCGCTGAAGCGGGAAAACTAATGCCCGGAGATATAGTGGTTACGGAAAACATCAGCCCGGACTGGGACCCGGTACTGAAAAAGGTAGCCGCCATTGTAACCAATTCCGGCGGAAGAACCAGTCATGCTTCAATAGTGGCCAGGGAACTGGGCGTACCAGCTGTTGTAGGGGCGGTGGATGCCACCGGGAAGATCAGGGATGGCGCTGCCATTACCGTGTCGTGCAGTGAAGGGAAACAAGGGCATGTATATGAAGGAATTTTACCGTTTGAGGTAACGGGATTAGCCCCGGGAGATATGGCTTTACCCGAAAGCACGGAGGCTTGCCTGATTGTCAGTGATCCGGATAAAGCCTTCCAGCTGTCGTTTTATCCTAATGATGGGGTAGGCTTGCTGAGAATGGAATTTATTATTACCCATGCCATAGGTATTCACCCGATGGCGCTCGTAAAGTATGATGGACTGAAAGATAAGGATGCCTGGGCTGCCATTACTGCAAAAACGCTGCTTTACCCGGATAAGAAGAAATTTTTTGTTGAAAAGCTTTCGCAGGGTATTGCTACCATTGCAGCTGCTTTCTATCCAAAAGATGTAGTGGTGCGAATGAGTGATTTTAAAACCAATGAGTATGCCCGGCTGCTTGGAGGAAAGGAATTTGAGCCGCTGGAAGAAAATCCCATGCTGGGTTTCCGCGGAGCTTCCAGGTATTATCATCCTTTATATAAGGAGGGTTTTGGGTTGGAGTGCGAAGCTATTAAAACGGTTAGGGACGAAATGGGGCTTACTAACGTAAAGGTAATGATACCTTTCTGCCGCACAGTGGAGGAAGGGCGTAAAGTATTGCAGGTGATGCAGTCTTTTGGCCTGGTGCAGGGGGAAAACGGCCTGGAAGTTTATGTAATGGCAGAGATACCTTCCAATGTACTGCAGGCTGCTGCCTTTGCAGATATATTTGACGGTTTTTCCATTGGGTCCAATGACCTAACGCAGCTTACGCTGGGGATAGACAGGGATTCCGCATTGGTGGCAGACCTGTTCAGCGAAGAAGATGCAGCGGCCAGGATGATGATCAGCATGATGATTGATGCTGCAAAAAAAGCGGGTGTCCGTATCGGGCTTTGCGGGCAGGCGCCCAGCGATCTCCCGGATTTCGCAGCATTTCTTGTGGCCCAGGGGATTAACAGTATTTCTTTTAATCCCGATGCTTTACTAAAGGGGATTGCCAACATTCGTAAGGCAGAAGAAGAATATGGCATAAATAACAGAAGTGCGCTACCGGTATTGATTTGATGTAGCCCTATCTTTGCCGGCAGGCAGATCAGGTACTTTCAAACCTGCCGGTTTTTTCACTGATTCTTATCCGATAAATAATGGGCCGGATGATGTGTTCAGGCGTTCTTTCCCCCGCCATTTCACCGTGCATTTCAGATACGCCCGCTGTTTCACTTACCTGCATATGTAATAAACGGCTTACAAGAAATTTCATGGCATAAAATCTTTCCTTAGGATCGGTTATTTCTTCATAGTCTCCCCAAAGAATAACGCTTCTCCAATTGGAAAGGTCGGTGATTTCGTCCACCTGGAAGCAGATATGCGGGTATTGCCGCATCATATTGATTTTCATTCCTTCTTTGGAATGAATTACCAGGTAAGCATTATTGAATGCGTAACTAACGGGCACTATGTATACTTTTTTTCCATCGGTGCAGCCGATACGGCCTGTTACATTGTTGGCCAATACCTGGTCAATCTGGTCTAAGTTTAATTTGCCTAACATATGAGTAAATTTTATAGTGATCAAATCCAGGTCATCAACGGAAAGTCTTGCCTGTTAGGCAACAGGGGATGCCTGGGGAAAATTCTGAAGCCATAAACAAAAGATCCGGTTTGCGGTAGCTTTATATGGCATGAGTAAGTAATCCTGTTAGCGCTTACCAATTCTGCCTTTAGCTCATATACAGCTATATACCTGTCGGTTTGCGCTTTATTGTAAAAAACTACTTCCAGGCCAATCTCGTTTGCCTGTAAAGATCCTATGGAAAGGCTTATACATGCCTGGAAGGTTTCTTCGGAGGATTGAAGGTAGAATTTGTTTGCAGGTACCTCAATGGTCATAACATGTATTTCATGCCATATACTGCGGATCCTGTTTTTCCAGGCTACCAGGTCCCTGGTATTTTTATATCCTTCTGCCATTAGTAATTTGCTCCTGTTGTATAATTGTTCATAACTCAGGATATATTCCGTGATAACGCGATTCATATCAAATTGAGGCGTTATTTTGGAGAAGCCTTCCTTAATCATATCGATCCATTTTTCAGGTAAGCCCTCCGCATTGCGCTTGAAGAAAAGTGGTATAATTTCCTTTTCCAGCAGCTCGTATATCATAGAAGCATCATGTTGGTCGCGATAAGGATCTTGTTCCGCGTTATTGCTGAAGGGTAATGTCCAGCCTGCATTTTTTACGCTGGCCTCCGCCCACCAGCCTTCTCCGGGGCTACAGTGGAGAACGCCATTGCATACTGCTTTCATACCGCTGGTGCCGGAAGCTTCCTGGTTATGTTCAGGAGTGTTTAACCATACATCCACACCGCTTGTCAGCATGGCAGCCAGTTCCATATCATAATCTTCCAGGAACAAAATGTGTGTATTTAAAGGCGCAATGTTAATAGCCGTTATTACTTTCTTAAGCAGCGCAATACCATCTGCATCATTGGGATGGGCCTTGCCAGCGAAAATAAATAACACAGGATATTGAGTATTGTTGACGATAGCCGTAAGCCGTTCTATATCAATAAACAGGAGCCAGGCCCTTTTATACGAAGCAAACCTCCTTGCAAAGCCAATTACCAATGTTTCCTGTATTATATCTTCCTGCAGGAAATTGTTTTTTACAATAAGTGCAGGCATATCTGTTTGTTGCCTGTTGAGAATACCCTGGCACATCTCTCTTTTTAGTTTTTTCCGTATGTCCCATATGGTTTTACCAGAGATTTGATGCGCTTTACTATTCATGATATTTTTCCAGTGGGGCTGCCATGCCGGCGCCATCCAGGTGGGCAGATGTATGCCATTGGTGATCCCTGTGATGTGCAGCTCATCTGGCTTAAAGTTTTTCCACAGCGGATTCAGTATGTTGCAGGAGATGCTGCGGTGTTGTTTGCTTACTGCATTTATTCCCTGGGAAAGCATTGCCGCAAAGTGCATCATTGAGAAGGTCCGGGGAAACTGGTCTTCTCCGGAGCTGCCGAGCTTCATCAAAATATCCCAGTCGATATTAAAGTTTTTAGCCAGGTAAGCGAGGTAGGTCCGGAGTAATATTTCATCAAAAACATCTTTTGCCGCAGGCACAGCAGTATGTGTGGTGAACTGGGTGGTGCATTTAACTATTTCGATGGCTTCATCAAAGCTCAGGTGAATCTGATGCATGATGCTACGTATCCTTTCCAGGATGGAAAAGGCAGCGTGTCCTTCGTTAATGTGGTACAGGTCGGGCTGTATGCCTAATGCGTTCAGCATTTTCACGCCGCCTATGCCGAGCAGGATTTCCTGTTTCAGTCTCATTTCAGGGTTACCGCTGTATAACTGCGCTGATATCAGCCGGTCTTCTTCATTGTTTACCGGCAGGTCTGTATCCAGCAAATAAAGGCCGACGCGTCCAACATCTATCTTCCATATGGCGGCGTGCACAATACGACCGGGGAAAGTCAGTTCAATATTTAGTTGTTCACCATGGTTATTTTGCACGGGATAAACGGGTAGATCGCCTGGTTCCATGATATCCGGTATAGCCAGTTGATCGCCGGCAGGGGATATTTTTTGCCTGAAGTATCCCCGCTTATACAGGAGGCCGGCGGCCACCATATTCACCCCGTTATCGCTGGCGGTTTTTATAAAATCACCGGCCAGTACTCCCAATCCGCCTGCATAAAGTTTCAGGTTTGTGTGCAGGCCGTATTCCATACAGAAGTATGCTATCAACGGGTCTTTTTTGTCCGGAGACTGCATATACTTTTGATATTTAGCTGATACGGTTTGCATCATTTGCAGGAACCTGGTATCTTTTTCCAGCCTAAGGAGATTGTCCGGGCTGATTGTTTTTAGTAACCGGATTGGATTTTGTTTGCTCTGGTTCCATCCAGTTGTATCTGCATAGGCATATAAGGCGGCTGCTTCCGGGCGCCATGATCCCCACAAATTACGGCTAATCTGTTGCAGAGGTTCCAGGCTAGCCGGAAAAACGGGTTGCACATTTATTTCTCTCCAAAGTGGTTTTGTTTCCGGTACAGCCTCGGTGTTTGTTTCAACCGGAGGCGCCTGGGGTTTGTTGCAGAAAAGCTTTTCCCGCTGGCTACTTTTTTCCAATGCCAGATCATATGCCTGGTAATAACAGACCAGGAGCTGATCCCATAGAAATTGTTCTGCTATGTGTGCGGCGCTTTCCCTGGCCTCTGTTACAGAAGATGCAGTTGCAGCGGCGAACCCGCTGATTATTTCAGCGATATTCAGCGCGGCCTGGGGTTCATTATTGTCATTTCTTTCAACAATAAACAATCCTTTGCCATTAAAGGCAGGCAGCTTGCTCACTGCATTGCTGAATCCTGAAACGCTGGTAGAAACAGTGGGAATGTGAAATGCCGTACTTTCCAGCGGGGTATATCCCCAGGGTTCATAATAGGAAGGGAATATTGCCAGATCAAAGCCAATAAGGGTATCGTAATACGTAAGGTTAAAAACACCGTCAGCTCCATTGAGGTATACGGGCGCATAAATGATTTTTACATTACTGTTGATGGCAGTGTTGTTCAACTGCAGCTGCCGGATCTGATTCAGAATAGGATCAGTGTCAGCTCCCAGTAAATTATGCGTCAGCACTTCTCCGTACCGGGGAGTGAGCGGCGTTTGGGCTTGCAGGTTATCCAACAAAGTCTTGCGGGGGCCGGTATGATTGGCAGGAACAAAGATAAATGCCAGTATGTTTCGTTTTATTTCTTTCGATTTGTTTACCAATGAAATGGCGTCAACAAACGTGTTAAAGCCTTTATTCAGGTATTCATATCTGCCGCTCTTGACAACCAGCAGGCTATCTTCGGGTTGCTGCCGGCCCAGAAGAGCACTGGCCACATTTATTAACACACGTCTTGCATTGATTAGCCTGACATTGTATTGTGATGGACCTGGTACAATACTGAGGTCGAACCCGTTGGGAGTAATAATGTCGGGATATTTGCCAAGAAATTTTTCACATTCTTTCGCTGTGAAGGCGCTTACACATGTGAAGCAATCGGCAGTTTCAGCGGCGATTTTTTCCAGGGAATGTTTTGAAATGATATTGAACTCCCTGGTAAACTGTTCTGCATTGAAACCTTCGAAACCTCCGTAGAACGGCCGGCCGCTACCGGCTATTGCCCGGCCGCACACGGTAGCATGTGTGGTAAACACAGTAGCTACCTGGGGAATGTTCTCTTCCAGGTATAAAATTCCTGTGCCTGTCATCCATTCATGGAACTGCGCAATAATACGATCGGTGGCATTGAGATGACAATGGTGAAAACCTTCAATTACTTTTCCCGCTGCATATCCAAACATGGCAGGTTCAATGTAATCCCACTGACCTGATAGCGAATCCAAACGGTACTTAGACCAAAAATGTGCAAAAATTTCGTTCTTCTGTTGGAAGAAAGGAGTAAAGTCTACTAAAATAACCAATGGATTTCCCGGAATATTCCATCTGCCTGTTCTGACTCTCATTCCGGCTTTCTGTATATGTTTTTTCCAGGTGGGGAAAAGGTTTACATCTTCTATAAACTCTATGTTGCCGGTAATGTTCCCGGGCAGATCCGGACCAATCATAATCAGCCGGTTACCCCATTGTTCCTGTAATAAGCGGGCCTTGGTAGATAATACAGTATGAATACCTCCCACTTTATTACATATTTCCCAGCTTACCTCAAATATGTAATCCGGCTTCCAGCGTATATCGCCCATGGGTAGTGTTTTTCTTCTTTTCCTGAAAGTTGTTTACCCGTAAAGAGAAATCCGTCAGCACATTCATATAATTGATGAAGGCATCAAAGGGATTATCATATGGGCTTATTGGATTGACTATATCCTGAACACCCATATAATAGAAGTGATCAGCGCTTTGCAGGTATAACCAATCCTGGATTAGTTGCTCATCATTAGTAGCATGTACCTTGTTTTCAAGTGCATACAGTGTTTCAAAGGCATCCTGTTGC
>JBCNPS010000216.1:0-10674 GCA_039593235.1 Chitinophaga sp. | reverse complement strand
CAGGCTTTCCACAAAAACATTTTCCAGGCGGATGCCGATGATGCCGTTGCGATAGAGCGGAAGAACATCGACGAAGAACAATACCATTTACTGGAACAGGCGATTTCAAAACTATCTCCTAAGAAAAGAACAATTGTGACCCGTTGTAAACTGGAAGGAAAAACCTATGAAGAAGTAGCCCATGAACTGAACATTTCCCGTAACACGGTGAAGGAACACCTGTCGGCCGCCATGATCAAGCTAAACGACTATATGCAGCGCAATGGCGACCGGAAGTATATTGTGCTGCTTTTACTGTTCCTGAACTATCATGATTCATAAGCAAACGAACCCGTTTTATATTATCTTTTAATTAATATTTTGTTTTTTCAAAAAAAGTTCAGAAAAGACCCACCCGATTTTATTAACTGCGCGTATTTAGATTAAACCATCACGCAAGTGCCCAACAGAAAGGAATATCTCAAACAGCTGTTAAGTAAAGATCAATGGACTGCTACAGAGCAGGAGTGGATGATGGAATATCTCGATGCCAATGATTTTTCAGAACTGGAAACAGTGGCGGCCGGGTACTTTGAGGCCGATCTCCTAACGGTAAAGCATATATTGGACAAACGCCTGTCGGACAGGATGCTGAAAGGCATTCACCAGCGTATAGGCGTTGCAGATAGTTCTTTTAAAGGAATTTTCCGGTTGTTCAAACACAAAGCTGCCGCCGCGGCAGCCATACTGCTCCTCGCAGGCGCCGCATGGTACCTGCTGCTGCAGGACCGCGTAAAACAACGGGTGCTTGCCACCACATCGGAAAGACAAACCGTGAAATTACCCGACGGATCGGTAGTGCACCTGGAAAAAGGATCCAGCATTACCTACCCGGAAGTATTTGATAAGAAAAACCGTGAAGTAATATTAAAAGGAGAAGCTTTCTTTGAAATCAACCATGATGCGAAACACCCGTTTATCATTTCCTCTTCGGTGATCAATACTACCGTATTGGGCACTTCCTTTAACATGGAGGTACATGAAGGAAACACCGCAAGGGTAGTAGTGGTATCGGGAATGGTACAGGTGAACGCCCGCGAAGGTAAACAGCGTAAAAATGCCCAACTGGTACTCACCGCCAATAAAAGCGCAGTGTATAACCCGGCCTCGCAGGATCTGCAGTTACAGGATGGAACAGAAGACGCCAGGTTCTTTACCCAGAAAATGAGTGGCAAATTCATTTATAAGGGAGAGCCCCTGTCTAAAGTGGCAACAGACCTGCAACGGTATTACAGTGTGCCGGTGGTAACAGACCAGCAATCGGCCCAATGCAGGTTCTATGGGTCTTTCAATACAGTGGATGATTTAGATAAAGCGCTTGCATTAATCGCTTTTTCATTAGATGCCAGAGTCAGAAAAGATAATACCAGTAAAGGATATATCATCGTTGGTGGAAATTGTAAATAACGACTGCTATATCGTTAACCAAACTATATTCAAAATGAGAAACTGCTATCAACAAAGCTGAACCAAAATTTAAGGAATAGGAAAATGTAGTCCGAAATACTATCCTGGTGGCCTTTAGCCTGAAAGAACTTCATGCTGGTTAGTTAACTAAGTGATCGCAAAACCGTTCACAGGGCCATCTTTTGCCAATACGTACCGTAAATAAACCGTAGAATATTTTCAACCAAACTAAACATTACATGATACGAGTAATACCCTTACCGCCCGGCTGATTTATTGCCATGATATAGTTGATTGAAAAAACACCCTGCTCACGCAGAAGGCCCTTTATTGCCCGGTTTTAACCAAAACCCGGAACGGGGATCCTATGACCGGACGAAACCAATAAAAAATAACTATGTTCAGAGAAAAATTATCATTTATTTATTGCTTACTGCTCCTGCTGACAGTGTCAAAAGCCAATGCCGGCAACGGTTTGCAGGATGCTCTCGATAAAAAGATCACCATCGAATTAAAGAACGTTATCCTGAAAGACGCCCTGGAGAAGATCAGCAATCTCGCAGAAGTATCCTTTGTATATGTAGGCAGTGAAGCGCTGAACGTGAATAAAGTAAGCGTGAATGCACACAACGAAAAAGTAGGCGATCTCCTGAATAAATTGCTTACACCTTATTCATTATCCTACAGCGTGATGTACGACCGCGTGGTGATTAAACACGACAGCGGGAAGAAAATGGACCAGCTAACGGTAACGAATACACTGATGCGTTTATCCGTTCCCGTTAATGATGTAAAAGGCACAGTGACCAATGAAAAGAAAGAACTGCTTCCCGGTGTAAGCATCATGATCAAAGGCACCTCCCGTGGAGTAACTACTAATGATAAAGGGGTATTTGAACTTAAAAAGGTGGCAGCCGATGCCATCCTGGTATTTAACTTCACCGGGTATAAAACAGAAGAAGTAAGCGTTTCGCAATTCAGAAGCGGCGCTCTCACTATTGTACTGAAAGAAAAACCTACCCGCCTGCAGGAAGTGGTGGTAACCGGTTTCCAGAGCATCGACAAATCGAAGTTCTCCGGCGCCGCTACCCGCCTGAAGGCGGAAGATGTGAGAATAGACGGGATGACCGACGTAAGCCGTATGCTGGAAGGAAAAGTAGCCGGCGTAGCTATCCAGAATGTATCCGGTACTTTCGGCACCGCTCCCAAAGTACGCATCCGCGGCGCTACCTCTATTAACGGCGATAACAAGCCGCTATGGGTGGTAGACGGGGTAGTGCTGGAAGACGTGGTGAACATTTCCAACGACCAGCTCTCCAGCGGGGATCCCACCACCTTGCTAGGCTCCGCAGTGGCCGGCCTCAACTCCAACGATATCGAAAGCTTCGACATCCTCAAGGATGCCGCCGCCGCTGCATTATACGGCGCCCGCGCCATGAACGGCGTAGTGGTGATCACCACCAAAAAAGGACGTGCAGGCAAGCCCGTTATTAACTATAGCGGCAACTTCAGCACTCAGCTGAAACCAAATTACAACAATTTCAATATCATGAACTCCGGCCAGCAGATGTCGGTGCTGGCGGAACTGGAAAGAAAAGGCATCCTCAATTCGGACATCCTTTCCCGGGGAGATATAGGCGTATTCGGTAAACTGTATGAACAACTGGATGCAGACAACAACGGTAACTTCCCCGTGGAAAATGATCCGGAACACCGCAAGGAATTTTTACTGCGCTATGCAAAAGCCAACACCGACTGGTTCGGATTGCTGTTCCGCAACAATTTTGTGCAGGAACACTCCATGAGCATTTCTTCCGGTACGGATAAATCGCAATCTTATTTCTCTACCAGCTTTTACAGCGACAATGGCTGGACCCTGGCAGATAAAGTAACCCGGTATACGCTTAATTACCGCAACACCTATAAATTATCAGACCGGTTATCTGCAGGATTCTCTTCACTGGCCTCTGTACGCCGCCAGAAAGCCCCCGGCGCGCTTACCCGCAGCAGCAACCCGGTAGAAGGACAATACGACCGTGATTTCGATATCAACCCGTTCAGCTACTCGCTGAATACAAGCCGCACATTGACTGCCTATGATCAAAATGGACAACTGGAATATTTCAGAAGGAATTACGCGCCCTTCAATATTATCAATGAACTGAAAAATAATTACCTCGACCTGAACATGATGGACCTGCGCCTGCAAGGCGACCTGACCTTCAAACTCACTAAAAATATCCGCTATGAATTTACCGGCGCTATCAGGTATGTGAAATCTTCCCGTGAACACCAGATCACGGAAAACGCCAATATGGCGAATGCCTATCGCGCCGCCGGCAACGCTACCATTGCTGAAAGAAATAAATTCCTTTACCGCGATCCGGACAATCCCGACGCACAACCCGTGATTGTACTTCCCGCCGGAGGCTTTTACAATCGCACGGAAGACCAGCTGCTGAACTACGATTTCCGCAATGGGCTCAACTACTCAGATACCTTCTCTCAAAAACATAACATCAACATATTGGTGGGTCAGCAGGTAAAGTACGCCGACCGCCAGAACGCATCCAATACCGGCTACGGCTACCAGTACGAAAACGGCGGCGCCACTTTTACAGACTACCGCATCCTCAAACAAACCATTGAAAGTAATTTCCCTTACTTCGGTATGGGCAGGGACTACGACCGCTTCGCCGCCTTTTACGCCACCGGTACCTACGCCTACAATAACAAGTACAACTTTACAGCTACCGGCCGTTACGATGGCTCCAACCGCCTGGGCCAATCCCGCAAGGCAAGATGGTTGCCCACCTGGAGCATAGCCGGTTCCTGGAATATAGACCGGGAGCCGTTTGTAGCCGGTATCCGCCAGCTCGATTATCTCACCCTGCGCGCAAGCTATGGCCTCACTGCCAGTATGGGGCCTGCAACCAACTCCAACATCGTTTATCAAACGGTTAATACCAACCGGCCGCATCTTACGGAAGTGGAATCAGTGATCCGCCTTTCTCATCTCCAGAATGATGAACTCACCTGGGAGAAATTATATACTACCAACATTGGTATAGACGGGGGACTTTTTAATAACCGCCTCAACTTCAGTATAGATGCCTATACACGCAAAAGCTTCGACCTGATCAGCCGTATCAAAACCTCCGGTATCGGCGGTGAAATGTTTAAAGCGGCCAACTATGCTGATATGGATTCAAAAGGCGTGGAAGTAATGATCGGCGGCGACCTGGTCCGCAATAAGGACTGGGGCTGGAAATCCAATGCCACCTTCGGATACAGCGTTAATAAGATCACCAACGCAAAAAATATTCCCGGCATTTTTGACCTGGTGGTAGCAGAAGGCGGTAACACGGAAGGCTTTCCTGTACATAGCCTTTTTTCCTTACAATACACTGGTCTTGATCCTAAGTCCGGCGCTCCGGCTTTCATCAACCAGGATGGCGTGAGCAGTGCAGATGTAAACCTGCAATCGCTGAACACTGCCCACCTGGTGTACGAAGGCCCGGTGGATCCTCCTTTTACCGGCGGCTTTTCCAACACCTTCCGCTATAAGGCCTTATCACTGAACATATTTTTTACTTACCAGTTCGGCAACAAGATCCGCCTGTATCCTGCTTTCAAAACTTCCTATTCAGACCTCGATGCGATGCCCCGGGAATTTTATGACCGCTGGGTAATGCCGGGAGATGAAAACAAAACAGGGATCCCCTCTATGCTGGATGCCTTTGAACAATTGCTGCTGAGAGGCGCGCACCCTTACAACAATTATAACTACTCTACAGAGAGAGTAGCGAAAGGAGATTTCATCCGCCTGAAAACGGTATCGCTTACTTACCAGCTGCCGGTGGAGCTCACCAGGCGGGCAGGCATCAATAATATAGCGGTAAGCGGCGCTGCCATTAACCCCTGGCTCATTTATGCAGATAAAAGACTACAGGGGCAGGATCCGGAATTTTTCAATGCAGGCGGCGTAGCGCAGCCCATCCAGAAACAATTCACCCTTTCAGTAAAAGTCGGTATTTAAAAAGAAGCACTATGTCAATATACCATATAACGTCTTCCCATAAACGAAAAGTAAAGCCCGCCATTATCGGGGTACTGGCACTGATGGCCATTGCCGCCGGCGGTTGTAAAAAATACCTGGAACAGGTGCCTGACAGCACCTGGACGGATCTCAGCACACCGGCAAAAGTGAGCAAGCTGCTGGGCACCGCTTATCCCCAGGCCAGTTACATCACCATGTGCGAAGCTATGTCCGATAATGTAGGCGATAAGGGAGTAGGAGAGTACTACCGCCCTAACGGCGACGCCTACCTGTTTAACGACATCCAATGGATAGAGGAAGACTCCCCCGAAGCCTACTGGAGGGCCTGCTATACGGCTATTGCCGCCGCCAACCAGGCTTTGCAGGCCTGTGAAAAAGCCGCCGATCCCGCCGCTTATTCACGGCAGCGCGGAGAAGCATTGCTGGCCAGGGCATATGCGCACTTTATGCTGGTGAACATCTTTTCCAAAACCTACGATGCCGCCACCGCTGCCAATGATCCCGGCATACCATACGTAACGGTACCGGAAACCGTGGTGATGAAACAATACGACCGCAAAACCGTAGCTTATGTTTACGATATGGTGGAGAAAGACCTGCTCTCCGGGTTGCCGCTTATCAGCGACGATGCTTACACCGTACCCCGTTTTCATTTTAACCGCAGCGCCGCATATGCCTTCGCTACCCGGTTCTACCTGTATAAAAAAGATTACGCCAAAGTAGTAGCCTATGCCGACAATACTTTCTCCAACAACGATGTGGCCTCGAATATGCGCCTGTGGAATAGCACCTATGGCAGCATGTCGCCCGCACAGATCTTTGATATCTATGCCAATGCCAATGAGAAAGCCAACCTGCTTATCGTGGAAGCGCCTTCCCTGTGGGGACGCAATGCCGGCCGGCTCCGGTATGATCTCGACTTCCAGCATGAAGCGCTCATCCTGGGCCGCAATGTAACCGGCGGCGTGTGGTCGTACCCGTTATACTACTACGGCTCACAGGATTACTTCGTGCCAAAGCTCTCCGAGTACTTTGTGAAAAATTCAGTGAACGCTACCATCGGTCAGCCTTATGTGATGACACCCCTGTTCACTACGGAAGAAGTATTGTTCAACCGGGCGGAAGCCAATGTATATCTCAACAATACCAGCGCGGTATTAAAAGACCTGAACCTGTTTGCCAGCAAACGTATCCGTAATTACAACGCTTCCCGGCACAACATTTCCCTTGGAGCTATGCAAAGCTTTTATGGCATCAGCGATGTGAAAACAGTTTGCATCCGTACCATACTCGATTTCAAACGCGCCGAGTATGTGCAGGAAGGACAACGCTGGTTCGATTTGCAGCGGTATAAAATACCGGTGGTGCATACCACCAGGGAAGGGGAAACACTGGAACTGAAAGCAGACGATAACCGCCGTCTCTTCCAGATACCGGCATCCGCCACTACTTCCGGAATTGCATTGAATCCAAGATAATATCACAGTGATAGTAACAAAATTAATACGTATACAAATGAAAGCATTCTTACTCATCATCCCCCTTTGCTTGCTGCTGGCCTGCAGCAAAACAGACGACCTGGGCAATGTGGAAGATATTCCCGGCCTCGGCGGCGATACCTGGGCAGCTTCTCCATTGGATAAGTGGCTGCACGATACCCTTACCGTGCCTTTTAATATTGCCGTAAAATATAAATGGGACCAGTTTGAATTTGAACTGAACAAAACATTGGTGCCCCCAAAGGAAGAAAAAATTATCCCGGTGATGTCGGCCATTCAGAAGGTATGGATGGATACTTACATCGCAGAAGCCGGCGCCCTCTTCTTTAAAAAATACTGCCCCAAGTATTTCATCCTTTCAGGTAGCGCCAGCTGGAATGAAAACGGCACCATCACGCTGGGAACAGCAGAAGGAGGCCGTAAAGTAGTGCTGTACCTGGTAAATGATTTTCTCACAAAATCAATGGAAGGCTACCAACCTTCCGATTCTGCCAATGTGAAACAGATGTTTCATGTAATAGAACATGAGTTCGGCCATATCCTGCATCAAACCATCATGTATCCCGTGGAGTTTAAACGTATCTGCGCCGGCTTTTATACCGGGAACTGGAACAATATCACCGATATGAATGCGCGTAAAGACGGCTTTGTAACGCCTTATGCCATGTCGGCCTTTGATGAGGATTTTGTGGAGATGGTATCTACCATGCTGGTAGAAGGCAAAACAGGCTTCGATGCTATTGTGAACAGTATCCCGGAAGGCACCAGTATCAACGGCGTCACCAAAGCGGAAGCACAGTCGCGCCTGCGCCAGAAGGAAGCCATGGTGGTCAGCTATTTCCTCTCCGTATGGCATATCAATTTCTATAGTCTCCAAACCCGTACCCGGAAAGAAATAAACCAGTTACTCTATTAAGAAATAATAGTATGAGAAATAACCTGATCTGCTTATTCTTCCTCATCACCGGGATGTTTGCCTGTAAAAAGGAAACAGATCCCGTTTTTGATACCTCACCGGACCAGCGTATCAACGATACATTGTTACGCTACCAGCAGGTGCTTACCGATGCGCCTTTTGGCTGGAGGGCCTACGTATATCCTGCCGGTGTGCCGGGCAGCGTATTCGGCTTTTATTTCAGTTTTTCCGATGCCAACCGTGTGCAGATGTTTTCAGACTTTGATGCCGCCAGTACCGGTACTATGCGCGAAAGCAGCTGGCGCCTGAAAGCGTTGCAGCAACCCTGCCTGCTGTTTGATACCTATTCCTACCTGCATGTATTATCCGATCCGGATGCCAGTCATAACGGCGGCCAGTACGGCCAGGGACTGGGCTCCGATTTTGAGTTTGCCATCAATGGCGCCATAGGCGATACCGTATGGCTTACCGGCCGTATGCACCGCAGCAAAGCCATATTGGTGAAAGCCACGCAACAGGACCAGGACGATTATCTTCAGCACCGGATCAACCGGGCCATCGATAGCATTGGCGCTATACTCACTTATTTTCACAAGCTCACTATCGGCGATAACCGTTATGATATCAGCATCAACCAATACCTGCACCAGGTAACATTCACCTGGATCTCCAATGGCGCAGTAAAGCGGGCATCTACCGGTTATGTATACACGCCGGCCGGTATTACCCTGATACCTGCCTTTACAGACAGCACCATTACCATCAGCAGTTTTGACCAGGTGAAGTGGAACAACGGCGCCATCACGTTTACCGTTGGCGGTAAAACAGCCGCCATTTCCGAAACCGTAAGACCGCTGGCCATAGATCCCGGCGCTCCCAGGAGATGGTACCAGTATGCCTTACAGAATGAAAGCTACTGGGCCACCTATTACGGGTTTCATGTGAATGGTAAGGATGATGCCTGCAACATTACCAGCCTGCCATCCTATGCTTTTCTTACTTATTACCCGCAGATAGATGGTCCTGGTACTTCGCTGGACCTGCTGGGGTTTGTGATAAAAAGAGAATCCGGTAACGTGATTTCCTACGGCCCTGGCTATGATGCGCCTACCTATACATCAGACGGCAGGATCATTTTTAATGATAACGGGTTGTATGGAGATATTCCCGCCGACAGAACGCCCATCAATAAAACAAGAACGCTCATGGCCGACCCTATGGGTTTTTACCTGGTACAAACCAGCGCCCTTACCTACGACATGGTAAGCGCCCGCGATGGTAAATCATGGATCAACTGGCAGGGATTCTAATTGCTTTCAACCAAACTCAAATAGCCTCATATGAGAAATTGTACTGTTCACTATCTATATAAAACAACACTATTAACAGGCATATTGCTGATGATGGTGTGCCGGTTGTGGGCGCAAACAGATATCAGCATCGGGCAAAGTACCTCCGGTAATACCAGCACCGGGTATCCGTGCCCGTTACAGGATTATTATGAAGGTACCCGCACGCAATACCTCTACCGCGCTTCAGAGCTTCATGCGGCAGGTATGAATGCCGGCGTGATCAGCGGGCTGAAATACAAGGTGCTTAATCTCAATGGCGTGGATACCATTGAGCAGTATACCATTAAGATCGGCACTACTGCCGATACCTCGCTGAGCAGTACGGAATGGGTTACCATCACCAACCAGGTGTATGGTCCCATCAGCTACCTTCCGCAAACAGGCGCCAATGTACTGCCTTTTACTTCTGGCTTTTTCTGGAACGGAACAGATAACATTGTAGTGGAGATATGCAACGGTGCGCCTGATTCGGATACCCGCACTACCTACACGAATAACCCGGAAGTACCTTATACAACAGGCTTGTCATTTAACGGATCGCATACCTACCGTACAGACGGGCAAAATTACCTGTGCGGTACCACCAGTACCAGCAACACCGGTACCATGACCACCCGCCCGGATGTGATCTTTTCCTGGACGCCCGCGGTGGCCTGCACCGGTACCCCCACTGCAGGTACCGCTACGGCGAATCCTGCTGCTGTTTGTATGAACGAACCGTTCACGATCACCCTGTCTGGTACTACCATTGCATCAGGTATTAAATACCAGTGGCAGAAATCCACTGATAACAATACCTGGACCAATATCCCCAACGATACTACCAACCGGCTTACCGCTACACAACCGGCTACCAGCTATTACCGCTGTAATGTAACCTGTGTTACTTCCGGCAGCACCGTTACTTCCAACGCAGTAACGGTAAGTTCCCCGGTGGCAGTGTCGGGTACGTTTACTATCAATAAAGCCCAGCCCACGGGTGGTGGTAACTTCGCCTCCTTTAATGATGCCTACAACTGGATCAAGTGCGGTATTAATAACGCGGTGGTATTCAATGTAGCGCCAGGCAGCGGCCCGTATAATGAGCAGTTGCTCATCACGCCAGTGCCGGGCGCTTCTGCCACCAATACCATTACCTTTAACGGTAACGGCAACACGATTACGTATGCAGGCACCTCCTCCGCGCCGGCAGTGATCCGGCTTTCGGACGCCGACTACTTTACGTTTAACAACCTGGTGATCCAAACCATTGGCACCAGCAACGGATGGGGCGTACATCTTACCAATGATGCTGATTATAATATAGGCCGCTGGCGGCCGAGGCGGCGCGACCGGTGGCGGCGCGGGCGACGGAGGCGGCGCCGCCGGCCTCGCGCTGGCCGATGAAACGGGAGACGAAAC
>JBCNPS010000215.1:0-10734 GCA_039593235.1 Chitinophaga sp. | reverse complement strand
GAGCTACCGGCAACTCCGAAATCCCTGCCTACAGGGCGCTTGCTGGCCTGGGGAATTACAGCGTGATCTTTAACGGCGCCCGTAACTCCGGTGTTGGTATTGACCGTATTGCCAATCCCGGTTTACAGTGGGAAAAAACAAAACAGTTGGACTTCGGGCTTGAACTCGGTTTATTCTCCAACAGGCTGAACCTGGAACTGGATCTATACCGCAGAAAAGTGGATGGTATGCTCCTGGACGCGCCACTGCCCTATACCAGCGGACGCGATAAAATTTTCTCCAATGTAGGAAGTATGGAAAACAAAGGTGTTGAACTTGGCCTTAACTCTATCAACATTCAAACAGATAACTTCTCCTGGAGCACCACCTTCAACATCTCCATCAATAAAAACAAAGTACTTGCTTTAGCCAATGGCGATATAGCCTCCGGTAACGGTATCATCAGGGTTGGTGAACCGGTTGGTTCCTTCTTCGGAAGGGTACATCTCGGCACCTGGGGCAGCAAGGAAGCAGATGAAGCAAAGAAATACAATATGCTGCCCGGTGATGTAAAATATAAAGATATCAATAACGATGGCATCATCAACGATTTAGACAGGGTCATTATCGGGAGAGGTATACCAACCGGGTACGGTACCTTCCTGAATACTTTCCAGTATAAAGCATGGTCGCTCACAGTAGATCTCCAGTTTATGTACGGCAACGATGTACTGGACAGAAGTATACATTCTGCTGAAGACAGACAAGGTATTGCCAATAGTTATAAAACCGTGCTCAATGCGTGGACGGAAACGAACCAGAACACCCCTATTGCACAAATACGCCCCATCAACGCGTATTACACCACTAATAACGACAGCCATAAAGTAACCGACGGTTCGTTTATCCGTGGCCGTAACCTGTTACTGGCATACGTATTTCCATCAACAACGGCTTCTTCTTTAAAGCTCAGTCGCCTGAGAGTTTATGCCTCCGTGCAGAACTTTTTCCTTGTCACGAAATACAAAGGATATGACCCTGAAGTTTCCAACTCCAGCTCTCCTTTCGATCAGGGACTGAATTTATACGATTACCCCAAGCCAAGAGTGTTTATGCTGGGGCTTAACGTGGGATTATAACATAGTACCAACTTTAAATGAAAGATCATGAAAGCAACAATAATAAAATACGGATTGCTGGTATTAACAACCGGAACATTGTTTATAACCGGTTGCCGGAAATTTTTAGATGAAACAGATCCCAGCAATTATACAGAGGATACTTACTTTACAAAACCCGAACACGCAAGAAGTTCTGTAAACGCCATCTATGCCAGTTTGCGGGAGCCGATGTCCGGTGATTTTAACGGCGGTCCATGGACAATGACCGAATTTGCCACCGGGCTGGCCGCCACTGATCTTGGGCAGGCGGTTAACAGCTATTTTATAAAAGACCTGCATAATACAGCGGATAATGCTTATGGAGAAAATTACTGGAAGAACTATTATAAGGGCATCAGTAATGCTAATCTCTCTATCGCTAAAATACCAGGTATTTCCATGGATGCAGCGGAAGCTAAAAGCCTGCTTGGCGAAGCTCATTTTTTACGCGCCTGGTATTATTTCAACCTGGTGCAAATGTTTGGTAACATTCCTTTGATCACCGAACCTGTTGATTTGAAGTCCGATCAGCTAAGACCTAAGCAGGCGGCTCCGGAAGATGTTTATAAATTGATTGTAGATGATTTAACAACCGCGGAGGAATCCGGGTTGCCCTGGGCAGACGCCAGCGGGAAAGTAACTTTGGGAGCTGTAAAATCATTGCTTTCAAAAGTATACCTCACCATGGCCGGTTACCCGTTACAAAAAGGAACATCGTATTTTGACCTGGCGGCAAAAAAAGCAGCAGAAGTACTGGACTCAAAACAATTTAAACTATTTGCCACTTATGGTGATTTGCATAACCCCGCAAAGAAAAACATAGAGGAAAATATTTTTATGATCCAGTACAAAACACAGGTGATACCCGGATCCTGGCAATCGCTCATTATTCCTTACAACAAGAATATCTCTGCTTATTCCGCTGAAACAGGAGGGATCTATGCAACGGCCGATTTTGTAAGATCATTTGACGCTGCAGATCTCCGCGTCAAAGAAGGCCAGTTCTTTTTTACCCAATTCACCAACCAGGACAACAGGAACCTGAAAGTAGATTTAGGCGGATATTTTATATACAAGCTTTTTGATGTAACGGCACAAACCACTACGGCCAACAGTGATCTTAACTGGTCGTTGATCCGCTATGCCGATATATTGCTTGTATATGCGGAAGCAGCCAACGAAGTAAGCGGGCCTGGCGCCAAAGCATACGATGCAGTGAACGAAGTAAGGGCAAGGGCAAAATTGCCGGCACTGGCAGGATTATCCAAAGAACAATTACGGGAATCTATCTGGCGGGAACGCTGGTATGAATTGTGTTTTGAAAATGTAACCTGGTTCGATATGGTACGTCTTCGTAAAGCATTTAACGTAAGTACCAAAGGCTTTGATAATTATGTAGGTCATAAGTTTTCTTATGGCCCGGTTTTAACGGAAAGGGAACTTTTATTCCCGATACCAAGCACGGAGCTGAGAAATAACCCCAACCTGGTACCAACAAAAGGATATTAATGTAATGCAAAGGGGCCCGTCTCATAAATATTGAGGCGGCCTCTTTACTACGCTATTGTAACCTTCAATGCTAGCGCGGTTTAATACTCTCCCACGCTAAATATGGTTTCAGCAGGTGATCGCGGAGCGCGCCTATGGATAATAGCTGATTTAAAATTGCCGATACTCTTTTCCAGTCGCCAGGGTTTGGCCGGGCCATAAATTGCTGTAAAGGCTCATGCAATGTTGCCAGTTGGCCTTGTGCTACCTGGTCGCCGTTGAACTGCTGCTGCAGGTTAATGATCCACTGAAATACCGTATTGGCAGTGTCTGCGGCCTCTCTTTCACTTATCTGGCGCGGTGGCTGGAAAGGAGGTATATCGGGTTGCCGCAGCTGGGGAGCACCGGAAGTATTTGCATTAAGCCTGAAGGCATCGGGATCGCTTTTGAATTTCTTTCGCTCTCCTTGTTCATCTCCGGAGTCTTTTTCTTTCTCCGCCAGTGAAGCTGTTTTTTTCTCCGTTGGAGGTTCAAACTTACGTTTAGAAGATTCCGCCGGCGACGTTTTCGCTGCTGTTTTTTCATGCAACGCTGCCATTTTTTTAAGTGCAGAGTCCAACATTTCCTGGCGTTGACTTTTGTCAAACCTGTTTTTCGGATCTTGCCAATACCGCTTGTACACACCAAAAATATCCTCGGCCCCCTTGTCAAATTCAGCCCGTTGCCAACGTTCCGGCAATACGTTCCTATACTGGTTTGTTGTAGTTTCACTTAATTCCTGCAAAAGGCCGCTCACAAGTTCCTCTCTTCCCCTGGCGGCTCGCTCCCTGGCAGCCTCCGTCGTTTGTTCCTGTACCAGTTGGTTTACCTCCTTTTCCAACAATGCAATATGAGGTTGCAATTGATAATCAGCGCTGCCGCCGTATAATTTATCATTCCTTCCCCATGCAGCTTTTGCATTTGCGAGTATATCTTCTCTCATTGCATTAAAACGTTGCTGGAAAACGCCTTTGAACAGGCTCGCGTACTTATCGGCGGTGGAGTTGTAGGTCATTTCAAGTATTACAATACGATGAGAATTTTTACCTGCCTCCGCGTTCCTGGCTTCTTCGGCGCTGCTCTTCTTCCTGTCTTGCAACTCTTGTTGTTTTTGTTTCAGCGCAAGCTGGTCGCTTTTTTGTTGCGCTATTTTCATGTCCCGGATCATTCCTGCATAGGTTGCGAGAAGATGGTTCCGTGTGCTGATGTCTGCTATTACAAAAGAGCAGCCACTGGGTGTTGCCACTTTGTGAACTTTGCCGTTAGCGACGCACTCTACTTCCCCTTGCGGAATAACTATCAACGAAAGACCCGGAGGAAGCTCAAATTCAGTTGTTACATTCAGGGGAAGGTCTTCATGAATTAACCCCGCAGGATCTAATCCGAAGGGCTCAAAAAAATGGGCGAAGGTGGGACCATTCACAATATAACTGCCGAAGAGATGATAATTCAAATTAGCTGCCTGTTCCAATTTACCATTGTACGAGCGGTAATAGCCGGGCTTAAATGTTTTTACCCCTGGCGCCACTGTTCCTTGTACCACATCTGCGGGAGATGGAATAGTATGCGTTTCTGTTTTACTATAGAGCACAGGACCCGTATCTTCCCAGTGTGCAATTTTACTGCCATCCGTTCCCGGTTTGCGAAGCATCTGTTTTACCAGGAAGCGGAACCTGTTGGGCAGCTTTTGCTCATCGGGGAATTTGCCCTTATAAAATCCGGGGTATTTTCCCCAGTCGAGCGGTTCCGCTTCAAACCTGATCACTTTATTATTTGCATTTACTGCTTCTTTGGCAGCCTTCTCCACACCCGTTTTCATCACGCTGTTAAATGCTGTGGATATGGGCACCAGGTTATTACCGGTGCCCGGTCCGTGCAGATGTTCATTTAACATGTGCCCTCGCTTGTACGCAATGCGCGCTGTGAGGCTGGTAAATAAAGTAGAAGTGGCAGAGGGTTGCGAGCCAAACACACCGTCGTCCCTGAGCAGAACGCTCAATGGCGCCATGACTACTTTTGCGCAGAAAAGATCGCCATCAATATTCCGGGTATCCACCTGCTCCTTGTGCGAAGGTGGCCGTTGTTTCTTCATTACCAGCGCCGACTCCCTGTTCAGCTGCTGCAGCAGGCCATCTATTACCTTTAACTGTGCACGTGCATCCAGTCGCTCCTGCGCGGTAGGTCCTGCCCGTTGTGTGGTTTTCTGCTTGCCTTTGGAATTAACCCGGTTAACTGGTTTCACGGTTCCATACCTGCCGGTATGCACTATCTGCGCCGCCACCTCAATGGCATTCAGCAGCGCAATGAGGTTTGCCGAACCACTCACAACTGGCTTTTTGCGCTTCCTGTCCAGAAACACTTTCAGTGTCTGCGTATCTGAATGCAACCACAACGTGCCGTCGTTCTGGTCAATAAACAAAGTATGAGGTTCCTCTTCCTCGTCATCGTCCATATCCAACATTACCGGTATCGCCAGCGGCGCTGTAACAGGTTCTTCTGCTTCAGGCGCTGCGTGGTCTTCCTGCAGTGGCTGCCGGGAGGTAACGTCTGGCGCGGCGATGCCATTTGTGGCAGGTTGATGAGCCGCTGCGCGGGAAACATTAGGTTGATCTGATATGGGGGACGCTTTCATAACCTGGCTATTTATGAGGTGCAAATAAAAAATAAAACCGGACAATTGATGCCATTAACCGAAGGTATCTAAAAAGTGATCGGATGGACAATTGAATATATTAAGATTATGAACGGGCTGGGCACAAAAAAACAACTGTTTCAGGTGGCTTGGGCCAAAGGGTCTAAAACTTCCCCAGCCACTACAAATATACCCAAACCAATAATGATCCCCAATTACTTTTTCAGATATTTTAGTTGTTAGCCCTCATACCCGATACCTGTGGGCGCAGCCTACAAGGGAAGAAATAATGATAGCCCGTGCGATCATAAAAGCACGCGGTCAAAAATGTTACTGCAATACCTGGAAGTTTCACCGGCAATGATAAATACGACAAAACCAGATTCTACCACCATCGATTATTAAGATAAAAGGCAATCTATTAACGTCAATTAACGTAATGAAAAGGGGTTAACCAAAACGGTTAGCCCCTTTTCTTACTGAATAAAAAAATTATTTTCCAAATACTTCTTTCAGTTTCACGTCCAGCTCCTTTGCTTCTCCTCCTATCCACCGGCCGATAATCTTTCCTTCTTTGTCCAACAGGATCTTGGTAGGGAAAGCAGAAACACCGTAAGCGGTTACCGCATCAAACTGTTCTATCCCTTCATTGTTCAATACATTCACCCAGTTGATATCATCCGTGTTAACTGCATCCAGCCAAACCTTTCTGCATTTTTCAAGATCATGTCCATTTTCGGAAGCAATGCCTACTATTTCAAATCCTGCTGTTTTGTATTTGCCGTACAATTCTTTCAGATGAGGATGGGATGCCCGGCAGGGATGACACCAGCTGCCCCAGAAGTCCAGCAACACATACCTGCCTTTCAGCGTTTCCAGGCTTACCTCGTGGCCATCCATATCTTTTTTGCGAAGCGGGATGGCCGGCTGGCCAACTGCAGTGGCTTCCAGGCTGGCAATCCTGTCGCCAATAAATTTTGCATACACATTATTCTTCGCCGCGCTACCCATTTTGTTATAGGTAGTTCTTAAAGAATCCAGTTCCATAATAGCCTGCATACGGTATAGCATATACATACTATAAGCTGAATTTGGATGACTGTTAAAAAAAGCCGTTTCCATTTCCTGGATCGCCCTGCTTTTTGAACTGCCCGCCTTCCTGATGAGCTGCGTCAACACCTTACTGTCACAGGTTTTACAACTGTCTGCCAGCTTCCTGGTAGCGTTCCAGTTTTCATGCTCCAGCTGACTTTCCTTTGTTCTCAGATCTGCCCAGTCGGCGTTAGCCTCTCCACCTTCAACGTTTGCCGCATACACTTTATCAGCATCCCCTTTAATGACAATTACATTATTGGTAAGAAAAAAACGTAGTACCGGCGCCGTTAGTAACTGGTTTCCCGCGGGTGATTCCAGTACCGGGTTTCCCCTGAGTGTGAAACTGGCCATCACCGGGGAGTTCACAGCGCCCTTCATCACCAGCCAGCCTTTTTCCATTGTGAAGCCGGAATCAATGCTCAGCTTATTATCACTTACATAGGCAAGCCTTGGCTGGTACTTTTTGAAATTACTGAGTTTAATCCTCAGCGTATATCCCTGTTGGGCGAAACCAGCGGATGCAGCAAGACAACAGCACAGCAGTATGGCATACTTCTTCATCATATTAATGTTTTTTTTACGGGTTGTTTGACAAATTGGGGTTTGCATCCATGATATAAATAGGGAAACGCAACGTAAGCCGTTCCGGCTTCATGGTGTAAGTAGCCGTTACTTTCCCGAAGTCGTCATAAACACGATGCGTGTTACCGATGGTAGATGCATATTCCGGTTCAACGGATACCCGGCGCATGTCCAGCCAGCGGTTTCCCGTGAGTGCAAATTCCCGGATCCTTTCTTCCAGGATATATTTTACAAGTGCTACTTTATTATTTGCAACAGCCGGTGGCACCGGTGCATCCTGGGCTGCGACACGGGTAAGGCGGAAATTCCTTATGTCTTCCGCTGCGGCGGTTGTTTCGCCAAGGCGTGCTTTGCATTCAGCAATAAGCAGGTATATATCCGGCACGGTTACACCCATGTTGGCATACGACTGCCCCCAGCCTCTCATCATTCCTGCAGGGTAATTCATACCCGTTAGCCAGGTTTGCGGACTGAAAAATTTCAGGCGTTCATCGCTGGCTGTGAAAAGCGCCACCGTTTGCGGGCTTATCACTACACCGTCGAGCCCTGCGGCATACAGCCTGGTGGCAGTGCGCATATAGGCTATTTCCTTATCCATATCAGCGTACAACCTGTTGGGGCCATACATCGGATCTATGGGCATGAACACGCCGTTAGCGCTGAACTCCTTATGATAATCGTATAACCCTACATCTATTGTGGCCGATGATAGTGAGTTGGTAAACGCCTGCAGAAGCGGTAACGCGGTGTCCCATTGCTGCATGAATACATATATTTTTCCCAGCAGCGCCTGCGCGGCCGGCCTGGAGGCCCTGGAGTTATTGGTGATCGTTGCCGGCAGCAACGGGATCGCTTCATTCAGATCTGTTACCATCTGATCATACATCTGCTTCACGGTAGCCCTGGTAAAGGTTGATTGTGTTACATTTGCCACCATAAACAAGGGCGATGCAGGATCATTGGCGGCAGTGGCGGCATTGTAAGGTTTGCCGTACAAATTCACCAGCAGGAAGTTTACCCAGGCGCGCCCTGTCAGCGCTTCGGCCCTAAGGGAGCTTTTCTGCGCATCGGTACCGCCCGACGAGTTCATTACTTCAGCAATAATTTTATTATAGATATAGATCTGTTTTACCAGCACCGTTATTTCAGATTCCGTGTTATTGGGAAGATAGATATCGTCCGACCATTTGAATGCCTCCTGGTCTGCCATGGAAGCTGCGCCAAAGCCTACGGTATTAAAGCTGCCGCTGCCTGCCACATCATCGCCCATAACAATTGGCGAGAAATACTGGAACTGGTGTAAGGAAGCCGCATTCAGCATCATGTCGTAGTCGCCTGTTTTTTCTGCAATCAGTACTCCCTTGGGCGTTATCTCCAGGAACTCTTTTTTACAGCCGGACTGTAAAAAGCCTGCTGCTGCCAGGGTAATGAGTACTATTATATTTTTCGCAACCTTTTTCATTCATGTTCAATTTTAAAGCGTTAAATGAGCGCCAATGGTAATAGCCTTCTGATTGGCCGGCATAATGCTGCTTGAGCCAGCCGCTGTACTGTTGGAAAACTCCGGATCAAGGCCATAATGATTCGCTTTCCATAGCATTAAATTGGATAACTGGGCGCGGAGCGAAAGTCCTTCTACCCGCAACATTCTTAGTACAGCTGCTGGTACCTGGTATGCCAGGGTGATGTCCCGGATCTTTATATAAGAGGCATCTACCAGGTTAATATCTCCACGGGTATAGTAGGCAGTGTTTCGTAACGCGCTGGTAGAAGGATTAGCCACAAACCTTGGTACATCTGTTTTAAGCTCGTCGCCGGGCTGTTTCCAGCGGTTGGCAAACTCGCTGTTTATATTTCCCGATTGGAAATTCATATAACCAACATTAAAGGTGCCAGAGTAACGGGTATTCATATCCCGGTACATAATGTTGCCCATGTTAAAGATGGCATTTACAGATAACGACCAGCCATTATAGTTGAACATATTGGAAAGTCCGCCGCTCCATACGGGTTGATATACGCCTTTGAATACCATGTCTTCTGGTTTGGTTACATTAAGCGCCTTTGTTACTTTTCCATCGGCCA
Source organism: Chitinophaga sp. (assembly GCA_039593235.1). Taxonomy (GTDB): domain Bacteria; phylum Bacteroidota; class Bacteroidia; order Chitinophagales; family Chitinophagaceae; genus Chitinophaga. The sequence goes on along the minus strand of JBCNPS010000215.1, from coordinate 1,674 downwards.
GCCGGATCTGCGGATCGCCAGCGGCATCCAAACCGGCATAATTGTAACTGAATACGGCGAAAGCCGGGTAGTTCAAAACATAATTCTTGTCTATCAGCTGATCGCCCCGGGTAATGGGCGTAGCGATCAACCCCAGGTTGGTGATCTTGTTTTTATTATAAGACATATTCAAAGTAGTGCTCCAGGAGAATTTGCCGGCATCGATATTTAAAGAACTGATGGTGAGATCTATTCCTTTGTTAGTCAGCGACCCTACGTTGCCATAAATAGAATTGGCTCCTGCAAGCGGGTTCACCGGGAGCTCTCCCAGGAGGTTATCCGTATTCTTCTTATACAGGTCAATGGAGCCGCTTAACCTGTTGCGCAGGAAGCCGAAATCGATACCTATATTGTATGTTTTCGTGCTTTCCCAGGTGAGGTCAGGATTGCTGAGCGTTGAAATGTTCAACGCCTGCCCCCCGGGAACATACCTTACTGTGGCCGGTTTAAATATATCATAAGATGCTGCCCTGCCGGGAATCGGCGACATACCGGTTAACCCGTAGGTTGCCCTTACCGCCAGTGCATCTACCCAGGAAACATGATCCATAAAAGATTCGTTGGCGATGTTCCATTTTACGCCTACGCTCCATACAGGCTTACGCTGGGCCGATGTATTCAGGCCAAACAGGTTGCTTTGATCATTACGCCAGCTGGCATTGATATTATATTTACGCAGGAACATATACGCCACATTTCCATAATAGGAGGTAAACCGGGAGCGGGGTACGGTTTCTGATTCGCCGAAATAGGAGCCGTTTTCATCATTGGAAGTAGACAATTTGGAAGATTTACGGTCTATTCCTGTAGGCAGTATGGGGCCAACGATGCCGGTGGTTGTGAGCAGCTTATAATCCAGCAGCGGGTATGTTTGCAGCGCTTCATCGTACCCGTACACCGTGCTTCTGTTCATTACCGTTCTTTGTTCCTGTGCTTCCGCGCCTGCCAGGGCTGTTAACTGGTGTTTTCCGTTATCCCAGTTCTTATCGTAGTGCAACTGGTTTCTCACTACCCAGTTATCCAGTGAAGAATTATAAACGGTATATCGCCCTCCTTTCGTGGGCAGGTTATAAGTAACCGTTCCATCGTTGTTAGCCACCGCAAAATTCATGATATAGGCGCGTTGCTGGTAGTTACTAACGTCGTCGTATACACGCGTTCTCCCGGATTCCTTGATATATCCGTATACTCCTTCAAACGTTAGGCCTTTATAGAGGTTTACGGTAATGCCGGTGTTGAACCTGCCACTGAAAGTATTGCTCCTGGTATAACCCGTTGTCATGTTATCAATGGGGTTATAATCCATGCTGATCTTACCCAGTTGTTCAATATTGGGCCGCTCCCTTTCGCTCAGGTAGCCCATATATGGCATACTGAGCGCATTTCCGTTGGCATCCCTGAACAACTGGTAAGGCAGGTAACGGTTATCGACAGACACGGGCCGGTTATCGGAGGTGCTGTTATTGGTCAGATCAGCACTGATGTATACTTTCAATACCCGGTTAAAATTAAAATCCTGCCGGGTATTCAGTTTAAAAGTATTATCCTTACTGCCTGGTGTATATGAGTTGTTATCGGTGTATGAAAAAGAGTTCCATGAGGAGAAAATCAGCGACACGATGATGCCACTCAACA
>JBCNPS010000214.1:0-10758 GCA_039593235.1 Chitinophaga sp. | reverse complement strand
TGTTATTAACCAAGTCCTACAGCGAAAACAGCTCGAGCTGGCAGATATCAAGCCCTAGACACGTGCAACCCATTGAAAGCATAAGGTGCAACCCAGATCTTCCTTTATGAACTGGGACTCCTGGTATAGTTCCGTGCCCTTGTACCTGGCGAAGATCGGGCAACCGGTGGGCCAGTTTTATGGTTACATCTGGGATGGTGTGTACCAGTACGACGATTTCAATGCACTTCCCAACGGTAACTACCTGCTGAAAGACGACAGGCCTACCAATGGCAATACCCGCGCTGCTATTAAACCCGGTGATATCAAATACAGGGATCTCAACGGCGACGGTGTAGTGAATGCAGACGACCGTACTATTATAGGAAGAGGATTGCCTGTACATATAGGTGGTTTTACCAACAACTTTAAATACCGCAACCTGGACCTGAGCGTGTTCTTTCAATGGTCTTACGGCAACCAGGTAATGAACGGTAACCGCATCAATTTTGAAACAGGTAATAAAAGTTATCTCAACCAGTTCAAAACTTTTGAAGACAGGTGGACACCGGATAACCAGGCTACCGATATGCCCCGCGCCGGGGGCCAGTTTGGCTATGTATATTCTACCCGCACGCTGGAAGACGGCTCATTCCTGCGTTTAAAAACAGTGTCGCTGGGATATACCCTGCCTGCAGAATGGCTGAAAAGGGTAAAGATCAAAAGCCTGCGCCTGTACGCATCTGCGCAAAATCTTTACACCTGGACCAAATACACCGGTTCCGATCCGGAAGTGGCCATTGGTTATTCTGCACTCACACCGGGATTCGATTACTCATCCTATCCCAGGGCGCGCACCCTCACTTTTGGTCTTAATCTTACTTTATAATATTAATGCTTGTGTATGAAAAAGATACTTTTCTTTTCCTGTTTCCTGTTAATGATGATAGCATCCGGGTGCAGTAAGTTTTTAGATAAGCAACCCATATCAACGGTATCTCCTTCTAATTATTATAACAACGAAGCAGAGGTGAATGCTGCTTTGGCCGGTGTTTATAGCCCTGCCGCTATGGAGTTTATGTGGGGCGGAAGGATTCCCATCCGCCATAATGCCAGTACAGACGAGTCTTTCTATTCCGTTACCAATCAGCCTGTAGGAGTATGGTGGTTTAACTACGATGCCTCCGATCCGGTGGTTACAGAAATGTGGACTTATCTGTACACCGGCATTGAAAGGGCCAATATGTTGCTGGCCAATATCGATAAAGCGGCGATGGATGAAGCCAAAAGATCGGTTGTAAAAGGAGAGGCCCGTTTTCTCCGGGCGTTCTATTACTTCACACTGGTACAATACTGGGGTGATGTGCCTTTGAAAACAACGCCTTCCGCTTCTGTAAATAATGTAGATCTTGCCCGTACGCCCGCAAAAGATGTATATGCTTTTATTGAAGGGGAGATGATAGCGGCAGAGGGGCTGGTGAATGCAGTAACGGATATCAATAACACAGAACGTATTTCCAAATCAACGGTGCAGGGAATCCTCGCAAGGGTATACCTGCAATGGGCCGGCCAGCCGCTGAAGCAGGAATCCAAGTATGCGGAGGCACGCAAATGGGCGCTGAAGGTAGTGGAATCCGGCGTGCATACGCTGAACCCTGATTACAAACAGATCTATATCAACGAATGCCAGGATATTGACGACTGGAAAGAATGCATCTGGGAAACCGGTAACTGGGGCAACAACAGTGATGCCAACAGGATCGGCGGCCGTATCGGGAATGAAAACGGGGTGAAATGTTCTTCGTCTAACGACCAGGTGGTAGGTTATGCCTATGGCTTCAACAGCAGCACCTATAAGCTGTACCATTTGTATGAAACCGGCGATGAACGCCGCGATTGGGCTATTTCTACCTATACCCTCAATGCCAGTGGTGTTAAGGCCAACATTGCCGCCAGTAATATTTATGCGAGGAATTGTGCCAAATGGCGCAGGGAGTATGAGTTGTTACGCCCGCTGAATAAGAATTACACGCCTACCAATTTTCCTATCCTGCGTTATGCGGATGTATTGCTGATGCTGGCGGAGGCGGAAAATGCCGTGAACGGCCCTGCAAATGCTTACCAGTATATTAATATGGTGAGACGAAGGGGATACGGTAAGCCTGCCAATACACCGGATCCTGTTACCGATCTTTCCGGTTTGGATAAAAATTCCTTCCTCCAGGCAGTGCAGGATGAAAGGGCACGTGAGCTTTGTTTTGAAGGATTGCGTAAACAGGACCTGATCCGCTGGGGATTGTATCTTACTGCTATGAGAGACCAGGCCATAGAAATAAAAACCTACGCTACCGCTACTTACCAGTATGCCGCAGTGGCGGCAGAACGTGTTTCAGAAAGACATTTACTGTACCCGATCCCTTCCAACGAAATGACCCTGAATAAAGCCATGGTGCAAAATCCAGGGTGGTGATCAACAAAAACGATTTTATGAAGAAGCTATTATACATATTCACCGCAGTGGCAGCAATTACCGGCTGTACTCCCAAAGATGTACCTGATCCGGATTTTACGGTAACCTCCAAAAACAGTACCGTTGCATTGGGCGATACCGCTACCTTTTACCTGACAGGCAACCCGTATAATCTTACATTTTATGCGGGCGACAGCACCCATCAGTATGAGTACCGCAAGCGGACTTCCGCACCGGGAACGCCGCAGCTCCAGTTTACGTCTTATATGCAAACAGGATCGCAAACCAATTCGCTGGCAATACTGATCTCCAAAGACTTTGACGGTCAGTATGATTCAGCGGGCGTGTACAGTCCAAATACCCACTGGACGGATATCACAGAAAGGGCAACATTGTCTACCGGTACCAATAACACGCCCTCCGGTGTGGTGGACCTGGCCGACTTTGTAAACGATGGCAAACCTGTTTATATCGCCTTTAAATACACAGGGCAAAAGAGCAGTTCCGCACAACGCACCTGGACGATTCCCACATTCACGGTAACCAACCTGTTGGAAGACGGTCATACTAAGATGCCGGTGGCTGCCTCCGTGGCTGATGCCGCCTTTGCCGTGGTAGCCATGAAAAATCCCAAGGTGAAATGGGTGGTATCCGCCACCAACCTGAAGGTAACCGGTGGCGCCGCCAACAGCGATGAATCCGAAAGCTGGGTAATTACAAAGGCGCTCACCATGAACCGCGCCATACCGGATGCAGGTGTATCGGTAAAGAATATATCTTCCAACACCATTTCGTCTTATTATAATATTTATAAAACACCGGGTACCTTCAAGGCGGTTTTTGAAGCATCCAATACAACGGTGTATGAAAGTAAATCCGTTTATAAAGAAGTAGTAATTACGGTTACACCATAATTTTTTTGAAATAGCATATAATAAGGCGCCTTCCGGGGCGCCTTATTGTTTTTAGGTGTATATAAGACAATTAAAAAAAGGAGATATGGTGTTTTTTACTGGTAGTTTTATGTATTTCCTTTATGGTATTTGAACGATTTTTGACCGATTGATAAAAAATATTTACATTTCAGGTACATCCAAAAATTTTAGCCAACCCAATTGATACCAAAATCAGAAATCAGTTTTGCTGTAAAAGATCCACGCATGCCTGCAAAAAAAGATGTTTGTTTTGAGGAAGCTGCTTTATGGAAGCGATTTAAAAGGGGCGACAAAGCTGCTTTTACGCTGATTTACCGCGAATATACCAGGCACCTGTTCCAGTATGGATCCAGGTTTTGCGCCGACCAGGAAAAGCTGAAAGACATTATCCATGATCTCTTTATTGAGATATGGAACAGCAGGGACACTATCAGCGAAGAAGTGGCCATCCGGTTTTATTTATGCCGCAGCCTGAAATACAAACTGATCCGGGCCAACTATCAATACCGGTCAGCTTCCGACAAGCAGGACAAATTCCTTCACCAGCATCTCCAGGTGGAAACCACCGTGGAAGAAAGGATCATTGATGCCGAAATTAACGACTCCCGCAGTGTACTGCTGGATAACGCCATTAAGAAATTATCGCGGCGGCAGCAGGAAATTATCACGCTACGTTTTTACATGGGCTTTACCAATGCCCAGATAGCGGAACTGATGCACATGAAATACCAGTCCGTAAGCAACCTCCTTTATAACGCCTTGGGCAGGATCAAAGAAACGCTGGAAACCACCCCGTTTGCCCGGCGCCTGCTGGAAACATTTTATCTCTTTTTCTGAACCTCCGATATGGCAGGGCTTCCCGGGAAAGGTTTAAAAAACATTATTCCCCGGTTAAGGCATGAATGGGAGTACAGGTACTTCTCGCATACTTCTCGGATACTTAGGACTCGTCTATATGTAGTATTCCCCATATACTCTTCATGCTGTCTTGATACACTTCTGATACACTCCTGATACACTCCTGATACACTCCTGATACACTGTGCATACACTTAGGCACCTGAAAAATGCCCGTTGACCCGGCGAAGACCGGCGGTTGTTTTGATACCGGAAACAATGTTAAAAAAAACTTTATTTTTTTTGAGTATACAATGAGCGTCGTTGTCATTTATAATTAAAGGGCAATTGATGGCCGCTTAAAAAACAGCTGCATGAAGCATTTTGGAGAGGATACCTGGGAGTTTATCCGGGACGACAGTTTTGTTCAATGGGTATTGCATCCGGACGAGGCTAATACCGCCCGCTGGGAACAGTGGATGGCAGCCCATCCGGAAAGGGTGAGGGATATAGAGAAGGCCCGGAGTATGGTACTGGCATTGGCCAAAGTGCCGCAACCTGCGGTAGACGAAGCCTTGCTGGAAGACTTGTATGCCAGCCTCGACAGGGATATAGCAGAAGGGCATCCTGCCGTGGAAGAAACACCCACCCGCGTAAGAAGCATTGGCCGTTACAGGTGGTGGGGCGCAGCGGCTGCAGTGCTGGCAGGAATAGCGTTGGTATCCATCTACCTGAAAAAAGACAACAAAACACCGGTAGCTGCCGCGCTGAACAGCCATATGGAAAATGAGCAGCTAACCCGTACCAATACCAGTAATGCCAGCCAGGTGGCCTGGCTTACAGATGGCTCCACCGTAGTGCTGAACGCCGGCGCCTCTATCCGGCATGATGCGTTCCTGTTGCAAAATAAACGGGAGGTATTCCTGAAGGGAGAAGCTTTTTTTGATATCGCCAAAGATGCGGCAAGGCCATTTATTGTATATACACCGGAAATAGGGATCAAAGTACTGGGAACAAGCTTCCGGGTATCCGAAGAAAACGGGAGCCTGACAGTAACCGTAAAAACCGGTAAGATAGCAGTGTATAACCTGGCCGATAAAAAACAACGCAGCTATGTGGTAACACCAAATCATAAGATCCGGTTTAATACCCTCACAGCGGCGTTTGTGGCCGATTCGCTGGATAACAATGAACTGGCGAAACTGCAACCCGCCATACAACCAAAACCTTTCGTATTCGACAATACTGCTGTAACAGACATTTTCCAGGCCATGGAAACAGCTTACAGTATAAAAATAAATGCAAGCCAGGAAGTGTTTGGCAAGTGCATGATCACCACTACCATCACGAACGAATCATTTGAAAATAAACTTAAAATAATCTGCGCGGCCATTAACGCCAGCTATAAGATCAGCGGGGGCGAGGTATATATTACCGGGAAGCCCTGCAGCTAAAAGTATTGTTCACTTGTAATTCCGCTAAAATGTTCCCTGTTATCACGTTTACCTGAAATTATCAACCAAAAAAAGTGGCGATGCGCTAACACCGCCACCTGTAATTTTTTCCTGCAAAGTCTGGACAACTGCAGCAGGAAAGGAATTGTCGTACTAACGTTTTCATTAATCACAACAAAACACTTGAAGTTATGCACAAAATTGCAAACTCCAACCGGACTGTCATATTTTTTATGAGGGTTACTTTGCTACAAATAGGTTTTCTGCTCTGCCTGATCACCTGCACTTTCGGCCGGAATGTGCATGCCCAGGAGGTATTGAGCAAAAAGGTGTCACTAAACATGCCGCCCACCGACCTGCGTAATATCCTCCGCGCCATCACGGAAAAAACTGCCGTGAACTTTACCTACAACAACAGCACATTGCCCGCCAAACAACGTGTGGCCCTGAAAGCCAGCGATGAACAACTGGGCGAACTTTTACCACGTTTACTAAATCCCCTGCACATCACTTTTGAAGTGATCAACGAACAGATTGTGCTGAAGAAAGAAAAAAGCAATGAAGCAGGCATGAATATAGAAGGACTGAACGTGCTTTTCCAAAAGATCAGCGGTACCGTGAAATCCAGCGACGGCGCGGCATTGCCGGGTGTAAATGTAATGGTGGCCGGTACCAACCGGGGAACGGTGACCAACGTAGACGGGCATTTTGAACTGGAAGCAAAAGAAGGGGATGTGCTGGTCTTTTCTTCCATTGGTTTTGCCCAGCAACGCGTCACCGTTGGCGCCAATTCCGTGCTGAACATCGTGATGACGACATCCGCCACCTCCCTCGATGCAGTGGCCATCACCGCACTGGGCATTAAAAGGAACGTAAGAACACTGGGCTACTCACAGGAAGAAGTAAAAGGAGGGGAAGTGGCCCGCTCCAATGCCCCCAACATCGTAAATGCGTTGGCCGGAAAAATGGCCGGTGTAAATGTTACCAGCCCCAATGGTGTAGACGGTGGTACCACCCGCATCGTAATTGGCGGTAACAACACCATCCAGGGCGATAACCAGCCCCTGATCATTGTGGATGGTATGCCTATGGCCAACGACCTTGCACGGCCTTACGATGTGCGCAATGCGCCAACCGGTAGCGCCATGTACGCCGGTAACAATGCCGATGCGTCCAATACCAGCTCCCCAAAGGATTTTGGTAGTCCCATTAACATGATCAATCCTGAAGACATTGAAAGCATCAGCGTGCTGAAAGGCCCCACCGCCGCCGCTTTGTACGGTGGTAAAGGCGCTAACGGGGTAATCCTGATCACTACCAAAAAAGGTACAAAAAGTACTGGTTTGGGCGTAGACTACACCTACGGCTATAAAAATATTGACCCGTACCGTTTCCTCGAATTACAGAATGAATACGGCGCCGGCGGTATGGTGTCGTTAAATGCACCGGAATACTTAACAGACGCCAACGGCAATCCAAAGCTCACCGAGGGCTGGACTGGCCTGTACGTAGACCCGAAAACAGGTTCGGGCCCGTATGGTGTAAACACTTACAACCAGGTGGGATGGGCCGGATCCGGCCTTTCCTGGGGACCAAAAATGGATGGCAAAATGATCACCTGGTGGGATGGTTCCCAACAGGCGGATGTGCCCCAACCCGATAATATCAAGCTGCTGTTCCGCAATGGTACACAGTCCACACATAACGTATCCCTTTCCGGCGGTAATGAATGGGGATCTATCCGCGCTTCCTTTTCCCGCCTGGATAACACCGCGGTATTACCCAACAGTGATTATTACCGCAATACCTTTAACCTCGGCGCCAATATGAAGCTCACGAAAAGGGTAAATGTGCAGCTCACTTCTTCCTATATCGTTAATAACTACCACAACCCGCCACAGCTGGGTAACGACGATGCCAATTCCTGGATGAAGAGATTGGTTTATAATGCCGGCAGGAACTACCGTGGTGAAGATATCGGCATCTACAAAAATGAAGACGGCTCACAGAACACCCTGTCCGGTTTTCCATGGGTAGGAAATGGCGGCGCTACCGTGTGGAACATCTATGAAAATAATACGGATCAGAACAGGCGCAAATTACTGGCAGGCGTACAACTGAATTATGAAGCCACCGATTTCCTGGATTTTATTTTCCGGGGAGGATTGGATAATAATACCAATGAGATGACCATCAAGAACAGACCCACTGATGTAATAGGCATCACCAAAGGGTACTATGGTCATGGTACAGAGCGCGATAACGCTTCCAACATGGACTTCATCGGAACACTGCATAAGGATAAAATGCTGAATGGTGTGCTCAATGCAAAATTCTCGCTGGGTGGAACTATTTACCAGCGCGACATGTACGGCATGTTCAACTATAATGATAACTGGGCAATTCCAAATGTATATTCACTGAACACAGGTACCTATCTCGGCAACCCGCACCCGGTAACAGAAAGCCAGCTGCGTAAACGCATGAATTCTGTGTACAGCTTCATTAACCTGTCGTACAAGGATTTTCTTTACCTGGATGTAACCGGTCGTAACGACTGGTCATCTGCCCTGCCCAAAGGACAATGGTCTTATTTCTTCCCGTCCTTTGCAGGTAGCTTTGTATTTTCTGACCTGCTGAAAGCAGATCCTGCTATCTTCAGCTTTGGTAAAGTAAGGGTGGCATGGGCGCAGGCAGCGGTAGATCCTGCACCATACCAGATCAACTACAACTATTCCGGCGTAACCTTTGCAGGCCAGGCGGCTACCATGTTGCCAGGCTCATTGCCGGCAAAAGATTTCAAGCCTGCTATTAATACCACTGCCGATTTCGGCCTGGTACTCGGTTTCCTCAACAACCGTTTGAATGCTGATTTCAGGTATTATAAAGGAAAATCCAGGAACCAGATCCTCAGCTCTCCGCTGCCTATGAGTTCAGGCGTAAGCAGCATAGTAGTGAATACGGGCGTGCTGGAAAACTCAGGACTGGAACTGATCCTGCGTGCTAAAGTAATTGACACGAAAGACTTTGGATGGGATGTATCACTTAACCTGGCGCACAGTAATAATAAACTGTTGTCACTGTCAGACGGTACCGACCGCGTAGATATGGCGAGCGCCTGGAACGATGGCGGCGCGCATGGCCCGGTTATTTCCGCGCATGTAGGCGACCAGTTCGGCACTATTTACGGTTATGATTATAAGTATGATAAAACTACCGGCCTGCCATTGATGGTGAAAGATCCTTTTGGTAACGCGGCTATGAATGGTACCCTGTACCAGGCTACAGACGGTTTGGTGCCATTGGGCAACGCTACTCCCAAATTAACCGGCGGTATCACCAATACCTTCAGGTTCAAAGGCGGTATTTCCGTAAGCACCCTCATTGATGCAAAAATTGGCGGCGACATCTGGTCCGGTACCTATGCCACCATCATGCAACAGGGACAGGCGCCGGAAACACTGAAAGAAAGAAATGGCGGCGGGTTACCGTATACCACACCCGACGGCACACAAACCAACTGGGGTGTAATATTACCCGGTGTGTTCCCTGATGGAAAGGTGAATGATAATGTAGTGCATTACTATTATAAATACATGCCTTATGGCGTATGGAGCAGTACAGACCTGGGTTCCGGCGTAAAAGGAAGCGACTGGATCAACAAAGGAGCTGTACTTGAAAATACCTGGGTGAAAATGAGAGAGATCTCCGTGAACTACCAGGTGCCACAGAGCTTTATCAGGAAAACAAAAGTATTCCAGGCAGCTTCCCTGTCGCTCGTAGGAAGGGATCTTTTCTACCTCTACACCACTTTGCCGGATCATATCAATCCTGAAGGTGTGAACGGCGCCGGTAATGCGCAGGGCCTGGAATTTATGTCTATGCCAAGTTTCCGCTCCTTAGGTTTCCAGGTAAGGGTTTCTTTTTAAGGAACAGATCATCTCACCGATTAAAATGTGCAAAACATGAAGAACGCAAAGAAAATATTTCTCTATATAGCCGGTATTTCCGTAACGCTTGGTGCGTGTACCAAAGATTTCCAGGAGATCAACACCACGCCGGGATTACCTACCAGCACCACTATACCGCCCATGGTAAACGGGGTGATCAGCACATTGTTCCTGAAAGGACAGGAGCAGGCTGCCATTCATAACGAATATTATTACCCGGTTACCCAGCTGGCCGGCCTCAGTGGCAGTTCGGGTTACCTGGTACAGAATGGCGCGCTGGACATCTGGAATGATTATTATGCCGCCTTGCAGAACCTGAACCAGATCCAGGACAAGATAGATGCTTATGAGGGAGACAAAGCGGAGATGGATAATATCCAATCTATCACTTACATTTTACGCGCCTATAAAACGCTGCGTATCACTGACCAGTTCGGGGATATTCCTTACTCGGAGGCTGGTAAGGCTTATACCTATAATACCACCAATTACCGTCCGAAATATGATTCCCAGGAAAGCATCTACAAAAGTTTACTGGAGCAGCTGAAATGGGCGTCGCAACATCTTACCACTGCCGCCACTACGCCGGGAGGTAAACCTTATCAGTCGCTGGGCGCTTCAGAAACACTGTTTGCCAACAGCATAGCCATGTGGCAGAAGTTCGGCAATTCACTGCTGCTGCGTTATGCCATGCAGATAGTAGAGAAAGATGCGGCTACCGCCACACCTTACCTGCAATATGCCCTGAGCGGTATTCCGCTGATAGGAGAAGGGGAAGACGCTGGTATGTGGCCCGGAAAACTGGGGGGCTATGTGCTTAACGACAGCCGCTTCTGGTCTTTCACCTCGCATAAATTTGTGCGCTTAAGCACCACCTGCTGGAATATGATGGCAGATGGCGCCACTACGGCGCAGATCTTTGACCCCCGCGCCGTGTTATTTTTTGAAACCAACCAGGCCGGCCAATGGGCGCCGCTACAGCCGGGCAGCACCGTGAGCGATAATACCAATCCTTACCAGGATAAGCGGGATGCGGATTTTACCAACAAAGACAACTGCAAATTTTCTCCGTTCAATTATTACATCGTACGGGATATTTATTACCAGCCGGAATTATTTATGACGGCTGCAGA
>JBCNPS010000213.1:0-10869 GCA_039593235.1 Chitinophaga sp. | reverse complement strand
TTATCATTGGGCCCTGGAACTATCCGTTTATGTTGCTGCTCAGTCCTTTGCTGGGAGCCATTGCCGGTGGCAACTGCGCCATTATCAAGCCGTCGGAGCTGGCGCCGCATACCGCAGCCGTAACCGCCGAGCTGATAAAAGATACTTTTGACCCGGCCTATATCACAGTAGTAGAGGGCGATGGCACGGAAGTAATTCCTACCCTGATGAGCTTTCGTTTCGACCATGTATTTTTTACCGGCAGTATCCCGGTGGGAAAGAATATCCTTGAAATGGCCGCCCCTCATCTCACCCCTGTTACATTGGAATTGGGCGGAAAATCGCCCTGCGTGGTAGATGAAAAGGTGAATGTAACAGTAGCGGCTAAACGAATAGTGTGGGGTAAGTTCTGGAATGCCGGGCAAACCTGTGTGGCGCCCGATTATTTGCTGGTGCACCAGAAAGTAAAGGCAGAATTGGTCACTGCGCTGAAAGCGGCGATCACGGAGTTTTTCGGGGAAGACCCTTCCCGGAGCGATGATTATGCCCGTATTATTAACGCCAGACGCTTTGATACTGTAGCAGGCTACCTGGGAGAGGGCCACATATTACATGGAGGACAAACCAACCGGGAACAACTATACATAGCCCCCACCCTGCTGGAAGAAGTGGAATGGACCGACCCCGTGATGCAGGATGAAATATTCGGCCCGGTGCTGCCCATCCTTACCTATACTGGCCTGCCACAGGCTATACAGGCCATTAAGCAGCTGCCTTACCCGCTGGCATTGTACGTATTTACAAAGAATAAGAAAACGGAAAAAGCGCTGATAGAGCAGGTGCGTTTTGGCGGAGGTTGTGTAAACAATGCGCTGGTACATCTCACCAATCCTGAACTACCTTTTGGAGGCGCGGGATATAGCGGGATGGGAAAATATCACGGCAAATACAGCTTTGACACTTTTACCCATCAGAAAGGAATGCTGAAAACGGCCACCTGGCTGGATGTTCCAATGAAATATCCGCCGTTTAAGAATAAATTGAAGATGATGAAAATGGTGATGAAATAAATGAAAAATTGCTGATGTTGGTATTTTTTATGGGAGATGAATACCGGGTATCTTATACCAACATCAGCAATGGAGTTATATATCAGCCTTGTTTAACTTTTTCGGCACTTTAACAGTCAGTGTTTTGTTGGCGCCGTTCCTTTTTATTTTAACTTCAATAGTGGCGCCCTGGCTGCGGTGTTCCCGGTAGGCCCTGGAAAGTTCTGCCGCATTTTTAACGGGAGTGCCGGCCAGTTCCACTACAATATCATCTTTCTGAAATCCCGCTTCACTGGCAGGGGAAGACGGACCCACAGCGATCACCTGTGCGCCTTCTTCTTTTTCAGTATCCTGCACCTGTATACCGAGTTTTTCTCCATTATCCATCCGGTTAAACCAGTTGTCACCAAAGCCTTGTCCACCATGCGGCATAGGGAAAGAGAACGATCTGGGGCCGTTCTTTGGCTGTGCAGATAAAGGCGGATGCATGCTCCAACTGTTATCTATTTCTTTTCTTTCATCGAGGGTAACCGCTACCTTGTTTGTTTTGGTATTGCGTATATATGTTACCGTTATTTTGTCTGCCGGTTTATGTTTACCGATCTCTTCAAACAGCTCTGCCGGTTCATTGATCTTTTTATCATCTACAGCAGTAATGATATCGCCGGTTTTTATTCCTGCCTTATCGGCGGGAGTGCCTTTGGCTACTGATTTTACGGTTACGCCGCCGGCAGTCACTTTTTCAGTGATCACGCCAAGGATGGCCTTGTTCATCACCGGCATTTCTATATTGTCATCTTCATCATCGCCCTTGTCATCGAAAAGATTAAAGCTGCCACCTTGTAAAGAATTGCTGTCAAAGCTGATGGCATTGCCATCGCGGGGTGTAATTCTCCGGCGGAAAACAGAGAGGTCGGAATCCTTGTACTGATCTAGTTTCTGGCCATTAATTAAAACATCGCCGTTTTTGATTTCCACGGTCACTTTGCCGTCTTTATCGCTTTTGTGTTTGATCACAATTTCATCGAACTCTCCCAGTTGGTTTTTGGAACTGTCTTTTGTTTGCGCAGATACCGCGCTCATGGTGAAGCAGGAAAAACCTGCTATGGTGAGAATTTGCAGTAACCTGGTCATGGTGCTAAAGTTATTTTGTTGATTAAATTTAACTAATGCAACAAAATTAAAGGGTGGGTCAGGAAAGAAAAAGTTAAAAATGTTTGAGAGGTGGGCTAAGGGGATGTATCATAAGTAAAATGAACATTCTGAGAATTGCTTAAAATTTCTCCATCAGGAGCCCGAATAATAAGGGGCTGTCCCGAAGATTTAAGACAGCCCCTTTTAATGCGGCAGTGGGCTGACTAAAAGGCCCCCCTTCACAGGAGGTAAGATGGCGAAACTGTGGTTACACAATTTTCAACGCCTTTATTTACCGTTTAGTCAGACCCTGTTATTTTTGTTTATGCGCTGAGTAATTTTTTTACTGCAGCCACCACCTGGTCAAGTTTATCCGTTTCCTGTCCGCCTGCTGTGGCAAAGGTTTTCTGGCCACCGCCGCCGCCTTTGATCAGGGGGGCAATGTGCTCTTTAATGATCTTTGGCGCTTCCCATCCTTTGGAGGCCACCAGTTTTTCATCTATACTGAGTGCCACGCTGGCTTTCCCGCCAATATTAGCTACAAAAAGCAATACGTGATCCGGGATCTCATTTTTGAGCTGGAAAGAAAGTTGCTTTAAACCTTCTGCGCTACTCACATTTACTACCTGGCCAAGGAAGTTAACCCCATTGATATTTTCCGCCTGTTGGCGTATGGAGGCTGCCAGGGCCCGCACTTTTTCCAGTTCCAGTGCTTCCAGTTGCTTTTCGAGGGAGGCTTTATCCTGGAGCAGTGTTTCTATGGATCTTACCAGCTCTTTTGGATTTTTCAGGGCAGCTTTAATTTCTTTCAACTGCTGCAGTTGTTCGTTCACAAAGGCTTCTGCTTTAGCGCCGGTTACTGCTTCCACGCGGCGTACACCAGCGGCGACTGCACCTTCTGAAACAAATTTGAACTGGCCTAATTCCCCTGTGGAGCTGATGTGGGTTCCACCGCAAAGCTCCACGCTGTAAGCAGGATCAATGATCACCACCCTTACGGTATCGCCGTATTTTTCGCCGAACAGCGCCATAGCGCCGAGCTTCAGGGCTTCTTCCTTGGGCAGTTCACGGATCACTACGGGAATATTTTCACGTATTTTTTCGTTCACGATCGCTTCTATCTGCGCCAGTTCCTCGTCAGTAACTTTAGCAAAATGGGAGAAGTCGAAGCGCAGGGCATCCGCATTTACCAGCGAGCCTTTTTGGGCTACATGTGTACCTAATACCTGCCGCAGTGCAGCATGCAATAAGTGGGTAGCCGAGTGATGGCGCTCTGTATCATGGCGCTTCTCTTTGGATACGGCGGCTTTTACAGGCGCGCCGGGTTGTGCCGGCAGCTTGTCCGCAAAATGTATGGTGAGATTGTTCTCTTTTTTGGTGTCGGTAACATGAATTACCTCATCGCCAAAATGCAGGGTGCCGGTATCGCCTACCTGTCCGCCGCTTTCAGCATAGAAGGGTGTTTGCCCCAGTACCAGCTGGTACTGTTCTTTCCCTTTCGCTTTCACGGTGCGGTACTTCAGCAGTTTGGTGCTGCTTTCCAGTTGTTCGTATCCAACAAAAACAGAGTTGGGTGTTTCATCGAGAATTACCCAATCGCCCATATCCAGTTCTGTAGCAGCGCGGGAGCGGTCTTTCTGTTGTTTCATAGCGGCGTCAAAGCCTTTTTCATCTACAGAAAAGCCATTTTCCGCTGCTATCAGGCTGGTGAGGTCATAAGGGAAACCGTAAGTATCGTATAATTCGAAAGCGGTTTTCCCATCTACGGCTTTTGTTGTACTGTGTTGTATAAAATCTTCTATCCGGCGGATACCGCTTTCCAGTGTACGCAGGAAATTATTTTCTTCTTCAAATACCACTTTCTTCACAAAGTCCACCTGCTGTTGAAGTTCGGGGAATACGTGTGAAAACTGGGCGGCCAGTACCGGTACCAGGTCGTGCAGCAGCGGTTTTTTCACTTCCAGGAAGGAGAAATAATAACGTACCGCCCTGCGGAGAATACGACGGATCACATAACCGGCGCCGGTATTGGATGGCAGCTGTCCGTCGGCAATGGTAAAGGATATTGCACGGATGTGATCGGCAATTACGCGGAAGGCCACATCTTTTTTATCGTCGGTGCCAGCATATTTTTTGCCGGTAAATTCTTCCGTGGTGTGGATGGTGCCCATGAACAGGTCGGTGTCGTAGTTGGAGGTTTTATCCTGCAATACCCTTACAAGGCGTTCCAGTCCCATGCCCGTGTCCACGTGTTGCGCCGGCAATGGCTCCAGCGACTTATCCTTCAGGCGGTTGAACTGCATGAATACGTTGTTCCATATTTCAATCACCTGGGGATGGTCGGCATTTACAAGGGTTTTACCGTCTACCTGGTTTCTTTCAGCCGCCGGGCGGCAATCCACATGAATTTCGGAGCAGGGGCCGCATGGACCGGTATCTCCCATCTCCCAGAAATTATCTTTTTTATTACCCAGCAGGATACGGTCTTCCGCAATATGTTCCTTCCAGAAGTCGTATGCCTCCTGGTCTTTAGGCAAATGTTCGTTTTCATCTCCCTGGAAAACAGTCACATACAGTTTATCTTTAGGGATTTTATACACTTCGGTGAGCAGTTCCCAGCTCCAGGCAATGGCTTCTTTTTTAAAGTAGTCGCCAAAGCTCCAGTTGCCGAGCATTTCAAACATGGTATGGTGGTAAGTATCAATACCTACTTCTTCCAGGTCGTTGTGCTTGCCGCTTACCCGCAGGCACTTTTGCGTATCAACCACCCTTTTATTCGGGGGAACCCTGTTGCCCAGGAAGTAATCCTTGAACTGGTTCATACCCGCGTTGGTGAACATCAGGGTGGGGTCGTTTTTAATAACGATAGGGGCAGATGGAACGATCTGATGCCCTTTCGACGCAAAAAAGTCCAGGAATTGCTGTCTTATTTCAGATGCTGTCATAAATATTGATACGAATTAATATGTATTTTATATCTTATAAGCCGTAACCGGGTAGGGGCTTGTAGTTGTATTTCAAGCCCTTATGAAGTAGTTAGAAAATTGACAATCAAAAGGTTGATGTTTTAATCTAATTACAGTAGGTTTGTGCGCCTTATTTTCCCGCCGTGTTAAAGGGAGTGCAAAAATATTGAAACCTGTATGATTATGCAAAACAGGTTGTGTTTACCCGGCAAAATAGTTTTAGTGGGAAAAGAAACGCCAACAATACCCATCCATAAGTTTGTATCTCGTGAAATAAATCTGCTGTCATAGCGTTCACTGCACTATGGCGCATAAAGTACACCCTGGTGCATGAAGAAGGTTAAATATTTTTATAATACCCAAACATTAAAATACGAGAAGCTCGTTGTTTCGCTGCGGGTAAAAATCCTGAGAATACTGGGATTTGTATCTGCGGCTATTGTAACTGGGGCTATTTTTCTTTCCGTAGCCTACCGGTTGGTTGATTCCCCCAAGGAGAAATCCCTTCGCCGTGACCTTGAAGGTATGAAAGAAAAATATGATGCGTTGCAGGGGCGGATGCGGGAAGTAAAGGGAAAACTGGCGGAGCTGGAAGACCGCGATAATGAAATTTACCGGGTTATATTTGAAGCCTCGCCTATTCCAGACAGTACCCGCATGGGTAAAGTGAAGCGGGATGAAGAAGCTGCGCAGCTACAATCCTTTGCCAGCAGCGAAATCATCGCCTCTACTGCTGTATTGCTCAAAGAACTGGATAACCGGGTAAAAGCCCAGGAGGTATCTTATAATGAAATTGATAAGATGGTAAAGAACAAACAGCAGATGCTGGCCTCTATCCCTGCTATCCAGCCGGTTTCCAATAAAGATCTTAAACATATTGCTTCGGGTTTCGGGTACCGGATCGATCCTATCTATAAAACCATGAAGTATCACGCGGGGCTCGACTTTGCAGCTCCCAGCGGCACGCCTATCTACGCTACCGGCGACGGCACCGTGGAAGAGGCCAGCCTGAGCGATGTGGGGTACGGCAACCACGTGATCGTACGGCATGGATATGGTTATAAAACCCTTTACGGGCATATGCTCCGCATGAAAGTAAAAGCCGGGCAGGCGGTTAAACGCGGCGATGTACTGGGTTGGGTAGGAAGTACCGGTAAATCTACCGGGCCACACTGCCATTACGAGGTTATTAAAAACGGCGATAAGGTGGACCCGGTATACTTCTTCTTTAATGATCTTACCCCGGAACAATTTGACCGGATGCTCAAAATGGCCAGGTCAGGAAACCAGTCGTTTGACTAAATCTGTTAGCTTTTAGCGGGTTATAAAGTTTCAGGAGGTTATCTAAACCCAAAAAATGAGGGAGGAATGTTACAAGCTACAAGCTAAAAGCTTAACTTCATCTTCGTAAAAGATATTTGTCACCTCGTTTTTTACTACGATGCACCAGCTAGACCTTTTTTCGACATCTGGAGTACCGCATCCTGCCGAAGCTGCGGTAACAAGACCAGTTAAAGTAAAAGCAAAGGCCAGCAGCAAGAAGGCTGCCGTAGCAACCACCATACCTGGGAAAAAACGAGGGCGTAAATCATTGAAAGAGTTATCGGAGGACCCGGATCTGATTATGGAATTGGACAAATTGGTATTGGAGAAACAGTATTATTCTATCAGCGAGGTAGCAGCCATGTTTAAGGTGAATACGTCGCTGATACGCTATTGGGAAAATGAGTTTGATATACTGCAGCCCAAAAAGAACCGGAAAGGCGACCGCCTTTTCCGGCAGGAAGATATTCACCACCTTAAATTAATCTACCACTTACTGCGCGAAAGGAAGTATACGATAGAAGGAGCGAAGCAGAAACTGAAGGAAGATCACAAGCTGGCCGCCCGTAATTTTGAAATGGTACAGGCTTTGCTAAAGGTACGGGGTTTCTTAACGGAACTGAAAGATCAATTATAAAAACAACATTATGCGATTGAAAACATTACTATTGGGTGGTGGCCTGTTATTCTCGACCCTGGCCTGGGCACAGAATGAAACAGTACTGAAGGGTAAGATAGATATGAAAACACTGATGAACGACACCTCCACAACGTGGTTCTACAAAGGTGTAAACAGCTACCAGCCTAACGACAATATGCTGAACTATATTAAAACCAACCGCGCCAACTTCAATATGGTAGTGGTAATGGGCACCTGGGACAATACCAGCCGTGAAGTAGTACCAGCCTTATATAAAGTAATGATCACCGGCGGCAGCCCTGATGAACAGATCACCATGTTTGCCGCAGATAAGAAGCTGCAAACAGATGCTCCGGTAGATTACAAAGTAAAGAAATTACCTACCATCATCGTATTCAAAGACGGTAAAGAAGAAGGCCGCATTGTAGGCGCACCGAAAGAATCCATTGAAGCCGATATTTCCCGCATCCTGCTGAGCAGCACGAAGAAGGAGAAGGAATAGGGATCGCCGAAGGCGATCCCTCCGCTTATCGCGCATCAGTGAGGGTTACACTGGTGGAGGTGGTGGGGAGTTTGAGCCCGCGTGCTTCCAGCAGTTTTATCACGTTCAGGTTAACAGCTTCCCTCAACGAGTTATAGTGGGCGCCGTCAATGATGTAGGTGTTGAAAACGATCTGGATCACGTAGGTGTCTTTGGTGAAATCGTTCAGGTTCACCGTAAAATTTTCCAGTACGTTAGGATTGCTGCCCAGCATATGCCGCACATCCTGGAGGAACAGCAACAGGGTTTCTGCAGGCGTATCCGTTCCCAGCTCCAGTTTCAGCGCCACCCGCTGCTGCGTACGCAGGGAAAGGTTATCCAGGATGCTGTCTACCATTTTTTTATTGGGTACTGTTACAAATGTCTTTTCCAGTGTACGAATGCGCGTACTGCGTAACCCGATCTTTTCCACGGTACCCTGCCATGAATCCACCTTAACGCTGTCGCCTACACGGAACGGTTTATCAAAGAAGATGATAAAGGAGCCGATCAGGTTTTCTATACTTTCTTTTGCGGCCAATGCCAGGGCGGCCGCACCTATTCCCAAACCGGCAATGATCTTTTCTACCAGCCCCGGTCCGAACAGGATACGGATAAAGGCAATGGCGCCCATGATGAATACGATGGCTTTGAAAAAATCGCGGAAGAAAATAATGAACTGATTATCCGTTTTATCTTCCGTAAGATCCGCTTTCTTTTCCAATACCAGGGCAACGAAATCGATCAGTCGCAGCATGATCCAGATAATGCTCATACTCAGCGCCAGGCTCAGTAAGGTGTTGGTTACATCGTGCAGGGTGGCCTTATTGTAAACATGAACATTAAGGACCTGCGGGAATGTAAACCGGTCGATGGTAAGCATGAAGGTAATCAGCAGGAAAAAGTATTCCAGGGGGCGCAGCAGCAGGCTGATAAAGTCTTTTTCCTCAATTTGCGGCGACCAGTGCCGCACCAGGCGGAACAGGATGGTGGCGAGTCCTTTTGAAATATATCGTTTGATAATAAATACAAACAATAAAACGCCGATCAATATCAGGTAGTCCTGTACGGGGTTGTCTAAAATTACTTTGTTTAAAAAATCGTTCATAAGTTACAGCTAAATAATTCTACTGCTTTCCTGGTTAATCAATATTACGCCTGGTTTGCTGCCCGGGTTGAAAGTACCATAGGTATCCTGTATGCCCAGGGCTTTTGCGCCATTAAATGTAGCCCATTGCAATATTTCTTCCAACGGAATTTCCGGAAAAAACCGGCGGATGGTTTTTATTTCTTCCCAGATAGATAAACAGTGATTGGAAGCCAGGCTGTCCGTACCCAGGGTGATATTGCATTGCAGTTGCCTGAACTGCTGAATATCGGGTAAGCGGTTCTCGATGTACAAGTTGGCCTGGGGGCAAAGACACCACCAGGTTTCAACGGGTTGCTGCTGCGCAAAACGGATATCGGCTGCAGTTGTGAAGGTATTATGCACCAGCAGGATTTTATTCCGGGAAAAGTACGGGAGATAGGCTTCCAGGCTGTTGGTGCCGGTAGGCTGAAAGCTGCTGATATCCATCCCGAAATGCTGGTAGAAAGACAGAAAATCTCCTGTTTTCTGTTGATATAATTCATTCTCCGCCGGTGTTTCCTGGTTATGGATGCATACCGGCGCGTTATCCGGTGTACCTGCCAGCAAACCGAATAAAGCATTGCTGACCGAGTAAGGCGCATGCGGCACAATGGAGCAGCGGTGATGGGAACCATTAATTTCCCGGAATGATGCCAGTACATCCATGCTGTACTGATAGCGGCTATTGGCGCCCGCAGGGGCAACGCCCATGCACTCCACAAAAGTATGGTAGTACATCCTGCCCTGCTGTTTCTTTACCAGTGTGGCGGCGCCGTTGCAGATATCGCCCACCGCGGAAATACCGCTTTCCCACATGTCCTGTTCCGCTTTGTCGATAATGGCGTTATAGTCGCCGCCAGCCTGGTTTCTCAGTTGCATCACCTGTGTGAGGAAGGCCGGCAGGCCGGTTTTTTCCGGGATGATACCTTTCATGTGGGATAATTCCAGGTGGCAATGGGTATTTACAAATCCCGGGCACAGTATTCCATCCAGTTCCCGGACATCGTTACCAGCGTCCGGTTCGGCTACAATGCCCGCTACTACGCCATCTTCCCTAAGTATTAATACTTTTCCGGGACCCAGCAGATGTGTACCGTTAAATATATCTTTTCCCTTTAATTTGATCTGTTTCAATTACCTGCTGTTTAATTAAGTTAATGGTGTTAATTTTGCAACCCGATTGGCAGTATCATTTCCGGTTGGAAAGGGTACTCAAAAGTCAAATATAATTATGATAGACAAACTGGAAGCTATAAAAGGTCGTTTCGAGCAGGTATCGATGGCGCTTACCAATCCCGAGGTTGTTAGTGATAACAAGAAGTTTGGGCAGCTCAGCAAAGAATACCGGCAGCTGGAAAAGATCGTAAAGGCATATGACGCCTACCGTAAATTGCTGGACAATATTGCATTTAACAAAGAAGTGCTGGATAGTGGCGACGAAGAAATGCGCGAACTGGCCAAAGCTGAAACAGAAGAATTGCAGGAGCAGAAAACGGCCCTGGAAGCAGAGATCCGTAACCTGCTGATACCAAAAGATCCACAGGATGAAAAGAACGCCATCCTGGAGATCCGCGCGGGTACCGGTGGAGATGAGGCCAGTCTTTTTGCCGGAGACCTGTTCCGTATGTACCTGCGCTTCTGTGAGCTCAAAGGCTGGACAACGAGTCTGCTGAATGAAAACCCCGGATCTGCCGGCGGTTACAAGGAAATAGTGATGGAAGTAAGCGGCGACGATGTATACGGTACCCTGAAATTTGAATCGGGCGTACACCGGGTACAACGTGTACCGGCTACAGAAGCCTCCGGGCGCGTGCATACATCGGCGGCTACCGTGGCGGTGTTGCCGGAAGCGGAAGAAGTGGATGTGGATGTACGGGAGGCTGATATTAAAATGGATACCTTCCGGTCTTCCGGCGCGGGCGGACAGCATGTAAATAAAACCGAATCGGCCGTAAGGTTAACGCATATTCCTACCGGCGTGGTGGTAGAGTGCCAGGAAGGACGCAGCCAGCATTCCAACCGTGAAATTGCAATGAAAATGTTACGGACCCGTATATACGAGGCGGCAGTACGTAAACATGAAGATGCTATCGCTTCACAACGGAAAAGTCTCGTGTCTACCGGCGACC
>JBCNPS010000212.1:0-10895 GCA_039593235.1 Chitinophaga sp. | reverse complement strand
AAACGATTATCGGGCTCCATCAGGTACCCGAATAAAATAGGGCTGACCATTACTTTTTGGTCAGCCCCCTGAATAAATTATCCTGTTGTTATCAGAACCAGGTAGTGTTCTTTTCTTCCTCTTCCTCCATCTTCTTTCCCGCTTCAGCGTCTACTGCAGCAGATACCTTGATCTCTTCCGCCACCGGCGTATGACTCAGCTCTGCTTTAACAACCGGCTGTACGTTTTTCCGGATAGCACCTTCCACCACCGCACCTTCCTCAATTTCCAGCACCATTGCATTTACATCGCCTTTTACCAGGGCCTTATTGCTGATATGGGCTTTGTTGGTGATGTACACATCGCCATACACTTTCCCGTGTACCACCAGGTCGGCAGCGTATATATGCCCGCGGATGCTCGCTGTTTCACTAACCACCAGCTTGCCGCTGGTTTTTACATCGCCCCTTACATTCCCGTCGATACGACCGGATACAGAGGCGTCTATACTCCCGTTCACGGAAACTGTTTTAGGAATACGGAAGGCCCCAGGAACAATTATATTTCGGAAAATATGTCTGACATTGATCACAAGTACAAATTATAGGGTGACGGGATTAGGTGTAGCAGCAGGGGTGTGTTGGTCTTCAAAAGTAGACACAATAGAACTGGAGTTACCCAGGTCAAGCCCTACGCTTCTTTGAGGTTTATTATCAGAAATTCTCAATGAGTTATAAAGATAACCTATACTCATGAGCTTTTCCGGTTCGGGAGCAACTTCTACCGGTATAAAATCACGAAATTCTTCTACAAAAGCATCTGTCAGTTCACGGTAGTGAGCGCCGCCGCCCATCAGGTATATCTTTTCGCAGGTTTCAAAGTCGAGATCCGTAAAGTAGCTGCGCATCAGGGGAGACACTACTTCCTTATAATACTGGGTAAGCACGCCTTTGCGCATATCCCGCAGGTCAATACGTTTGCGGTTGGTAAAAATAGACCCTTTCATGAAAGCATCATCTACCTGGTGCTCATTCTTCATTTCCAGGTAATGTTTCTGGTTCAGTTCACGGGTAAGGTTGTTAATAGCATAACGGATGCCATGGGAACTGAAGCAGGTACGGTGTACCAGTCCATCGCCGGTGGCCATACCGCCTTCTATGGTACCAAATCCGAAGCTAACGGCAATAAAGTTGTCCAGCTGCGGTTCATTGATACTTTTCTTTAACCCGATGATACCGCCAACAATTTCAGGGATCACTTCATACTTCTCAATATCAAACATGGCTTTCTTAAAGGAGCCTTTGGTATTGTAGGTTTGTGTGTCGTAATCGATCAGGAAATGGCGTTTACTTAAAAACTGCTCTGCAGCATTTTTGTAGATATTATACGTAGAGAAGGGAAAGCCAACGGTAAGGGCAATGGGTTGTTGTACCTTATCGATGGTGTTCAGCAACGCAGCTTTAAACAGTATTTCGTAATCTTCTTCTGTGGGCGACGCATTGGTAACCCTTCCCGGGTTGATGCCACCTCTTTTGGCCAGGTTGCCTACCAGGTACCAGGCATCGTCCTTTTTAATTTTTAATCCGTTGAGAAGATCTTTACTTGAATTTTCTGTGTTTCCGAATGCGGTCTCAAAAACGCTTGGGAAGCTGGTTGTTGATACTTTCATAGTGCTTTGTTATAATAACGAATCTAGCCGTGACTCTCCGCATGGGAGGGTTTTCATCGGGATTGAAATAGTGATTAAAGATATAAAATATTAGAATAATGGGATGACAACCAGTGAATTTATACTAAATTTAATACAGCAGGATTACATTTCAAAATGCATACCCTTTGCAAGCGTGCCGGTGCGCTGATAATAAACAACCCCGTTTTGCCGTTTAAAAAGATGTCCCGCCCTTTGCCTGTATTCATCCTTATTTCGTTTGTATGAAGTACTTCGTATTGGCAGCCGGTATTTTTTTATGGGGCTGCCATTCCTCGCAGAAGGTATACCAGGCGCCCGCAGTAGGAGCAGAGGCCCAGTTCGACCGTGGCCTCCGGCCGGAGAAGCATCCCAAATATCTCTTTGATAAAAAAACAATGAAAGACATGCAAAACCAGGGTACCGTAACCGGCTATTCCTCCAAACGCCGCAATACTGCACCCACTATTCCCTTGCCAGGGAAGGGAGCCAACGGGAAAGACAGTACGAATATGGGCACCGACAGCCTGCATCATCCCATATCCGATAGTTTGCGTATCCCGGCAGATTCTCTTAAAGCACCGGCAGATACTACGCATATTCCTTAATCCATTTACTCCTGTGATGCCGTTTCCGGGTAATTCCCTACTTTTGAAGCCACCGCTTTTATTCAGTTTATGAGGAAATATTGTATTTTATGGTTGCTGCTGGCGGCGCTTCAGCAAGCCACCGGTCAAACCCCTTTATATATGCCGCTGACCATTAAAAAGGCATACGATCATCAAACCCGCAGCTACAGCGGCGCACCAGGCCCAAAGTACTGGCAGAACAAGGCCGGGTACAATATCAGGGTAACCTTTGATCCGGCTACCAACGGGGTGTCTGGCTCGGAACAGATCCAATATACCAACAACAGCCCCGATACGTTAAAGGCTGTTAACTTTAAGTTATTTCCCAACCTTTTCCAGAAAGGCGCCATCAGGAATATGGCGGTTTCCCCGGAAGACCTTACCAACGGCGTGGTAATAAAGCACCTGAAAGTGAACGGGGAGGCTAAACCCTTACCAGGCGCTATTCGCGGCACCAATATGCCGGTGTATATTCCCGACCTGTACCCGGGACAGTCGGTACAGTTTGAACTGGACTTCTCCTACACGCTCAATGAAAATACGCATATCAGAACGGGTTCGGTAGATTCCGGCGCTTATTTCATCGCTTACTTCTTTCCGCGCATTGCCGTGTACGACGATATCAACGGATGGGACCAGATCCCTTATACCGGTACACAGGAGTTTTATAACGACTTCAGCGATTTTCGTGTAGCCATTACAGTGCCCGGCAACTACCAGGTATGGGCTACCGGCGATCTGAAAAACACTGCCGCTGTATACAACGATAAATATGTACAGCGCATCGCTGCCGCTGAGAAAAGCAACGATGTGATTGCCGTAATAGACAGCAACGATATAAAGGAGGGGAATATCAACCGCAGCCGTAATGCCGGCACCTGGCAATTCGAGGCTGTTAATGTTACCGACTTTGCATTTGCCATCAGCAATCACTACTGCTGGAATGCCAGCAGCGTTGAGGTGGATGCTACCACAAAAAGACGTACCCGCGTAGATGTTGCCTTTAACCCGGCCCATGCCGATTTTTTTGACGTAATACATTATGCCCGCACTACGGTAGATAAGATGAGCCACCATTTTCCTGCATGGCCTTTCCCGTACCCGCATGAAACGGTTTTCGACGGATTGGATCAGATGGAATACCCCATGATGGTGAACGATAACCCGCTAACAGATAAAGCGCAGACCATAGAACTCACCGACCACGAAATATTCCATACCCTGTTTCCCTTTTACATGGGCACCAACGAAACACAATACGCCTGGATGGATGAAGGATGGGCTACCATAGGAGAGTGGATCATATCGCCGCTGATCGACCCCTCCATTGTGGATGATTATGGAATGGCGCCTTACAACTTTATTGCCGGTAAACAGGCGGATCTGCCCATTATGACGCCTTCCAATCAAACTACGGATGCCTATGTCACCAATTCTTATCCCAAACCAGCCCTGGGCTATCTGTATGTGAAAGATATGCTGGGCGATACCCTTTTCCTGAAAGCGTTGCATTATTATATGGCACAATGGAATGGTAAACACCCGCAGCCGTACGACTTCTTTTACTGCATGAACACGGGCGCCGGCAGGAATATGGACTGGTTCTGGAAAAGCTGGTTCTTCGACAACGGGTTTCCCGACCTGGGCATTACCCGCGTAACACAGAAAGATAAACAGGGCGCCATTGAAATCACCTCCGTTGGCAATAAGCCCGTGCCCATAGATGTTACTGTGTTTTTTGAAGATAGCAGTACCGTTAAGTTACACCGCAGCATTGCTGTATGGGAAAAAGGCAACAAAACAGTATCGCTCCGGTTTCCATCTCCCAAAAAAATAAAAAAAGTAACATTGGGCAGCACCTGGGTAGCAGACATCAATAAACAGGATAACGTTTACGAAGTAAAATAAGGTTTATAGTTTGTCGTAATACAGGTAATATAATTTCTGGTAACTGCCGCCTACAATACCAAGCCCGCCCTGTGTATTGCTTTTGAGCTGGATGGCCTGTATAAGGCTGTTCAGCCCCGGGTTGCGCTTTACCTTTTCATAGGTGAGCAGGAAATCATAATATTCTTTTGAGACAGATTTTACATATACCAGCACCCTTCCCACAGGGGCAATGGCTTCAGCGGGATTAGAGCTGAGCGCGGTGGCATTGATATAAAAATAAGTAGTAAGCGGCTTGCCGGATTGGGTGAACAGGATGCTGTTATAATTTTCATTCAGGCCGCCGATCTGGTTGTTGTCTGCATTTTCATCCTGTGTATAGCAGGGGATGCGGAGATAATCGTTGAGAAAACTACTGTCTTTTTTAGGATTGCAGCCGGGCAGATGCTTCACTTTCTGGTAAAGGGAATCATGTTCACTTTTCTTATAACGGACACCCCTGTACGAAAAAGTGGTATCAGTTATAACGCTTTGCTTCAGCGCTTCCATTACCACATATTGCTTCACACCGGGAATAGGGTTCACGGTAAAATGAAAACGCAAAACCGGCCGGCCGTTAAGCAGTGTGCGCACCGTATCCAGCAGGTCCACTTTAAAGGGCGGAGGGATAGAAGTCATGGCAGTAACGGTTTTCAGGCCGGATACCATCACCTGCACTTTATAGTTCCTGGCTGCATCCAGTTTTGTTTTACCCCGGTACACGCTCATGGCATTGCTGGAATCTTTATCGTAGGTAAGCGTTTCCAGCAGTTGCCCGTTCTTATCCATCAGCTGTACATCAGCATTTTCTACCAGTTCAAAACCGGTGTTAATACCGGGGCCCACCGGTTTACTTTTGCCCACTCTCACTTCGGGAACGTTGTTAGCTACCAGTTCACTATATACTACTTCCCGGGGAACAGCATTGTTGGGCGGCAACGGTAATTCCTGCTCACAGCCCGCCAGGAGCAGGATACTTAAAACCGGTATGAATATAAAAAGGTACTTCATTGATCAAAATTTGAAGGTGTAGCTCAGGTAAGGTAAAGTTCTGAACAAACTATACTGGTATAACTGCAACGGGTATACGTCGGAATAATCAAAATACGAGAACTGGTCAAAGCTCACGATAAAAGGATTTGTCCGGTTATAAATATTATATACGCCCGCCGTAATGACATGATGGAAGCGTTTTTCATTACCAAGGTTCAGCGTGGCGCCAAGATCCAGGTGATGCACAGGATGCAGCCGGTAATTGTTTAACCGGGAAATATAGGGAAGGTAATTCACCTGGAAGGTGGAGAACGGCGAATAGCGTTCATCCAGGTATCCCTTGATGTTACGGCTCCAGTCGAAGTCCGGGAATATTTGCACCGGCAACGTGAAAGGTGCGCCGGAGGCGAATTTCCATGAGGCAGACAGGCTCCACTTAGGATTAAACCGGTATTTGAGCGCCAGGGAAATATTATGGCGCCGGTCTTCCTTATATGGGAACATTTTACCCGCGTTGAGGCGGTCGAACTGCCGCCAGGCCCAGGAAAGCGTATAGGAAAAGATGCCCGTTAGTTTGCCTTGCGTTTTTTCCAGCAGCAGTTCGCTACCGTAGTTATAACCATTGCCGGCAATTACTTTTTTCTCCCAGAGATCAGAGTTATCAAAGATATTCAACACCGTATTGGTAGTTACAATATTCTTCAGTTGTTTATAATAGAAGTTCACATTAAAGCGCCAGTGATTATCCCATTGCCGCTGGTAAGCAAGACTATACGAATACGCATGTTCCGGTTTTATGTTTTCCGTGCTGGGCACCCACAGGTCTGTAGGAAGATTGATCACCGGTGTGGTGAGCTGGTGCACAAACTGGGTCATTTCAGCAAAGGAGGCCTGCAGGTATTGCGAATGGGGAAGCTTCCACCGCAGCATCAACCGGGGCTGCAGGCTGCTATAAAACGAAGTGCTTTGCGCCAGCGCCCCAAAATGCAGTCCGGGCCTCACTAGCAGCCGGTCGTTCAGCAGGCTGAGTTCATCTTCTGCGTAAGCAGAGATCTCGGACATATAATAGATGGGCGCTTTTCTTTGCGTAGCTTCTCCTGCGGAGATGTTGTTATGGTAAGCGGTAGGCGCGAAGTTATGATAGGTATAACCGCCTCCGAATGAAATATGATGCGTGTTACTGACCGTATATTCCGTTTCATTCCTGATGGCAACGTCCCTGATCCGGGAAACGCCTTTACCTCTTACAAACAAGGAGTCGTAAAAGGAGAGAGGGATGATGGAATTTTGTGTAAAGAGATTATAGAAACGGCTGTAGGTAGCGGTGGTACTGGAAAAGATCCTGGGGTTCACCACCCTTGTCCACTTTACGGCAGCGGTGATGTTACTCCAGTCGAAATTGTAATCATCAAATAGTTGTATTACCGGGTTCTCGCTCCTGATAAACATTTTATCCTGTCCTTTGTAGAAGCTGACATAGATCCTGTTCTTTTTGTCGATTACCTGGTTCAGCTTAAAGTTTACATCATAGAGATAGTACTTGCCATAGTCTTTCAGCAAGGTTTTCCCATAAAAGGCATCTACCAGGGATCTCCGCACCGACAGGGAAACTGAGCTGCGGTCTTTAACCACCGGGCCTTCCAGCAGGAAACTGCCTGATACCGGGCTTAGGGAGGCGCTGCCATGCCACTCTTTCATGTTCCCGTCTTTTGTACGGATATCCACTACAGAGGAGAGGCGGCCGCCATAGCGGGCGGGGAAGGCGTCTTTATAAAGTGATACGTCTTTAACAGCGTCCCCGTTAAAGATGGAGAAAAGTCCGAAAAGATGACCGGTATGATAAAGCGGCACCCCATCGAGGAGATAGAGGTTCTGGTCGGCCCCGCCGCCTCTCACCAGCAGGTTGCTGCTGCTTTCCAGGGAGCTGCCCGTTCCGGGATATAGCTGCAGTGATTTCAATACATCCTTTTCACCCAGCAGGGCGGGGAAGTTGGATACATATCCAACGGGCATATTAATATATCCCGGTTGAGTGGTAACCGTTTCTTTTTCTCCGTTCACCACCACGGTTTGCAGCATACTGCGCGCTTCCATGTGGATGTCCATCTGCCCGTCGTCGGGCGGGGGCAGGTGCTGAAATACGGGTTTGTAACTGATATGTGAAAACACCAGGCCCTGGCAGGTATCCGGTACCTGCAGGCTGTAGAAGCCGTATGCATTGGTTTCAGTTCCTTTGCGGGTAACGGGATCGTATATAGAGGCACCGATGATCAGCTCATTGCTGTTCACTTCTTTTACAAAACCACTGACGGTATAGTACTGTACCTGTGAAGTTTCCCTGAGCAGGAATATTTTCCCGTTGAGCGCGGCTACCTGGATACCTGTTCCCTGCAGGATGGTATTCAGTACAGCGCCGGTAGTTTTTTCCGTTCCGCTGAGCTGTACTTTTTTATTCAGGTGTAAAAAACTGGAACTGTAGGAAACGCTGATACCGGTTACCTTTTGCAGGTCCTGTATATAATGCAGGATGGTTCCCTGTTTTGCGGCCGGCGTGTAACTAACATGTAGCAGATCATTCCCGTTTTGCTGCGCCTGCAGGTATTGGAACGGGAACACTAACAGCAATAGGGTGCTGTAAATAAGGAAATAGCGTTTGGGTCTACTGGGTAATGACGATGGAGTCGCCCTCCTGTTGATAATGGAAACCAAGCAATAGTTGTAATTCATGCAAAACATCATCGCAGGACTGATTCCGGAATGTGATCGTAGCTTTTTGCTGCGATGCGGTTTCCCTGTATTTTTCATCAACCCTGATATCTTTTGCGTAAAAGTCGGCTAATTGCGGCAATATTTCAAGCAGTGTCTGGTCATTAAATTGCAAAATACCTGTTTTCCAGGCGATGAAGTTGAGGTTATGATTATTATTGGCCAGCAGGAGCCCATTGCCCCATACGCCCCGTTGCCCGCTGTTCAGGATTACCGCCGCGGTATCGCCTTCCAGGCCCAGTTTCACGCTGCCGGAAGCAACGGTAACAGCGGTGCTGTCTTTTCCTGTTTGAACGGTAAAGGAAGTGCCCAGCACTTCAATTACGGATTGGTTGGGTGTTTTCACGAGGAAAGGGTGTCCGGGATCGCTGGCAACCTCGAAGAAGGCTTCTCCTTCCAGTTCCACGATACGTTGATTGTGATGATAGCCGTTGATATACCTGATAGTGGCGCCCTGGCGGAGGGTAACCATTGATTTATCGGGCAGTTCCAGGCTTTTTATTTTGCCGTCGTTAGCGGCCAGTTCATGTTTCTTAAGAGAGGAGCGTGTTTCCAGCCACCAGGCGCCGGCAGTGAGCAATACCAGGATAGCCGCTGCAGCAGCGTATTTGGTGTAAAGTGTTTTTACGCGTGAAGCAGGTGGCTGAATGGCCTGGTTGGTTTTATCCCAGGCTGCTGCCGTATTGTATTGCCTTTGAGGTACAACGGCCGCAGGGCTGTTGTGCCAAAGCTTTGCCAATGTCTCGTATTCCGCCCTGTTTCCGGGAGAAGCTTCCAGCCATTGTTGCAAGGCAGCAGATTCAGCTTCCGTACATTGACCAGAAAGATTTTTGGCAATCAGTTCATACAGGTAGGTGTCAAATTGCTCCATAATACAGTGTGCTCTACTTAAATAACGCTCATAAATATAAGAACCCTCTATAAGGGCATGAATAATTTTAGCAAAAACAGGATACTTACCGGCAAACCGTATTGCTGCAAATATTTTCGCAACAGCTTCAGGGCCCGTCCCATATAGTTCTCCACCGTTTTGGCGGAAAGGCCCAGTTTTGCGGCCGCCTGCTGATGCGTCATGCCCTGCAGCCTGCAGCAGGTAAATACCTCCCTGCATTGCGGGGGCAGGTTGGCGATGGCCTCGTACACCAGCTGTTCATAGTAAGGTTTTGCATTTTCAATTTCTTTTTCACCGGGATCTTCAGAAACATCTGCCAGCCACTCAAAGCCCCTGTTGCCCGCCTCTTCTGTGTTTTGCTTGCGTAATACCGAAATTGAATTATTCCTGACCGCACGGAACAGGTATGCTTTTATATTCGGTATGCCTATCAGCTGCCGGTGTTTCTCCCATAGCTTAATAAAGGTTTCCTGTACCACATCCTCCGCTGCTGCATCGTCTTTCAGAAAACTATAGGCATAGTTACACAAGTCGTTATACTGCGAATGAAATAATTCTTTATATGCCTGGTAAGAAGGTGATGTAATCATTTAACCTTCAGGAAGTTTTAGTATATGAAATGATCGTTGCGAAAGTAACTATCTTTTTGAAACAAATAGCGGTTTACACATTACAGATAATAATTTTATTTACAGGAAAAGAGGAGGAAAAAAAAGTTAAAAAAAAGATAGAGGGGAGCGGGGTTTTCTGCGTCAGCATTATAACAGCTATGCCTTGTTTGTTAGAAGTCGTTTTTTTTAGTTGTGTATTTAAACCGGGGTTGCATATGGTTCTGTGCAACCCTATTTTGCACTCCACACTATTTTTCCTGTATTCTGTACATGGTTCTGTTGACCCCAAATTATCTTGAGTGGATTTTGTCTGACTCAGGATACGCTGATTATACAGATTATCTGGATTGGATCGTTTGGATTTTTAATGATTCAGGGAGATTTAAGCGAAATAATTATTTCGCCTAAATCTCCCTGAATCATTTTAGCGGAAAAATAAAGTCAAATAATCAGTATAATCAGCGTAATCCTGCTCCAGGACAATTTACATCGCCGAAGGCGATAATTGTGTATTTTTAAGTAAAACCATGTAAGATGTCCGGAACGCTCACAAAACTGAAGAATGCCTACCACCTGCTCAAGAGCATTGATTTCGCCGCACTGGCCAAACTCTCCGAAAAAGTAGACTTGCCAAAGGTGATGGAATCTGTAGGAAAGATGGATGATACGCAATTGAACGGCCTCATGAAAATGCTTAGCAGCAGCGGTGGAAAGAAAAAGGAACTGCCGCCTATTGAAGGCGACTTCTACGACCTGGGGGCCAAACTCAATGCAGAAGACAGGGCGCTGCAGCTGAAAGTTCGCGCATTCATGGAAAAGGAGATCCAGCCTATTGTAAATGAATACTGGCTGAAAGCAGAGTTCCC
Organism: Chitinophaga sp.; assembly: GCA_039593235.1. Lineage (GTDB taxonomy): Bacteria > Bacteroidota > Bacteroidia > Chitinophagales > Chitinophagaceae > Chitinophaga. Next base: position 546 of record JBCNPS010000212.1, on the reverse strand, counting down.
TTTTGAGATCATCCCGAAATTCAGGGAACTGAATATTTGTGGCGTTACCTATGACGGATATGGTTGCCCAAACAGGTCGTTCCTCATGGAAGGGATCATTGCTATGGAAATGGCGCGTGTGGATGCTTCCGTGGCCACTTTTTTTGGTGTGCAAAGCGGGCTGGCCATGGGCTCTATTTATATGCTGGGCTCTGAAGCGCAGAAACAGGAATGGCTGCCCGGTATGCAGCAGCTGAATATTATCGGCGCATTCGGGCTTACAGAACCGGAAGTAGGTTCCGGTACCGCAGGCGGACTAACCACTACGGCTAAACGGGAAGGCGATACCTGGATATTGAACGGTCAGAAAAAATGGATAGGCAACGCCACCTTTGCAGATGTAATTGTGATATGGGCCAGGGATGTAGACGATAACCAGGTGAAAGGCTTCCTGCTCCGGAAAGATACACCCGGTTTCAGTGTAGAAAAGATCCATGATAAAATGGCGTTGCGCATTGTGCAGAACGGGTTGATCACCCTGAAGGATTGCCGCATTGCAGAATCAGA
>JBCNPS010000211.1:0-10900 GCA_039593235.1 Chitinophaga sp. | reverse complement strand
AATCAAATCAGCGTAATCAGCGTAATCCGTTTAATCCTGAGTCAGACAAAACCCGCTTACATCACCGGTGTTTTTCCTCCGTCCACAGCGGTGCTGGTGCCAGTAATGTAAGCGGCCGCGGGCGATGCCAGGAATGCCGCCAGCGCTGCTACTTCACGGGCTTCTCCGAAACGCTGCATCGGAATTTCCTTTAGCCATTCAGCTTCTATTACTTCGGGCGATACATTGCGGGTAGCTGCACTGCTGTTAAATAATCCTTCCAGCCGGGCAGTAGAGGTGGAGCCGGGTAACACATTATTGACAGTAATACCATGCGGAGCCAGTTCTGTAGCAAGGGTTTTAGACCAGGCGGCAACTGCCCAACGGGTGGTATTGGATACTCCGAGGTTTTTTATGGGAGCTTTTACAGAAGTAGAAATGATATTGATGATACGGCCAAAGCCTGCGCTGATCATTCCCGGTACAAATATTTGCGCCAAAGCCTGGTTACACAGCAGGTGTTGTGAAAAAGCGGCGGTAAATGCCGCTGCGCTGGCTTCCAGGACCGGACCGCCCGCAGGGCCGCCGGTGTTATTGATGAGTATATGAACGGGCCCGTTTGCAGCAATTTTTTCCGCTGCAGCATTTATAGCTGCTATATCAGAGAAATCAGCTATGGCATAGCTGTGCTGCTGTCCGCCGGAGACATCAAGTGTTGATAGCGCCGCTTTTAACCTGTCTTCATTCCTTGCAAATAAAATGCATTCAGCGCCTAACAAAGCCAATTCTGCTGCTGTAGCCAGTCCAATGCCCTGTGAGCTGCCGCACACAAGCGCTGTTTTTCCTTTGAGTGAGAGGTCCATCCGCGATCGTTTTACGTACAATGTAGCAAAAAATGTTTTATGCGTATAAAAGGAGAAGGGAAGATCAATGACCTTCCCTTCTCCTTTTATTTTTAGCAAGATGATAATATTTATACACGCACATAGATCTTCTTCCTGTCGAGAATAAATCCTACCAGCCAGCAGGTAAGCATGAATGCCAGTGAAAACAGCAATGATCCGAACTTACCTGGCGACAATGGCTGGAAGATCGTATCATTGATCCATTTGTAGAGGGAGTCGCCATTGACCATAAAGAAATAGAACAGGATGGCCAGTATTTCAGATAACAGGTAGAGGAACAGCGGGTTTTTACCAAATACCGTAAAGAAACCGCTGCCTTTGGTAAAGCCGAGGATATCTATCACAAAGATCAGCAATGATAACAGCAGCAGGTCAATACCCACGGTAAGCAGCACATAGGAACTGGTCCATAGTTTTTTATTGATGGGAAATACTGTGTTCCAAGCATAGGCCAGTAACAGCAGCAATACACCCATGCCTGCCATACGGAGCAAACCCGCTTTGGTCCGGCCCTGTTGCTGAACAAACAGCCCGGTGTAATAACCCGCTACCACATTCACTACGGCAGGGATAGTGCTGAGAATGCCTTCGGGGTCAAAGGCAATGCCTTCGCCATGGTACATGTGATTTTCACCTAAAATAAGTTTGTCGAGCAGGATGCCCGCGTTGCCACCCATACTGTATTGTTCACCGGGAGTACCGCAGTACCACATGATGGCCCAGTACCCCAGGAGGAATGCCGCACTTACGGCCCATACTACTTTTTTAGAGCAGTAGTGGATAAGGAGGGAAGCAATACAGTAGCACAGGGCAATACGTTGCAGCACACCCAGTATGCGGGTATGGCTGAATGGCTTGAATGTTAGTCCTGTATCGGTTTGATGTACAAACGGGAACCAGTACATCAGGTATCCGAGAAGGAAAATGATCAGGGTGCGTTTAAAAATCTTTCCCAGCACCGCTGAATTTCCCAGTTGTTCATACTTCCTCATGCTGAAGCTCATGGCATTGCCCACAGCAAAAAGAAAAGAGGGAAATACCATATCGGTTGGTGTCCAGCCATGCCAGGCAGCATGGTCGAGTGGCCAGTAAGTTCCACCAGTGCCGCCTGTGTTCACTATGATCATGAAACAAACGGTCAGCCCGCGGAACACATCCAGCGGTAAAAAGCGTTGAGAGCTTTGTGTCATTTCCCTTTAATTGTATTGGTTGATAAGATGGTAAGGAATGAAAGCGCGTTGAGCTGCCTACAATATATACATCTAAATCCCAAAATCCAAATCTGAATTATCCGGAGAATAACAAATTGAGACATATGGACTAACGTGAGACACGTATAATTACTATTTTGGCAGCTCCACTAAAAAAGTTACGTTATGAATTACCGATTTATTGCGTTGTGCGTGGCCGTGCTTATCCAGGTGAGCTGCAAACAGCCAGAAAAAGGTTTGTGGTCAAAGGAAAAGGCCAATACCTGGTATGCAGGCAAAGACTGGATCAGGGGAAGTGATTTTATTCCCAGTACAGCTATTAACCAGCTGGAAATGTGGCAGGCCGCAACTTTTGATACCGCTACCATTAACCGGGAACTTGGTTATGCAGAAGGCATTGGGATGAATACGATGCGGGTGTACCTGCATCATGTGCCCTGGGTAGTTGATTCGGCAGGCTTTAAACAAAGGATCAGTACTTACCTGGATATTGCCGACCGGCACCACATTTCCACCTTATTCGTATTTTTTGATGATTGCTGGGACAGCACTTACCAGGCCGGTCCCCAACGGGCGCCCAGGCCGGGTATCCATAACTCAGGCTGGGTACAGGACCCGGGCCTGGCTATCTATCAAAGCCCGGCGCTTGTGGATACATTGGAAAGATATGTGAAAGATATCCTGACATCTTTTGCGGACGACAAGCGTATCCTGTTATGGGATCTTTATAATGAACCCGGCAATTCCGGGCATGGTAACAAAAGTTTACCCCTGCTGGAAAAAGTGTTTGCCTGGGGAAGAGCTGTAAATCCCTCACAGCCTTTATCAGCTGGGATCTGGGACTGGAAGCTTAAAGACCTGTCGGCGTTCCAGGAAGCCCATTCTGATGTGATCACTTATCATAACTATTCCCCGCCGGAAGAGCACCAGCGGGATATTGATACCCTGCGCAGGTTGGGAAGGCCATTGATCTGTACAGAATACATGGCCCGTACCCGCAGCAGCCGTTTTGATAATATTATGCCTTTGCTGAAAAAGGAAAATATCGGCGCTATTAACTGGGGGCTGGTGGCAGGTAAAACCAATACCAAATATGCGTGGAGTACGCCTATGCCCGATGGCAGCGAGCCTCCTACCTGGTTTCATGATATATTCCGTCCGGATGGAACTCCTTACAGCGAGGATGAAGTGAAAGTGATCCGTGGGTTAACCGGCAAATGATGATGGTTGGCGGCTTTTGCTAAACAGAGTGAAAGCCGCCGGCTACAACTATTTCGAGAATCCCCTCCCCAGTACTTCGTGTACTTCATGTATCACCACAAAAGCTTCCGGATCCGTTTCCTGTACCAGTGATTTGAGTCGCATCAGTTCCTGTTTACCTATCACTACATACAATACTTCTTTGGGAGCGCCGGTAAAGGCGCCATGCCCGTGCAATACAGTGGCGCCGCGTTTCATTTCACCGGTGATCTTTGCCGCAATGGCTTCCGTGCGCGCGGAAATAATGGTGATGGCGCGTTTGGTGTTAAGCCCGTCTACAATATAATCTACTGCCCTGGCCCCAATGTATACCGCAATAAAGGTATACATGGTTTTTTCTATACCTATTATAAAGGAAGAAGATACAATCACAACAATGTCGAAAATAAGCATCGCGTTGCCCAGGGTCCAGCCGAAATATTTATTGAACAACCTGGCCACAATAGCGGAACCGCCGGTGGTACCGCCGGAAAGGAATACCAGGCCAATGCCGATACCCACCAGCAGGCCGGCAAATATAGCCGCCAGTAACGGGTTGGTGGTAACCGGTGTGAGTGTGTTTTCGGTGAGATAGAGGAACAGGGAACAAAAAAGGATGCCAAGGATCGTGTACAACATGCTTCTTTTATCCAGCAGCCGGTACCCCGTTACAATCAGGATAGCGTTGATGATAAAATTTGTTACACCCGGCGACCACCCCCAATAGTAATAGGTTACAATCGTAATACCTATTACGCCTCCTTCCGATAACTTATTGGGGATAGCCAGGTAGTTGATGCCTGCAGCAAAGATGAAGGCGCCGGCTATAATAAGTAAAATGTTTTTTGCATGCTCTTTCATGCTGCAAAAATACGCTTTTGCGATACGTGGAAACAGCCCTGCCTATAACGACAGAACAAAAAATAAGAAAAAAAATCAGGCAAATATTTGGAATTAATAAAACTCGATGTATATTTGTCTACCAAATCAGTAGACTAATAAAATCTACCACCACAGGGAAGCATCAGGCAAACGCTTCCGGCATCCTTTGATCCACCAGCAAGGTGTTGCTGCCATCATTATTGAAAAATGTGTAAATAAAAATACACTATGAAAAGGCACACGCTAACTAGTGGAATGCGTTACCACACGCAAAATACCGTGGTAAATATCACCTGTTCCCGTTACATTCAGATAGCAGGCGCTTATTGTAGCCGCTGCTGAAGGAAAAATCTTGCGTTCTGTAAGCTGTAAATAGAATGCCCGGTCAGGCTTGCGGGAAAGGTGTGCTGCAAATTTATTGGTGGTAAATTTATCAGCAACGTACCTCCCCGCATCCTCCTGGCATTTATCAACTGAAATCTTAAACCAGGCCTCTCTCATTATTTTTAACATGAAGATATATGTCATCTGTTCGGCCTCAATGCCTTTACCGGCAAACCGGTTAAACAGCTGTAAAAGACAATATAACGTATACGGATACACGCAATTTAGTGTATTCGTAGCGGAATAGAATTGGGTTACTATCCATTGAGATTAAACGATCAACTTCAGTTCAAAAGGGGCGTTGCCTCAAACATTACTGGTGGGTTTTGTTGGTGATTGCCCCGGGGACTGAAGCCATTATCGGATCATTAAAGACTGCTTCCAACCAACCGTTCATTAAGATATTTTCCGGAAGCAGTCGGGCTTACGCGTAATAACGCTTACGCTTATACTTTTTTCGGAAAGCCTAATTAAAATGAAGGAACCACTTGTTTTCAGGTAAGGTCCCCAGTGCCAGCAAGTCCCGACACGTGTCGGGACTTCTATTTTATATACCCCGTTCAACCGTTCCAATATAATATACCACATCCCGTTACCCATCTCCCTGAAATATATTTTCAAAAACCTTATGGAAAATATTTTACTGCATCATCTAATTGAAAAACATATTACCATGGACTCAGCTAAAATCCCGGGGAATGATTTCCTCGACATTCTCTTCTATGGAAGGAACAAAGATTATGGGGCCTATGAATTGCGTAGTCGTTACAACAGGCGCGTTCGCAATGCAGTAATGGGCACCGCTTCTATTATGCTGGTAATGATTGGCGGTTACGTGTTGAATAACACGTTGAAGGCCGCTGAAAATGTACACCGGCCGGTGCTGGTAGAAAAGAAAATTGAATTGAAAACAATTGAAATGCCACCGGAACCTCCCGTTACCATCCCGCCGCCACCGGTAACTTCGGCGCCTCCCCCAATGGCAGCCTCTATCAGGGCCACCACACCCGTGATTGTTGACACAGACGTACCACCGGATGAAATGCCTCCAAAGAATGCAGACCTAACAGATAAGGTTGTAGGATTTACCACTTCAGATGGGGTAGAAGGAGGACTGGACATTGACCTGAATGCTAATGGCAACGGCGGTAACGGTGTGGTAGTGGCGCCCCCGGCCAGTAATCCCGATGTACCGCATACTTTCGTGGAAATAATGCCGGAATTTCCCGGTGGTGAAGCCGCACTGGCAAAATATCTTGGCAATAACATACGGTACCCGCACGTTGCCCAGGAAAACGAAATACAAGGCACTATATTTATTCAGTTCGTGGTAAACCGCGATGGTAGTATTTCCCAGGTAAAAACAACGGGTGCGGTAAAAGGCGGAGGCCTGGAAGAAGAAGCCATCCGCGTGGTGAGCAAAATGCCAAAGTGGAAACCCGGCAAACAGAACGGACAATACGTAGCGGTATATTTTAACCTACCGGTTCGTTTCAGTTTAAATAATAACTAAGCATCCCTTTTCCTTCATTTCAATTAAAGTTTTAATTAATAACCCGGAAAGTACCGTCATCATCTGGCGGTGTGACCTCCTGTATTATTATCTCTTTAAATTTTATCATCCTGTTTATCCCGCTTACCTCCATTCACCTGCGCATTCTGATTCCTGATACCAGTCCCGGCCCGCATGTAGCGGCCGGGATTGCTTTTAATACGACCGCTTCTTATTAGATAATATTCAAACATTATCACTTTATGTCAAACAAAAATCAAAAAACTAATAAATTACCATAATAATTATTAATTTAACAGCCGCTTAGTCTTCTTCTTTAGCACTATAAACGGATAATTAGTATGGAAGCGCCGGTAAATAATTCGCTGCAACAGTTCAAAAATCTTGTTGGTACCAAGTTTCAGCTGTATAATAGTCTCTTCACCTCTTTGCCTTTCCACCGCGTGGAAAAGACAGGTATCTTCCTGTCCCTGTTCCTGATTCACTGTGAAGAAGGATATTCCAAAGGCAACAGCCCGGAAGAGATTATGAACTCTTTTTTCTCCCAGTATACCACTTATACAGAAGAGAAACAGCGAACGGACCTGTTGTTCCGGTTTGTACAATACGCTGAAAGACAGGTAGTACTGTTCGATGCGCTGGAAGATGCTGCTTTCCGGAATATCCGCGACCTGCAGGGAGCCGGCACTTTGCGGCACCTGCAATCTGAAGTGATACAGGAGCAGGCGCAGGACAAGCTGAAGGAGAAATTGAAGGACTTTTCCGTGAGATTGGTGCTGACCGCGCACCCTACGCAGTTTTACCCCAGCGAAGTGCTGGGAATTATCAATGACCTGTCCAAAGCGCTCATCGATGAGAATACCAGCCAGGTAAATATGTACCTGCAGCAACTTGGTAAAACGCCGTTCTTCAAAAAAGAAAAACCCACACCATACGACGAAGCTATCAATCTGGTGTGGTTCCTCGAAAATATTTTTTACCAGTCGGCAGGCCGCATTATGTCATCTATCCGGGCCCAGTTCCCGGGGGCTGTCAGCAGTGAGAACTCGGTGATCCGCATGGGCTTCTGGCCCGGCGGCGACCGTGATGGGAACCCGTTTGTGAAAGCGCCTACTACCGTGGAAGTAGCCGCTGCCCTGCGCGCCTCCATTATGAAATGCTATTTCAGGGAAGTACGCAACCTGCGCCGCCGTCTTACTTTTAAAGGGGTAGAAAACGTAGTAGCCGCACTGGAAGCCAAATTATCCCGCAACCTGTTTCTGCCCGGACACAAGGCAGACATCAGTCGCCAGGAAATACTGGACACGCTGTCGGATATACGAAATACCATTATAACCGATCTGAACGGGCTGTTTGTTCACCTGGTAGATAACCTGGTCAGCAAAGTAGAGATCTTCGGTTTATTCTTCGCTTCCCTGGATATCCGCCAGGACAGCTCCATTCATGAAGCGGTACTGGAAGCCGTAGCCGCCGGAACAACAGCGCTGCCGGATAACTACAGCTCCCTGGATGATAAAGAAAGGATCAATGCCTTATTGAATATAAAGGAGGCCATAGACCCCAAAAAACTGGAAGACCCGCTGCACCAGGATACCCTGCAAACTATTGCCGCTATCCGGGAAATACAGGCTGCCAACGGGGAAGAAGGTTGCAACCGCTATATCATCAGTCACAGTACCAGCGTACTCAATGTGATGGAAGTATACGGTTTGTTCCTGCTGAGCGGATGGAAAAAAGAGGAAATGACGGTAGATATAGTACCGCTGTTTGAAACCATCGATGACCTGCGTCATGCAGGACTGGTGATGAAGGAGCTGTACGAAAATGCCGATTACCGCGAGCATCTGCGGCGCCGCCAGTGTAAACAAACAATTATGCTGGGCTTCTCCGATGGTACCAAAGACGGAGGATACCTGATGGCTAACTGGAGCATCTATAAGGCAAAAGAGGAACTCAGCACCATCTCCAAAGAGTATGGTATCAGCGTGGTGTTCTTCGATGGCAGGGGAGGCCCTCCGGCACGCGGCGGCGGAAAAACCCACCAGTTTTACGCCTCTATGGGCAGGAATATTGCCAACCAGGAAATACAGCAAACCATCCAGGGGCAAACTATCAGCTCCAACTTTGGCACTGTAGACGCCGCACAGTTCAATATGGAGCAGCTGATACATGCCGGCATCAGCAATGAACTGTTTTCCTCCCGGGAGGTAACGCTCAGCAAAGCGGAGGAAAGTTTGCTGCAATCCCTTGCTGATGAAGGTTATGTTGCTTATAATAAGCTGAAAACACATCCTCACTTCCTGGCTTATCTCGACCATGCCAGCCCGCTGCGGTATTATGCCGAAGCGAATATAGGCAGCCGCCCCAGCAAGCGTAATGCCTCTGCCAAACTCAATCTCAACGATCTGAGAGCGGTGCCTTACGTAGGCGCATGGAGCCAGCTGAAACAAAATGTACCGGGTTATTACGGTGTGGGCAGCGCCCTGGAACAGCTGGACAAGCAAGGCAAATGGGAGGAACTGGAAGCGTTGTATGCGCGCTCCCTGTTTTTCAGGACCCTGCTCGATAACTGCGTAATGGCGATGAAAAAAAGTTATTTCCCGCTCACCGCCTACCTGGAAAAACATCCGCAATACGGTGAAGTATGGCAGATGATCTATAATGAATTTGAGCTGACCAAGAAATACCTGCTGCGGCTTACCAATGAGTCCGAATTGATGGCCAACACGCCTATTGACCTCCTGTCTATCCAGATGAGGGAAAGAATAGTGCTGCCGCTGCTCACTATCCAGCAATATGCGTTGACCCGGATACGGGAGCTGGACTCACATCCGGACAACGGGCATGGCAGGGAAACCTACGAGAAGCTCATTATGCGCTGCTCTTTTGGAATTATCAATGCGGGCCGGAACTCGGCATAAAATAACATTCATAAACACGTTACGGAGTTATGTGGAAACAGTGAAGGTAATACCGGTGGCTGTCTCCATCTAACTCCGTAATTCGTAATCTGTATTTCGTAATTCTTCCCTACTTTTACACCTCCTTAAGTAACTTCTCTATATATGGCAAACAGCTTATATGACTTTGGAATGATCGGCCTCGGCGTAATGGGCAGAAACCTGTTACTCAACATGGCAGATCATGGATTTTCCGTTATCGGCTTTGATAAAGACGCTGCCAAGAACAGCGCACTGGAAGCAGCCGCTACCCCCGGTACTACCGTTAAAGGTGTTGCAGAGCTGGCCGCTATGGTACAGTTGCTGGAACGTCCCCGCAAATTAATGATGCTGGTACCCGCCGGTCAGCCGGTAGATGACGTGATAGCATCCCTGTTGCCGCTGCTGGAGCAGGGCGACGTAGTAATAGATGGTGGTAACTCCCACTATACGGACACTTTACGCCGTGTACAACAACTCCGTGAAAAAGGCATCCATTTTATGGGTATCGGTGTTTCCGGTGGTGAGCAGGGCGCCCGTACCGGCCCAAGCATTATGCCTGGCGGCGACAAAGAAGCCTATGCCAAGGTACAACCCATGCTGGAAGCGATTTCTGCCAAAGTAAAGGGTACTCCCTGCGTTGCTTATCTTGGTAAAGAGGGCGCTGGTCACTATGTAAAAATGGTGCATAACGGTATTGAATATGCCATTATGCAACTGATCAGTGAAAGCTATACCCTGTTGCAAAAAGGAGCAGGGCTGAATAACGATCAGCTGCATGAAGTATTCAAAAACTGGAACCAGGGCGCATTACAGTCGTTCCTCGTGGAAATTACCGCCGACATTTTCCTGCAGAACGATGATAAATCCGACAAACGGCTGGTAGATGTCATCTCCGATAAAGCAGGTTCCAAAGGAACCGGTAAATGGACCTCGCAGGATGCCATGGAACTGCCGGTGGCTGTTCCGGTAATTGATACTGCGGTGGCTATGCGTACCCTTTCAGGATACAAAGAGCAGCGCCTGCAGGCGGAAGCGATCTATAAAGCCCCCGAAAATACTATTCATGCCGAGGCTGAAATGTGGATCAAACAGGTGCACGACGCGCTCTACTTTGCTACCATCCTGAGCTATGCGCAGGGCCTGGCTATGCTGAGAGAGGCTTCCACCGACCTGAAAATGGAAATCCCCTTGCCGGAAGTGGTGAAGGTATGGAGAGGAGGATGTATCATTCGTTCTTCCCTGCTGGAAATATTTACACAGGCTTACCAGAAAAATGCCGACCTGGCCAATATCCTGCTGGATGAAGGCGTAGCCTACCTGGTACAATCGGTGGAAAGCAACACCCGCAGCGTAATTGCCCAGGCTGCCTCCGCAGGAGTGCCTGTGGGCGGATTCATGTCTGCGCTGTCTTATTTCGATGCGTTCCGTACCGGTCGCATGGCTACCAACCTGATACAGGCGCAGCGCGATTACTTCGGCGCGCATACCTACCAGCGTATCGATATGCCGGGCACTTTCCATACAGAGTGGCAGCAACACTAAAAATGTTCATCTTTAATTAAACATATGCAGATCCATAAACGCCCGCCTGCGTCCATCCTGTTCATATTCGGAGGCAGTGGCGATTTAAACTACCGGAAACTAACGCCTGCGTTATATAACCTTTTTTTGGATGATTGGATGCCTGAGCAATTTGCCATTGCAGGCTTAGGCCGCAGCCCTTACAGCAACGAAGACTATAATAACCACCTGCTGGAAGGGATCAGTAAGTTTTCCCGTCGGAAGGGCGAGCAGAATGGTCACTGGAAAGACTTCAGTAATCATGTTACTTACCTGCAGATGGAT
>JBCNPS010000210.1:0-10914 GCA_039593235.1 Chitinophaga sp. | reverse complement strand
ATAATAAGGATAAGACCATGGAACAATTCCAGTTTTCTGGTATTCCTACACTTTATCTCGTAGACAGGGAAGGTAATATTATGGAAAGATTCACCGGCTACAGCGATGTAGCGGAAGCAAAAATAAAAGAAAGCATTGCCAACGGTACAAAGGCCAAAGCTGTGAAATCAGCGGCATCAGTGCCTATGAGCAGCTTCTAACCAACAACCAACCATTATACTTACAGGAGGATGTGTTAAAAGCTTGTGGCTTTTAACACATCCTTTTTTACCTGCTATAAATGATCTTCCCGCCACGGATGGTATACACCACATCAGCAAAATGCCGGCTGTTTGTATGCGGGTCGGCTTTCAACAGCACAATATCCGCATCCATTCCTTTGGCGATACGGCCGCTGCAATGGGCCATACCAAACCTTTTGGCCGGCGCCGTTGTTAGCGAAGTGAGTATCTGATCAACGCTTAGCCCCGCTTCCGACATCAGCCTAAATTCGTCGGAGGTATCATAATCGGTAATGTATCCCACATCGGTACCGAATAAAATTTCACCACCGGCGCCTGCATATGCGCCCAGTTGTTGTAAAGCGGTTGTCATTAACGGGTTGCTTAACGGGAGGCGCTTACGCTCCAGTTCCCATTTGTAAAGTTTCAGTGTAGGGATAAGCGCCACTTTGTGCTGCAGCAGCTGATCCGTTTCCGTTTTCGTCCAGGGGCGATAACCATCCGGTGCCACATGTGCCAGGATATCCACACCTCCTGCGAGTGCTATGTTCACACCTGTATCGGAGGTAGGGTGTGCAAAAACGGGCTTATGAAATTTATGCGCGGTGCTGATCGCGGCCTTTATGATATCCAGCGGCATTGGTACAATCCCGTGTCCGTCCGGCGAGGCGGACATCATTTTGATGCCGTCGGCGCCTGCCCTGATCTGTTTGGTAACATGCGCCACTGCTTCTTCGGGTGTGTTCATTTCCGGCAGGGAAAGCGGCCGGATATAGAAGGGGTTTCCATGAGGAGGTACAAAGGGCTCGCCTACTGTGAAAATAGCAGGACCGTTTACTTCGCCGGACATTACCCTGGCACGAAGCGCCAATAGATTGGGATAGTTCAGCGCTGCCAGGTCAAACACCTGTGTAAAACCGCGACTGTTGATCATGCCGTCCATTTGCCGGCTGAGCTGCGCTGCCGGCTGTTTATCCGCATGATCCCATTTGGGTTCTATAAAATGTACATGGCAATTCCAGAAACCGGCCATCATCACCAGGTCTTTGCAGTTCACCACTTTCATATCTGATGGTACCTTAATTTGCCGATCGCTGCCCACTGCAGCAATTTTACCTTTTCTGATAATAACCACGCCAGATATAATAGGTGAAGTTTGAGGAGCCGTATAGATGGTGGCGCCTACCAATGCAAGCCCCTGTTGTGCGGGAGATTGTGCGTAGACGCTTCCCGTAAGGAGCATCCATAAATAAAGCAGGTATGTTTTCATCAGGTAATTATTAGTACTGCGATTTTAACTATTCTGTGTTACCTGCCGGTTATAAATGTTATGAAAGTATTTAAATGCGTTGCAGAAAGTGTGGAAACTTCATTAAAAAGGGCGCCCCGTTAACCGGAACGCCCGCAGGGAGGCACTGTTGGGGAACAGTACATTTATTCTTTTACGGCGGTTACAAAATAATCCAGGCAATTTTCCATCGCTTCACTGAGGAAGAAGTCGTGATGCGTAAGATTAGCCGTTACCGCTGCTATTTTCTGCAACAGGAACAGGCGGTTTATATTATTCAGTAAAGTATATGGTCCCCGCAATAAAAATGCGGGCATACGGTATTGCAGGTTCAGGATATCGTACCTGGCAATGGCCGCCACGCTTTTTTTGTTTTCTTCATAATATGCCATCATGGCTTCATTGCCGCAAACACCCCGGATAGTATAGGCAGAAAAATACGAACGGATCAATGTTTCCATTTCATCCGGGAGATACTCCCTGACATGAAAAGGATTTCGTGAAAGCGACATTAATTTGTTGGGGGTAGTGATCAGCAATACGCCACCTGGTTTTAATACCCGTTTAATTTCTTCCAGCAGTAAATGATCTTTCCTGATATGTTCAATTACCTGGAAGCAGATCACCGTATCAAATGAATGGCTGTCAATACCGGATAGCACCGGAAGGATATAGTGCCGGAACGAAGTATTGTTTCCCGGCAATTCAAAAGCAGGTTTCTTTTTATCTACCGCCAGGTAATGCGCAGCATAAGGCGGCAGTATGTCTACCCCAAAACCTTCTCCACAGCCTAACTCCAGTACCTGTTTGCCGGAAACACAGGATAAGGGAACAGCTTTATAGGCAAATACATGACGTTGGTAAACATAGTTATTAATACACGAAGTATTGTTTGTACGCTCTGCGGTTTTTAATAATGCAATCATCTTAATACATTCTCAAAGATTCCGAAAGAAAAATTGCAGATATGAAATCATATAAGGAAATAGAAAAGAAGCATAGTCCGGAGGAAATAGCTGAATCACTTGTTTTTCCGGGGCCTAAAGACCTTGATAAACGAGAGGAAATGCTATCTGCATTCAGAGAAATCAGAAAACAACAAAAAGAAAATCAATCTGAACAGAGTAAGCTTATTTCGCAATTGCTTCAATTAAAATTTCTGATTGAAGACTATTTGAAAGCCGACTACTTTAATAAGAGCTTCTATTTTGGATATTTTCTAAAAGAGTACATTACCCGTTTGGAAAAGAAAAACAAACAATTTGCCCAGGAGATAGATGTTGACCCTACAGAATTAAGTCAGATTATTAATCAACATAGAAAACCTACAGAAAAAATTATCTATAGATTAGAAATTCATTCCAATAGGAATTTCCCGGCAATTATGTGGTTTAAGATATTGGAAAAAGAAAGGGCCTATGAATTGTTGCACGATAAGTCGATAGTAAATAATGAAAAGAGTCATGTCAAACAACCATTACAATTTTCTCTGTTAGCATAAGCAATCAATACCCAAGCCGGATAATCACTTACTATCCGGCTTGGGGAAACCGTTAATTTTATCCAAATTTACCATATGCCCAAAAACATCCAGAAAAAAATAGACAAAATCATTCAGCTTGCTGCATCATCAAAAGCTGCACAGCCAACCAATGACACTTCCGCAGCACGATTAAGCAACGATAGCTTATCCAGGTCTATCAGGAATAAAAAGGAAGCAGATCAGTTCCTGGCAGCACTCAATGATGTCATAAGAAACGCCTCCCGCCAATAGTCACTTCACCGGCTTCAACTCCAGCACTTTCACCTGGAACGGCGCCAGTTCAAGGGCTACTTCCGCTTCACTGTCTATTGCCCCTTCCTTCACTTCCCCTGTTACATTATAAGCAGAAAATTTCGCCTGGTAACCTGCCGGCAGTTCCAATACTTCCTTTAACCTGAAGGTAATTTTTTTTGTTGATGAAGATGGATTCCTCCACGTCAGTGTGCCTTCCTGGTGGTTCCAGGCGGCAAAGCCATAAATTTCCTGTTTACCGGGATCACCGCCTACCCAGTGTACATCCGGTAATACGTTGCGGTGTTTATCCGACCATTGCATGGCTTTTGCCAATATGTTCCAGCTGTTGCTGCTCATGAGATGCGGGTTGATGTACAGTTCCTGCATACCGGTGCCGTTACCAAAAAACTCCCAGATATCTTCTGCAATGCCTGCGTCATCGTTAGTAAAACCGGCGCCCACTCCATTTTCGTTATTCACTACTATACCGTGATACATCATGGCGTTGAGGGGATATAGTTTTGCACGCTGTACCACGTTTTTATACACTTCTGCGTCGCGGTAGGTGATCCATTGCTGCCTTTTTGTACCTGCGCCCAGCAGGCCCATATCACCCCCGGCGCGCCAGATGGCATCGCCATAATTAAGCCAGTAGGGAGAAGGCCAGGTGCCCACGGTTAAATTGAAAAAGAGGTCGGGTTTTATTTTGCGCAGGTCGGTGATCACGCGTAAAAACGCTTCCACATCCTGCGCGTACTTCTCCCCTGCCCCGCTGGCGCCGTTGCCGGCTCCTACACCATCAAACTTAAAACTTACTACACCTTGTTCTTTCACAAAACCGGTGGTGAGTTGTTTGAAGTAGTCAAAGTAATTTTTATCAGCGAGGCTCAGGCCGTTGTCGTTGGGGGTGAAAGGAAGATGTAATGTTTTGATACTGGCAAGGCGGCTGATCTTTTCCTGGTCGTAGCCTCCCCAGGGAGATACCCATACGCCCATTGCAGAATGGTATTTCGTGGCGAGGGCTTCCATCTTCTTAAATCCATTGGGCAAGTGTTTGCTGAAATGCCAGAGCTTATTGTAATCATCCCAGCCACTGTCCCACAGGAAAGCGCTGATCTTTGCTTTACGTTTTTGTACGAGGCTGTCGCCAAACATGCGGATGCGGTCCATGGCATTGGCTTCGGTGATTTCTTTACCATCATACCCCACATCGTACCAGGAGTTATAATGCGGGAAGGGGCGATAAGGAACGGCCCGCACTTTTTCCAGGTAGTAAAGAAAGCCGCGGCGTAATTGTGTTTCAGGTGTAACGCCCCAGGCGGTGCTGATATCAAAGCCGTTGCCGGAACGCAAGGTGGCGGATGCCGCTACACTACTGCCGGCGCCCTGCGCTGTTATTTTTCCCTGCGCCATTGGATGTTCCAATGCGAAGAAGCTGTTGCCTGCCAGTATGGGAGAGCCATCTACCGTACCGGAAAGCACCGGTTGAGAGGTTTGTGGAACATTTACCAGCAACAGATCCGTTACTGTTGCATTGGGATCTGTAATATGAAAATGCTGTTGAATGAAGTTGCAATCGTTATGCAGCGTAATTTGCCAGGTAACGCGAATATTCTTCGCGGTATTCACCAATGAAAAGGTTAACTGCTTACCCGGGAGGCGATCTATTAACTGTACTGCTGTTTTTGAAGGTGTAATGTTACCAGCGTGTTTTGCGCTTATTTCGAAAGCGGAGGCGGTTAATGCGGATCCATCTCTCAACTTAAATTCAAACAAATTACTTTGCGGGAAGCTGAACGATTTACCTGTCAGCTTATCAGTGAACACTGCCTGTTGTACGTGATTTCCTGATGTGGTTATCTTTAATTCCAGCACATTATTTTCCAGGATACCGGCAGCAGGCTGTACTACTGCTGCTGCAGGAGATTTCCCTGCATAATACACCTGTGCGGATAACGACAAACCGGATAGCAATAAAACGGCCAGATAAACGGATTTTCTTTTCATGTATTCACCTGTTAAACGGAGGATAATGTTAGCTGATTTCAGCGGACTTTCCCCGCACAAACGATTGCGTGAAATGATAAATGGCTGTTGTGAAAAAAGGTTGCACCAATAACGGTACAACCTTCTGAGGGCCTGATAGGTATAGGAAACACAGGAACATCTGCATGTTACTGCATGTATCAGTTATTTTCTGTAGCTGCCTTTAATCAGCAGGTGCCTGCTGTTTACTTCCAGTTTCCGGTAGATATTTTTGATATGCGACTTTACAGTTTCCAGGGAAATATCCAGGCGGATCGCAATTTCCTTGTTGGTTAACCCGGCCTCTACTGCCTGCAGGATCTGGTCTTCACGGGGAGTGATTCTTTCCTGCAACTGGTGAGATGTTTTCGGATGGAAGTAGGCTACCACTTTTGCCGCTATGCCCGGTGACATGGGCGCTCCGCCATCCATTGCGGTAATAAGCCCTTCTTTTATTTTTTGTAACGGTGTATATTTTAGAAGATAACCATTGGCGCCCGCGCATAATGCCTGGAACAATTTGTCCGGGTCATCATACACAGTAAGCATTACCACCTGGCAACCCGGCGCGCGTTTTTTCAACAGGGGAATACCTTTGATGCCTGATTGCCCCGGCAGGCCGATATCTGAAAGTATAATGTCGAGGTAAGTGGTATGATCCCACAGCGATAAAAAGCCTTCCACGGATCCGGCAGACAGCATACAGCCAAACTCCGGCTGCTGGTTAAAAAAACTGACCAGTGCTTCACGTACCACGGGATCGTCTTCTATAATACCGATATAAATCATACCTGCAAAGATGTGTGTAAAAAATATAAATCGCTCTCCCTACTTTGGGGGATCTACCGTAAAGGCACCGTCAGCTCCAGGATGTAGCGGTTTCCGGCCCGCCGGATCTTCAGGCTGCCTTTCATGTGCTGCGCGCGTTGCTGCATGAAATACGTTCCTTGTCCGCCCTGGTAATGTTTCCTTGCGCCTTCTTCACCGCTGCTGAATATATTGCTTACCTGTAAAATGATCTGTTGGGTAAACTGCAGCCTGATCTCAATTTCTGGTGAAGCAGCGTACCGGGTGGCATTGTTGACTGCTTCTTTGAAGATCAGGAAATAATTCTGCCGGATGATCTGCGCCAGCGGCATATTATTATAGTTGCCGGTGATACTGAAGCTAAAATGCAATTCCAGTTCATTTCCCAGTTTGCTCACAAAGTCTTTCATACGTGAAACCAGGTCGGCCGCCGTATCAAAACGGGAGTCGATAGACCACACCATGTCACTCATAGTTCCCAGGGCTTCCCTGCTGTAGCCGGCTATCTGCTTTGCCATCAGGGGCGCTTCGGGGGTAGCGCTGAGGCGGTCGGCATGAAAACAGATCCGTGTAAGCGTGCTACCTACCTCGTCGTGCAGGTCGCCGGCAATTTTTGTGCGGAGGTATTGTTCTTTCAGCAACTGCTTCATCCGGTAGCGGAAAATGGCCATTACCAATACAATTACCGCTGCGAGGCATAGCAGCCGGAACCACCAGGTTTCATAAAAAGCGGGCAATACTTCCAGCGGAACGGATAAGAGTTCCTTAAATGCGGTTTGCCCCGGAAAACGGGTAGCCAGCCGGAAGGTGTAATTGCCAGGAGCAATGCGGGCGATATTGATATCGTGCTGCTGGCCAATTTCCAGCCAGGGAGCATTGTCGTTAATGCGATAGTAATAGTTCAGGAGATCCGTGCGTTTATCCACTGCTCCGAAGCTGAGGGAGAAAAAATCCACTCCGGGCGGCACTTTCAGCTTATGGGGCAACAGGTAAGGCAGGTTGTAATGATGCGTAAGCGCCATTTTGCTGGTAGTGCTGAAATTGGTCAGGCACAGGGGTATCTGCATGTCGGCCTGTTCATACCGCATCAGGTCTTCGATACTAAAAGCCGTAATACCATTGAGCGTACCAAGATAGATCCTGTTGCCATATTGCGCAGCCGACGCATGATTAAATTCATTGGAAGGCAGGTTATCCAGCCGGGAGTAACTGCTAACCCGGTTGTTCCGGGTGTCGATAATACTGAGCCCGTGATCAGTACCGGCTATCACCCAATGGTCCTGCTGTACCAGTGTATATACAATATTACCGGCGAGGCCGTTGCTGCTGTTGATCTCCCTGATCAGTTTTCCATCTGCATCCGCTACCCGGATGCCCCGGCCATTGCTGCCCAGCCACAGTTCGTGGTTAATACGGCAAATGCAATACCAGGTGTTAGCTGTATCCCTGGAAACGGGGAGTTGCCGTATTTCACCATTGGAGCGGTTCAGATCAAACAGCCCTTTTACTGAAGCAAAATAGCAATGACCGGAATCGACAAGTATATCGTTTACTTTGCTGTACTGCAGTTCATCCGGCGCTTTTCCTTTTCCGGGCGGGATCATGATGCCGGTGTGGAGATTCAGCAGGAATGCACCCCTGTAAGAGCCTACCCACACCATGGAATCGTTTTCCCGGCACAGGCTGGTGATAAATTGCGGCGTTCTGGCCGGCTGCCCGCCGCTGGCGGGGATCATCGCTTTTACCGGCGTCATTTTATGATCCGCAGGGTTATACCAGTAAAGCGCATCACCTTCCGTTGCCAGGAGCAACCGGTGGTTATTCCATGGCAGCACACGGTATACGGGTTTATCGGTAATGCTGGTTACATTGCCGGTAACTTCGTTCAGTTGTACAAACCCTTCTTTATACGACGTGGTTAATAAACAGGTATCGGATAGTTTAAAAATAGCGCGTATACTTTGGGGCGGCGCATCGCCGGCGGTGGCCAGCAGGTTAGTGAAAGGGCCGGGAGTAAGTTGCAGTTCTGCAATCCCTTTATCACAGGAATAGTATATTTTATTATTACGTGTATCCGTATACGTTACATCTACATCAAAAAAGTTCCCCGGTATATTATGCGGAGGAACAACCAGGCGGTTATGATCTGCATCATACCGGAAAATACCCAGCCGGCGCACATAAATCCCCGGTGCTCCGTCAGGTAGGGTAAAAAATTTGGGGAATCCGCTGAAAGTGCGGCCCAGGTCCGATTGCGGCGCCATGGATGTTAGCTGCCGGTTGCGGGGATCAAATACCCAGAAGCCAGCCGGCCCGGCCCAGAAAATTATTTTACCGGAAGGATGAAAATAAACTTCAGAGGTAATACTTCCTTTGAGTTCCGGCATGGGAAAATATTCTTTCAGCGTATAGCTGTTCCCGTTCTTTTGCAGCCATTGCAACCGTCCGTTGCGTACTATCCAAAGCTGGTTTTTCACCGGTTCGCCGATCCAGGCCATCGCCACCGCGTAAGGGTCTGCCTTTGGCTCGGCCGCCAGGTCGGCAATCTGCACCAGGGTCCCGTTCTCCACGCGGTGTATTTTATACTGGTTACCAATGGTATATACTGTGCCGTCCTGTCCTATACAGATACGTTTTATAAACTGCCTGCCATTATCGCCGGAATTGTTTACCGGCCTGATTTCCCGGGTGGTCCAACGATGGGTGTCAAAGAACACCAGCCCGTTCTGCGTACCTATCCACACATTATCATTTCTATCCAGTACTATACAGGTGATGGCGTTAAAGATCACGGAGGGTTTGCTTACCAGGTCGAAAGTGATGAGATGGTTGCCGTCGTACCGGTGCAGGCCGGAGGTGTTATAGAACCATAGCAACCCATGGCTGTCGGCAATGGCATTATTCATAATGGCATCACCAACAGCCGCAGGGAGCTTAATCATACGGAACTGCAGTATACCACCGGCAATTACAGAAACGGGCAGGAAGATAAACAAGAGGTATAGAATAGTACAGCGCATGGCAGGTAACAAATTGGCACCTTATAAAGGTAAACAATATGTCTGCATTTGCTCCTTTTTCCTGGTTGCTACAAACAATGCCTGGAAGGTATCAGCTGGTAGCGGCACTTTCTACGTTCTTCCGTCAATAAAGAAAAAGAAGCCGGGCAAATACCCGGCTCCTGTACTATTTGCGGAAATAATGCGCATTCAGCAGTAACATCGACAACAGCATCAGCGCTACGCCCGCCCACTGTAAACCGTTCACCGGTTCCTGTAAAATAAAATGCGAACATAGCACCGCCACCGGTAATTCAGCGGTCATAATTACGCCGCTGATACCGGCGCCTACTTTGGGGATTCCTTTTGCAAACAGCAAAGGAGGAATCACCGTGCCAAAAAGAGAAAGGAACAACGCCCATTTCAGCAGACCGGTATCAAAGTGCGTGCTGGTAACCAGTTGGGGTGCATTCACGAGGAAAATACACAGCGTGGAGCCTGTAATCATCACCGCGCTTTTCTTCCCGGCATCCATCGATTTGCCTACGCGGCTGTTGGCAATAATATACACTGCATATAAGAAAGCAGATGCACCTGCATACAACAAACCTTTTACAGGCAGTCCTGCAATACCATTATCCGCCAACCCGCTGCCCATCCAGGTGCCAGCCAGGATCATCACCGTTGTGATGAGCTGTAATAAAGAGGGTATCTTCTTAAAAAACACCGCTTCCATCAGCAATGCTATCCAGGTAAACTGCATCAGGATCACGATAGCCACCGACGCCGGTATATAAGCCACCGATACATAATAAATAAAACTGGTAATACCTATACACCCGCCTGTGAGCAGCAACCACGCCCAATCGCGGGTACTCATTGGATGGCGTTGCCGCCTGGTGATGATATACAGCAGCCATAAAACAACCATGCCGGCAAAGGCTTGTGTAACGGATATTTCCGCGGCATTATAACCTTCGCGGTAGGCTAATTTTACAAAAGTAGAGAGGATGCCGAAGCTGCATGCGCCGGCAAAAACCATTAATATATACCTGGTCATTATTTTCGTTTGTGTAAAAAATAAAGGGGAACTTTAGGGAACACGAAAATAACCAGGCTGGTAAAACAGACTCAGTGTATGTATATGACAAACTGATTCCTGCAACAGGAATAGCTAAAAGCCGTAGTAACGCTGGTTATTTTGCGTGCAAAACAACAACAGCCGGCGGAGGTGTGTTTGAATAAATATGGTGCATTTTGTACCTGATTGTAGTTAACAAGGTAGAAATATTTTTTTATATCTCCCTAAAAAAATAAGCAGCGCCGGCGGCCGGGCCACCGCCGGTTTTAACTACGCTGCTGTAATAAAGGATCTGATACTAACGGTTATACCAGTACGATAATTTTTCCTACCGTTCTGCCGGTTTCTATATGGAGATGCGCCTGCCGCATTTCCTCAAAGGGGAAAGTTTTGGAAACGATGGACCTCAAACGGCCCTGTTCCAGCAAAGCAGCGATACTACCCATTTCTGCGCCATTGGAAGCCACCAGGATGAAAAAGCCATTGATGCCTTTTGCCTCCGCCTTAGCGGTAACGGCTTCCCGTAAACCGGAAGGAATACTGATGATGGTAGCGCCGGGTTTCATTACTTCGAGCGACTGGTCAATCATGTCGCCGCCAATGGTATCCAGCACAAAGTCCACATCCGATACATACTGTGGCAGTGGCTGGGTATGATAATCGATATGTTCATCGGCCCCCAGGCCAAGAATAACCTCCCTGTTGGCGGCAGAAGA
>JBCNPS010000021.1:0-25726 GCA_039593235.1 Chitinophaga sp. | reverse complement strand
AGATAAGGCCCGCAATCTTTATCGTAAGGAGCTCGAATGGATGCGTAAGCAACCTAAAGCCCGTACCACCAAATCGAAGTCTCGCCAGGATGCGTTCTACGAAGTAAAGGAAAAAGCCAGCACAAAGGTAGCGGAGCAACAGTTAGAGCTGAATGTAAAAATGACTCGTTTGGGAGGAAAAATCCTGGAATTGAAGAAGGTATATAAGTCTTATGGGGATCTGAAAATCCTGAAAGGAATGGACTATACCTTCAAAAAGGGAGAACGTGTAGGCATTGTCGGGAAAAATGGTGTGGGTAAATCCACCTTCCTCAATATGCTCTTAGGTACTGAGCAACCAGATTCCGGGAAAATCAATGTTGGTGAAACCATTGTATTTGGTAATTATTCCCAGTCGGGGCTAGTGGTGAAAGAAGATATGCGCGTAATTGAGTTTGTGAAAAATATTGCCGAGAATTTCCCATTGGCAGATGGCACAAAGGTAAGTGCGGCCCAGTTCCTCGAACTATTCCTGTTCCCTGCGGAAAAGCAATATACCTACATCTCTAAACTGAGTGGAGGAGAGAAAAGACGACTACACTTGTTGTCTATCCTATTCCGGAATCCCAATTTCCTCGTGTTGGATGAACCAACCAACGACCTTGACTTACCTACCCTTAGCATTCTAGAGGGCTTTTTACAGGAATTCCAGGGATGCGTGATTATTGTAAGTCATGACCGCTACTTTATGGATAAATTGGTAGAGCACCTATTTGTTTTTGAAGGGAACGGGGAAATTCGTGACTTTCCCGGTAATTATACCCAATATCGCGAATGGCAAAAAGAGGAGGACAAGAAAAAAATCCTTGAGCCTAAAAAGAATCTAACATCTGAACCTGTAGTATCTGTAATCCAGATGTCAGAGGTTAAGATCCGCAAAATGTCTTTCAAAGAAAAACGTGAACTGGAGCTGATAGAGAACGAGATAGAACAACTGCAAATGGAAAAGAAAAGTATTGAAGCAGCACTGGCAGACAGTGAATTGATTTTTGATAAAATAACTTCAATGACTAATAGAATTGGAGAGATTATTAAATTATTGGATGACAAAGAATTGCGTTGGCTGGAGTTAAGTGATATGAACAGTTAATCTAAAATCTATATAAATATATATATATTGTACTTGAGGCTAGACAAATTTAATGATTTAGGCAAGCTTATTTATAATAAGCTTCAGAGAGTTACGTCATCCGGAAGATTTATACCCCAAATAGATGGACTACGATTTATTGCTATATTCTCTGTTTTTATGTTTCATGTTAATGAGATTATAGCTATGAAAGATAAATCAACTTATGTAGACTCTCCTGACGATCACGCATTGCTTAGAACTTATCTTTCTCATGGTAACTATGGAGTCCAGTTATTTTTTGCTATTAGCGGTTTTATTCTCGCACTGCCATTTGTTCAGCATTATTTAACCGGAGTTCAACGGCCTTCAACAAAACAATATTTTTTGCGAAGACTAACAAGATTGGAACCTCCCTATATAGTAGTGATGGTTACGCTCTTTTTGTACATTGTTTTTATACAACATAAGTACACATTTGGCCAATTGATACCCAGTTTGTTAGCCTCGCTAACATATACTCATAATTTTTTTTTCGGGAGAGACATATTACCATTAGTAAATCCAGTAGCATGGACATTAGAAATAGAAGTACAATTTTATATACTGGCTCCCTTACTTGCAGCATTCTTCTTTAAATCAGGAAAGGCAATAACCAGAAGGATAAAAATTATTGCTGTGATTTTATTATTTATCGTCCTGCAAAATCTATACGTCTTCCCGTTTAGATGGCTATACGACCAGATCCAGTTCTTTCTATTGGGATTTCTCTTGGCAGACATATACGTTGAGCCGCTTAATTTTCAGATATCAAAATGGCAATCCGTTTTTTGTGGAATATTTACATTGTTTTCCATGTGGCTTTACGTGCCTACATCAAATGATCCCTTCATCCAAAGGATAGGATGGGGCATTGCATTTCCGACAATGATTTTCATTTTTTACTATCTGACTATGTTTACCCCTTTTTGGAAGAAGTTATTTAGTAAAAAAATTTTGGTCATACTAGGAGGGATGTGTTATACTATTTACCTTATCCATAGCCCTATCATTTCAATAACAACTAACTATCTGGTAAAGTATCAGTTTAGCCAATGGTACATGTTGAATTATATTTTTCTAAGTATAATCCTGATAATTGCTACCCTAGTGGGCAGTAGCCTGTTTTTTGTATTAATTGAACGCCCTTGTATGCAAAAAGACTGGTATAGAAAATTTTTTTTCTGGCATCGCGATTTACAAAGCATAAACCAGTTAAATATGAATATGTTAGTTGAGAAAGAAGAGGTAAGGGAAAACACTTAATTTGTACTGAACTGCTTCTGTCTTTTATAGCACCCTATCATCTAAGTGTTTCATCTAACTAAACATTATCGGCTAAATCTTTAATACCAAGCCCATTAACGTGATATAAATAGTAAATATCAGCAATCTCCAAAGGAACTTTATAATGGAGCCTATTTTTTTAATTTTAATGATCCGTTTATCACCCTAGTTTGCCTCTTCCCTGATGCTATATCAAACATCACAAAGGTAAATTTTCGTCTCCCTGTAAGAGAAATGCCCACTGGAGGTTATTTCGGCTGAGATAGCCGTGCCCCCTTTTCATAGATGAAGGGTAATTATGGGTACAAAAAATGATTTCAGCTGGTAAGGTATCAAAAAAATATCCGCAAATAACCTATTTGCGGATATCGGGTTGTAGCCTCGTCAAGAATCGAACTTGAATCTGGAGCTTCGGAAACTCTTATACTATCCATTGTACTACGAGGCCATAAAACTCGCGCAAATCTACATTTTCTAATGTACAATCCCAAATTGCATTAAAGATTGATATTACTTTTGAAGATTTTCACTGCAATAGCCAGCAGGATCACCCCGAAAAACTTACGCAATACCATCAGTCCGGCCTTACCCAGCAAGCGTTCTATGTAATTCAGGGAGCGGAGCACAATGTATACGATCAGCAGGTTCAAACAAATCCCTGCCAGGATATTGTACTGCCCGAAGTCGGCTTTCAGCGACATAATAGTGGTCAGGGTACCTGAACCGGCTATCAGCGGAAAGGCAATGGGTACCACGCTCCCGGCTTTGGCGTCGGGATCTGTTTTGAAAAATTCCAGTCCCAGGATCATTTCCAGCCCGATCACGAATATTACGATAGAACCCGCCACTGCAAAGGAATGTACATCCACGCTCAATAGCTTAAGGAAGGGTTCCCCCACCAGCAGGAACAGGATCATCAGGAAGCCGGAGGCCAGCGTGGCTTTACCGGCGTCTATATGGCCGAGCTTCTCTTTCAGGGACACCAGTACAGGAACAGATCCTACAATATCAATCACCGCAAATAATGTAAAAGTAATAGCCAGAATTTGGTCGAAGCTGAACATGAATGCTATTTTGTGTAAATATAGGGAGAATGGGGTAGGTTTCATCCGGCCGCATTTCTGCTTATATTTGTTTTAATTACGTTTTATATGACAGAGGATATCATTATTCAGATCAGCAACAAGATCAAGGAAAAGAGAAAGGCCAAGGGCATTACCATCCAGGAACTGGCCGACAGGGCAGAGGTGAGTAAGGGGCTGATATCCCAGATAGAGAACAACAGAACGGTACCCTCCCTGCTGGTACTGATCAATATCATTAAAGCCCTCCGGCTGGATATGAACGAGTTCTTCAACGAAATAGACCAGCAAACGCAGAGCGCAAAAGTGATCATCAAACAAAAAGCTTCCTACCAGGAGTTTGAAAAAGAACCCGCCAAAGGATTCGTTTATAAAAGGGTACTCACCAAAAATGTGAAGAACTTCCCAGTAGATATCGTATTGCTGGAACTGAAAAAAGGCGCCCACCGCTCACAAACGGTAAAAACCGATGCCTACGAGTATAAATATATTATTAAAGGCACTGTCGAATACCTGATCGACAACGAAAAATATATCCTGGAAGAAGGCGATTCCCTCTTCTTCGATGGCCGGCTCGGACATAAACCTCGCAACATCGGCCAGGACAATGCACAGATCCTGGTGCTGTATTTCTTCCTCGACAGTGATAAATAAAGGTTACAAATACTTAACATTGGATTTAGTATAGGTTAACATTCCGGTCACATTGGATCCTAAACTTTGCATGTAAATAATTTACCCAAACCTACATTTACATGCAATCAAATCTACTCCGGGCGCTCAAAAGGCAGCTATGCGCCATGCTATTGCTGCTATTCGCCACCCTATCTGTACATGCCCAGCAGGCCATCACAGGAAAAGTTATAGCCGGCGACGATCGCCAGCCGGTGATCGGGGCCACCGTTAAGGTAAAAGGAGCCAACCGCGGCGCCGTTACCGATGCCACCGGCAGCTTTGCCATCTCCGCAGCCGGCACTGATGTACTCCAGGTTAGTTTTATTGGCTTCCTCCCGCAGGAATATCCCCTGAAAGGCGCTTCAGATGTAACTATCGCCCTTCAGCCGGATAAAAAAGCGCTGGATGAAGTGGTAGTAACGGCACTGGGTATACGAAAGGAAGTAAAAAAGGTAGGTTATGCGGTACAGGAAGTGAAAGGAGCAGACCTGATCAAAGCCAGGGAACCTAACCCGGTAAATGGTTTGGTGGGTAAAGTGGCCGGCCTTACCGTTGGGGCTTCTGCTGAACTGCTGTCGGCCCCGCTGGTGCTGCTACGCGGCAGTAATATCGGCTTGTATGTAGTGGATGGAGTACCCATTAACTCCGATACCTGGAACATTTCACCGGATGATATTGAAAGCTATACTGTCCTGAAAGGAGTAACAGCTTCCGCCCTTTATGGCTCCCGTGGCCTCAATGGCGCTATCATGATCACCACCAAAAAAGGAACAAAAGATAAACGCGGCCTGTCTATTGATTTTAACTCCAGTACCATGTTCGAAAAAGGATTCAACGCCATCCCCAAAGTACAGGATGAATACGGTCCCGGCGATCATGGTAAATATGCTTTTGTAGACGGTAAAGGCGGTGGAACCAATGATGGCGACTACGACGTATGGGGACCAAAATTCGAAGGTCAGCTCATTCCCCAGTACGATAGCCCCGTAGATCCTGCTACCGGCAAACGCACCGGTACCCCCTGGATTGCACGCGGTAAAAACAACCTGCAGCGCTTCCTGCAAACAGGGATGCTGAGCACCAATAACATCGCCGTATCGTCTCACACGGAAAAAGCTGATCTCCGCTTCTCCCTGTCGCATTCCTACCAGAAAGGAATTGTGCCTAACACGTCACTGAACATCACCAACTTCAATATCTCCGCAGGTTATAACTTCAACTCCCGGTTAAGACTGGATGCCTACATGAACTACAACCGCCAGTATTCAAACAATTTCCCGGATGTAACCTATGGCCCCAACAGTATCATTTACAACACCCTTATATGGGCGGGCGCCGACTGGAGCATGGATGATATGCGCAACTACTGGCAACCGGGCAAAGAAGGAATACAGTCCATTTACGCGGAGTATCAACGCTATCATAACCCCTGGTTCATGACCTATGAATGGCTGCGTGGGCACTACAAAACAGACATCAACGGTTATGCAAAACTGAACTATAAGATCAACGACAAGCTGGAACTGCTGGCCCGTACACAAATCACTTCCTACGACCTGATGAGGAATGAGAAAGTACCTTTCTCCGCTCACCCTTACGGGCGTGAAGAAGGTAAAGGCGATTACCGGGAAGATAAACGCAGCATGTTTGAAAATAATACCGATGTATTGTTGTCTTACACCAACACCTTTCGTCAAATAGGTATTCATGCCTCTGTAGGTGGTAATGCCCGTTCTTACCGGTATAACTCCAGCTATGTTTCTACCGGTTACCTGAATGCACCGGGATGGTATGGATTTGCCAACAGCCGTGACCCTTTGTTTGCCACCAACTACTACGCACCTATGCTGGTATTGAGCGCTTATGGTTATTTAGATATTGACCTGGGGAAATATGCTACGGTTTCCTTAACCAATCGTATCGATAAAGCCTCTAACCTGCCTATCCGGAACAATGTTTATTCCTACCCCTCTGTTGCAGTGAGTACGGTGCTGTCCGATTATATACAACTGCCGAAAGTAGTATCCTTCCTGAAACTGCGTGGTTCCTACGCCAATGTAAAAGGTGGTTTTACACAGGCTACCATTGGCGCTACGCCGCTGGCCACTTACCCGCTGGGATATGGCTCTGAATACCAGTCGTCTTACGATGGCCCTATCTATAATACTTCTTTCTATAATGTTTCACCGGTGTATCAGAACCAGGCAGGCGCTTATCTTTCACAAACTATTGCCAACCCCGATCTGAAACCTTTTGCCAGTAAAGCGGTGGAAGCCGGTATAGATATCCGCTTCCTGAAAAACCGTATAGGCATCGACGGTACTTATTTTACCAGCCAGAACGGCCCGCAGATCTACGATGTAATTATTCCCAGTGCCACCGGTTATGAAAAGAACCGTATCAATGGGGTGAATACCCGTAAAACCGGTTACGAGGTGACTTTGAACGGTAGCCCGCTCAGGAATCCCAATGGTCTTAACTGGAACATCACCGCCAACTGGTCTACCTTCCAGGAAAAATATACGAAGATCTACGACGGGGAAGATAAGCTGAATGCCTTTGTGGGCGTGGGCGACCGGGTAGATAAGATCTATGGCGACAAATTTGTAAGAACTGCGGACGGGCAAATTATCAACGGCTCCGATGGGCGCCCGGTGGTGAACCCAACAAAACAGTTCCTCGGAAATGCCAGCGCCGATTGGGTTTGGGGCGTTAATAACAGCTTCAGCTACAAAGGTATCAGTCTTAGCTTCCAGTTCGATGGCCGCGTGGGTGGTAACATGATCGACTATATCCAGCAGCAAACTTTCCGTGGCGGACGCAACATCCTCACCACGCAGGGTGCAATGGGAGAGGCCCGCTACCAGGATTATAAAGGTGTAAAATCCTACCTGGGCCAGGGTGTGGTGATAAGCAACAACGTACCTATTCAATACGACAACAACGGTAATGTAACCAACTACGATAAGCTGCAGTATGAACCTAATACCACCAAAACATTCCTGCAGGATTATATCAGTGTGTACTACAGAACCAATGAAGCAAACCTGATCAGTAAAACATTTGCAAAACTGCGCGAAGTGACCATTGGTTACGCATTACCGCAAACCTTACTGAGAGGAACTTTCATCAGATCGGCCAATATTTCTTTTGTTGGCAGGAACCTGCTCTACTTCGCTAAAAATAAAGATGTGGACCTCGACCAGTATCCGGGTGCGGACCAGGGCGCTTCTACCCTCCAAACCCCTACTACGAAGAGATATGGCTTTAACATCAACCTCAGCTTCTGATCTGTCATTTTAAAACAATGTATTGTATGAAATCTTTCAAAATACTAACCTTCATTGCTTTAACAGGTGCTGTGATCAGCAGCTGTAACAAGAAGTATGACGACTACGCCATTAACACCAATAAGCCTTCGCAAACCCCGCCCAGTCTTGTGCTGGGAGGTGTGCTGGCAGATATGAACTCAGACAAACCCTGGAGCAATGTAATGCGCTGGAACCAGTTCGATTGCTGTAACTATAACTATTATGGCGATCAGCGCTATGATTGGGGAGGAGCTGACCTGAACAGTTACTACAGCATGACGAACGTACAGCAAATGGAAAAGGAAGCCACCCGCTTAGGCGGTCAGGCAGTGAACCCCTATAGTGCATTAGGTAAGTTTTTCCGTGCCTGGTTCTTTTACCGCATGACCAACCTGGTAGGGGATCTGCCAATGAAAAACGCGTTGCTGGGTAAAGAAGACCTGACGCCGGTATATGATGAACAGAAGCAGGTTTTTGTGCAGGTCCTCCAGTGGCTGGAGGAAGCCAATACACAGCTGGCACAACAGATCGCTAATCCCGATAAAAGCAACACTGCACAAGGACAATTACTGAAAGGCGATTTTTACTACGGGAACGACCTTGGTAAATGGCAGCGCGCTGTGAATACTTTCCGTTTGCGTGTACTCATTACCCTAAGTAAGAAAACAGCCGATGCAGATCTGAAAGTGGTACAGCAGTTTAAGGATATTGTTAGCAATCCTTCCAAATATCCATTGCTTGAATCTTCTGATCAGAACCTGCAGTTTATTTACAACAACATCAACAAGTATCCGTCTAACCCCGATAATTTGGGCTTTGACGCCACGAGGTATAACATGTCGGCTACTTATTTGAATACGCTGGTATCGCTCAATGATCCGCGTGCGTATATTACCGCAGAACCGGCTACAGAACAGGTGAATAAGCAGCATAAATCGCCGGCTGATATCACTGCCTATGTAGGTGCGGCTTCCGGTGAAAGCCTGGATAATATGTCGTCGAAAATGTCGAATGTGGATACCGCCGTATATTCCGTACGCAGCCGCAGCCGTTACTATAGTAACTATGCAGCCGAACCGGGTGTACTGCTTGGCTTCCCGGAACTGTGCTTTAACCTGGCGGAAGCAGCTAACCGCGGCTGGATTGAGGCCGATGCAGAAGCCTGGTACAAGAAAGGGATCAAGGCGTCTTTAAGTTTTTATGGTGTTCCGGCTGAAGCAGCAGGATCCATTGTTAAAACGTATAATGGTCAGCGTTATGAAGTGCCGTTCGATTTTGAGAACAGCTATTACAAACAGTCCAGCGTGAAATATAAAGGCAACAATGCGCAAGGTCTTACCCAGATCCTCACGCAAAAGTACCTGGCATTCTTTGAAAACTCCGGCTGGCAGGCCTACATCAACTGGAGAAGAACAGGCGTGCCCACTTTCAGCGTAGGCTCAGGCACCGGCAACAGCGGCGTTATTCCCAAACGCTTCAAGTATCCTGATTCCGACCGCTCCTCCAACACCATCAACTGGACGGCTGCCCTCAAAAACCAGTTCGGCGGCAGTACAGACGATATTAATGCGGATATGTGGCTGCTGAAGTAGCGTTCGCAGCCTTCGGCTGCGGAAATTGTCTTGGAGCAGGATTAGGATGATTATGCTGATTTAGATGATTTTCCTGCCGTTTGTTGTTTGGATTATAGTGCGGATGAATTTAGCGTTTGTGGCCGAAGGCCACAAACGCCATGTTTAATTATACTTAACATTAAGTTCAGCATTTGTTAACAGTGAGTTTACATTGGACCCGCACCTTTGTCCCAAATCATTTGTCAAAAGATGTTGAATATTACCTGGATACAGAAGCGGTTGCAGCATGCACATCATTTTACTTTTTCACTGTATGCTGCCCTGGTGGCCTTTGGTACATATTCCTGCATGTATGCTTTCCGGAAGCCGTTTACAGCGGGCATTTTCGAAGGAGTAACTTTCCTGGGCATTGATTATAAGATCTGGCTGGTAATTACGCAAACAATTGGTTATGCCTGCAGTAAGTTTTACGGCATCCGTTTTATTGCGGAAATGAAAGGGAACAAACGGGCGCAGAGCATAATGATGCTGATCGGTATATCCTGGCTGGCTTTACTTGGTTTTGCAATGGTGCCGGCGCCGTATAATATTGTATTCCTTTTCCTCAACGGGTTTCCGCTGGGCATGATCTGGGGGCTGGTGTTCAGCTACCTGGAGGGCAGGCGCAGTACGGAGTTTATGGGAGCGGTATTATCGGTGAGCTTTATCTTTTCTTCGGGGTTTGTAAAATCGGTAGGTAAAATGACGGTGGTTAGCTGGCATGTAACAGAATACTGGATGCCTTTTATCACCGGACTGGTATTTGTTGTACCTATCCTCATTTGTATATTATTATTGGAACAGATCCCGCCTCCTTCAGCCGCGGATGAGCAATTGAGAACACGCCGGGCGCCTATGAATAAACAGGAAAGGAAAACGTTTCTTCATACCTTTTTACCCGGGCTGGTGTTACTCATCGCCAGTTACGTATTGCTCACGGTATTGAGGGACATGCGGGATAATTTTGCAGCAGATATCTGGAAGGACCTGGGGTATGGCTCCGTGGCAGGCATTTTTACGCAAACGGAAATTCCTGTTTCCCTGGCTATTATTGTGATCATGGGATTGCTGGTATTTGTGAAGAATAATTTTCACGCGTTTATGCTGAATCATTTTATTGTGATCACCGGGTTCCTGTTGGCGCTGATCAGCACTTTGTTATATAAGGAACACCGGCTGGATCCGGTATGGTGGATGACTTTAACAGGATTGGGCCTGTATATGGGTTACATTCCCTTTAATTGTATCTTCTTTGAAAGACTGATCGCTGTATTTAAGTATGTGAGCAATGTGGGCTTTATCATTTATGTGGCGGATTCTTTTGGCTACCTCGGAAGCGTGCTGGTGATGTTGTTCAAGAACTTCGGTGGAGTTGCTTTATCGTGGAGCCAGTTTTTTACAGATGCTGTATTGGGCGTATCGGTTACGGGTATAGTGATGATGCTGGCATCTGCCTGGTATTTTAAAAAAAGATTTGAATCAGTGAACAATAAAAGTACTTCAAACCTGGATGAGGTACAGATCGCAGCCTGATAAACACGGGTTGCAAACGCATAAAAAAAGGCAAATCGTGCATGCTGAATGCGCAATTTGCCTTTTGTTTTTATAACAGGAATTTAGTTCGCTTTGGCGTCAGACGCGTCGGCTTTAGTTCCTTTTTTGCCTGGTTCATCTTTGGCATCTTTAAACTCACGAATGCCGCTACCCAAACCACGCATCAGCTCAGGTATCTTCTTACCACCAAACAATAACAGTACTACCAATGCTATCAGCAGTAATTCTTTGATACCTATCTCCTGCAAAAACAAAAGCGGGATATTCAGAAAAGATGTTGTCATTATAACAGATTTTATTGTGTGCTTTTATATACGGTATATGCAAACATAAAGTTAGCACGAATTACCAGTTTTTTTGTTTTTTAGGGAGATATTTAAAAATTTTAATATAATTTGTTTAAAAACAGCTATTTACAGATTAGAAATTATCACTTTTACCTCCCCGTTTTCTACCCGTAAATGCGAAATATGACCATAATCCACGGAAATATCGAACGCATCCACAAGCGGAGTATCGGTCACATGGGCCACTATACAGCGGATCACCCCGCCATGCGTAACCAGCACCGTATCTTTTCCTGTGGTGGTTATTTCTTCCAAAACTGCTATACTCCGGTTATACAGCTCTTCATAGCTTTCTCCGCCGGGAATATGTTCAAACACTACATTATCTGCCCATTTGCTCAGGGCGTTTTTGCTGATATTATCCCAGGGCAGCATTTCCCAGTTACCAAAGTTCATTTCCTTTAACCGGTCGTCTTTAATATAGTTGGCGCCAAATAATGCAGCTGCCAGCTTTTCACAGCGTTGCAGCGGGCTGGTATATACTGCCAGCGGCCCTGCCGGGAGCAAGGGCTTTATACGGGCTGCCTCGGCGTTAAAACTGCCGGCTACATCCACATCGGATGCACCGTAACAAATACCACTTTCTATTGCCGGTGTGGTATGCCGGATCAGGTATATTTCCATGTAAGAATACAAAAGCATAAATAAATAACAGTTTCCGATACCTGTTGTACGGCGCCCAGGCAATCGCCGGTATAGCCGCCTATCCACTTCTGCATGAGCCGTACCATATACCAGCGGGCTAATACCAGGGCCGGAATGGTAAGCAGCAGGGTGTAGTTCTGCAGGTAAATCATGGCTGCAATAAAAGGAATAAAGCCACATAAAGCGGCTATCCATAAGTCGGGCCGGGAAATGCCCAGGGCTATTGGTTTGGCCTTACTATCGTCGTTTTCACGCACATATTTATGGGTATATATCACCGTTACTGCCACAAAGCGGCTCAACGGTTGTGCGCTTATAACAGTCAGCATCACTTTGTACAGCGACAGCTCCCGGAGCGACAGGTATTTAAGGGTCATGATCAGCAGGAGGCCCAGCATGCCGTAAGTGCCTATACGACTGTCTTTCATGATCTCCAGGATCTTTTCTTTGGTCCACCCGCCGCCAAAACCATCGCACATATCTGCAAACCCGTCTTCATGAAAAGCACCGGTAATCCACACGCCCACAATGAGGGCCAGCAATATGCTTACCATCGGTGGTGCAATAGTGCCTAATACATACAGCACGCCTGTCATAATAATGCCTGTTATCCATCCTATGAGCGGAAGGTAGCGGGTAGCCTGGCTGAGCATTTCCGGTGACCAGGGAGTGCTAACGGGAACGTGTATACGCGTATAATACATGATAGCGGTGAGCAGTAGCTGCCACTGTTTTTTCATATCGAACGGTTTGATACCTGTGCACTGTTAAAACTGGCCATTTCTTCCAAAAAGGCTACCGCACTGCTGATCAGGGGAATGGCCAGTGCCGCGCCGGTACCTTCTCCCAAACGCATATCCATTTGTAATAAAGGCGATACGTCAAGATGTTGCAGCATCGCTTTATGGCCTTTTTCTTCGGAGCAATGGGCAAAAATGCAATAGTCTTTTACATTGGGCTGCATTTGTATAGCAGCCAGTAAAGCCGCGGTTACAATAAAGCCATCTATCACCACCAGCATGTTAAGGGCCGCCGCCTGTTGGATGGCCCCACAGATCATGGCAATTTCAAAGCCGCCAAATGTGGCCAGGGCCTGTTCCGGCGAGGCAGGAGCGCCATGCTTAGCCATTACCTGCTGCAGGATGGCCTTTTTCTGCGTTAGCTGTTGTGTATTACTGCCGGTGCCGGCGCCGGTGCATTCGGCTACGGGGATGCCGGTAAAATGACTCATGAGCAGCGATGCGGCGGAGGTATTGCCAATGCCCATTTCCCCGAATCCCACTACGTTACATCCTTTTTCGGAAAGCAGTTTCACTTCAGCAGCGCCCGCCTGCATGGCCAGTTTGCACTGATCCAGCGACATGGCCGGCATATGCAGGAAATTTTGCGTGCCCATGCCCATTTTACGGTCTTTCAGCTGCGGATGTGGCGCAAACACATGATTTACCCCGGCATCTACTACGATAAGATCCAGCTGATGCTGCCTGCAAAACACATTGATCGCTGCACCGCCGTTCAGGAAGTTATACACCATTTGAGCCGTAACAGCCTGTGGAAAAGGATTTACCTGCCCATCGGCAGCAATGCCGTGGTCTCCTGCAAATACAATGATAGCGGGATTTTTTACAGACGGGCTTAGTGTATTTTGTACCAGCCCCGCCTGCAGGGCAATTGCTTCCAGCTTTCCCAGGGAACCGGGCGGCTTGGTTTTTTGATCTATCTTATCCTGCAACGCGGCTTTCAGTTCAGTAGATACAGGTAGTATACGGATATCATTCATCATGAGGGATTTTCTTTTTTAATTACAACCGGGATGCCCGACACCATTAGTGTAACGGTGCCGGATATACGTGCCGTATATTGGTTCACCCAACCCTGTAAGTCGGTAAACTTGCGACCAGCTTCAGTTTCAGCATGAACGCCCATTCCAATTTCGTTGGTCACAATAATAAAATTGCCTGCTTTCTGGTGAATGGCGTGTATTTCCGCCTGTATGGCCTGCAGTGTATTGCCGGTATGATAATCGTGTGCGGTAAAAAAGTTGGTAAGCCAGAGGGTGATGCAGTCGATCACTACGGTGTGCCCGTCCAGCGGGAGGCGGCTTACATACAACTCTTCTTCATAGTTCACCCACGCAGCTCCTCTTTCCTCCTTATGCCGCTGTATGCGCTGTGCAAAATCATCGTCCCATACTTTGGCAGTAGCCACATATATGGGGTGAGCGCTTTGTGATAAGGCCAGCTCCTGTGCGTACCTGCTTTTACCCGAACGGGCGCCGCCTGTAATTAAATGTAGCATAGAAAAGCTTTTAGCCTTGTTCCGGTGGCCTGCTTTTGATAAAAGCAGGCCACCCGGAACTATTAGTTAAATAACGGCATGGATGTGAAGAAGAAGCCTGTGTAGTTCACACTTTTCTTCAGCCCGCCGCTGCTGGCATCGTAGATGTACAGCGTATTGTTTTTATAGTTATCGCCATAACCTGATTTCACATCTGTTACCACAATGGTATTGTTACCAGGGTTATATCTTACGCCTGCGCCGTACATTTCACGTCCGGCCGGAATGGTTACAAATGGTGTGTTCAGGGAATTAGCATTGCCAACTGCATATTTGTATACTTCGGTACCACCGGCGCCCCATGAATTTGTTTTGCCGATGAATACCGCGTTTTCAATAGTAGATGCGCTCAGCATTCCTGCATTCCATGCGCCCCAGGAGCCATATACAGGGAAGGGAACTGTAACAGTATCTATTGCCAGGTTGTTGGCATTAATGGCAAACAGCATGTTATTGCGGGCAGCCCAAACGGTACCATCCGGTGTACGGGTAAAGCCTACATCTGCGGGGCCCAGTATTTTGGCTACACTCAGGTCGGTGTTGTTTAATGCCACTATGCCCTGCGACTGTGACATTACCAGCACATAACCTTCAGCAGTAAGCATTCCGCCCACCTGGCCGCTTACGCCGGCCAGTTTACTGCCTACAGCCAGCGTTTGCAGGTTTACGGGATACACGCCATCGGCGGTGCCTATTAAGCCGGTGCTGCTGTTTATGCCGCAAAAGGAGTTGCCTGCGGCCGGCAGCTGGTCAATACGACCAGTTTCTTTCATAGTGCCGGGATCAGCTACCACAAAGGCGCCCTGTTTGGATACCAGGTACATTTTATTATTGTAAATAGCGCCGTAATCGGTAGTGGTACCTAATGTTTTACCCGGATTGGTCCGTTGAAACACATCCTGGTAAACGGAATCTTCCCCATTCCGGTAAAAATTCACATCCCCGGGGCCATGACCAAACCAGCCTTCATTCACCAGGAAAAATCCATTTTCAAATTTGCCCAGTACCTTGATGCGGTAAAAGAATGTAGCCAGTGCATTACCGGAAATTATTTTATAGGAGATCGTATAATCACCTTTTGCTGTTGCATTGAAAGTATAGGTAGAATCGGTGCTTACCTGTACGCCGTTTACCAGCCAGAGGAAAGTAGGATCTTTTACTTCTGCCAGTTGCGGGCTCAATACACGGCTGTCGCCAATAAAAATGGTATCATTACCGTCTTTCAACCCCGGGCTCACTATCCGTGGTACAATTACTTCTGCCTGGTTGTCTTTAGAGCAGGAGGCTAATCCTGCAATAGCGAATACTGCTGCAATAAAGGAAACCTGAAATTTGCGTGAAATGCTGCGCATGTGTCGTGATTTATTTTCGTATGTCTTGTTTTCGTATGGGTATTACAGTAAAACTGTAGCCAGGGTGCTAATACAGAAATGCTATGCAGAAGAGAGAAAAATAATGAAATCCCCTATAATAAATTTAGAGATTCAGAGTCAGGCAAATGTGTTCATCTGCCCGAGCCCCAAATCTCTAAAAACAAATATAAAAATACTATTGTGCAAAACGCAGTCTGCGTTTAACCAGTTCAAAGCTGCCAAAGAAAATGCTGCAGTAAACAATATTACCTACCAGCACATACCACATATAAGGAATTGCCTGGATATAGCAGCTGGCTAATCCTGCGGCATCTTTGGTATATGGTAAACCGGTGAGCATGTTGGTGGAACCGCTGATCCACACGCCAAAGTTAGACACCAGGAAGTGCAGGATCGCTGCGCCTGCAGAACCCATCAGGATGTTGGCCACACTTGCTTTTTTGATTAAAAGCTGGCCCAGTAATACAATCAGCACAAAGCTGGCGTAATTCCATACCCAGCCCCTGTACAGCAAGCCTTCTGCAAATTGCTTATGAAAAACCTGCATCAGGATAATGTCGCTAACGAACAGCGTCAGTAAAGGGAAGGCGTACGATTTCCATTTCTGTGAAAAAGAAGCGCCGCCGAATAAAGCCATAGCGCCTACCGGGGTAAACATGGCGATTGGTTGCATGGTAGCATCTGATCCCAACACGATACGTATTACACCTGCTGCCAGGATAAAAAGCAGCAACACCCCAAATCGTGGATTAAGATTCTTTAAAGACATTATGTTGATTTTAATGTTTACAAATTAAATACGATACCGGTATTAAAATTAAACCGGCGTGAATTATAACCCGAGATATCAAAATACTGATAATCTGTAATATTTCTGAAACCGGCGAAAATTTTAAGCAAGTTACCAAATTTATATTCACCATATAAATCCACGGTATAATAATCCCCCATCGGGTTAGCTCCCTCAAAACGCTTATCGATGTATTTAGCCGTGGCCGATACATACAGCGCCCGGGTAGCCTGGTAGCCTAAAGTGGCGTTCACGGCGTGTTTAGGGATCCTGTACAGGTTGTAGTAAGAAGAATCCTTACCATCCTGGTTTACGGTAATACGGCCATCCACATAGGTGTAATTGGCCGTTAGCTGCAGTTTTCTGGTAATGCGCCAGGTGGCTTCCGCTTCAGCGCCATAAGCCTTCTGTTTATTGGCATTCTGGTACTGGCTGAAAAAGGTAACAGGATCAAAGTAAAAGATCACCAGGTCGCGGGTATTGCGGGCAAAACCGGTTACCCGGAAATCCACCTTACCATTTGCCACATTGGCCTGGTAGCCTGCTTCATAGTTGGTAGTGGTTTCCGGCTTCAGGTCCCGGTTACCATAACCGGTGGCATATAACTGGTACAGGGAAGGAACCATGTAGGCGGAAGAAATATTGATAAATACCTTATGATTGGGATTGATCAGGTAAGAGGGGTTAATGGAGAAGGTTTCGTTATTGCCATACAGGCTGTGGTGATTGAACCGGCCACCCACTTCCAGGTTAAAGCCATTCATGTTATGCAGCAGGAACGAGGCATACACGCTGATCTGGCTGGTATGGGAACTGTCGGGCGATAACTTGCTGGGGATTATTTCCGGGCTGTAGGTGCTTTGCAGGAAATCTTCCTGGTTAGTGGCCGCGCGGTTATAGGCGGCGCCTCCGATCAGCCTGACCCGGCTGCTCAGGTCCAGGTTCACATAACTCTCCACCTGGTGGATGTTGGAGGTGAACAGGGAGCTGTCGTACCGCGCATAGGCGCCCACGCCCACATAACCGGAGTCGTTCAGTATTTCCCGGTTGGTATGCTGGTAGCTGTACAAAACGTGCCAGGACCCGTTTTTAAAGCGGTATTCGCTGTTAAAGCCATTGAGCAGGTATCTGGACTTACCGGTATAATCTTTTTCGTCTTTGTAGCCGCCCTCGTCCAGGTCGTGGTGATAATTACTGAAATTGAACAGGTAACCGAAATTCCAGCGTTTCCCGGCAGTAAGTCCCAGTTTGGCAAAAACGTTATGTTGCCGGAAACCGTCGTTATCAAACCCTGCTTTGCGGGTGGAGTCGTAGGCATCGGAGAAACCCCTGGTGTTTTCATGTTTGTAGCTTAGCAGGTAGGAGAACCGGTTAACGTTGCCATGGACATTTATATTACCCTGGAAATCGTGGTAACTGCCATAGCTGGCGGTGGCGCCCACGCCAAATTTCTTATCACCGGTTTTGCGGGTAATGATGTTGATCACGCCTGCTACGGCATTGGAGCCATAGAGGGTAGACTGGCTGCCACGGAGTATTTCGATCCGCTCTACCTGGTCAGGGGTAATGAAGTTGAGATCAAAGGTGTTATTGATCTGGGAGGCGTCGCTTACCGGCAGGCCGTCTACCAGGATAAGGGTATTGCCGTTGGAGGCCCCGCGCATGTACACATTGGGCACCGTGCCGGGATTGTTTTCAGCGCCGTTGATGATCAGGCCGGTTTGCTGGTTCAGGATGCCGGCAATGCTCCTGCCGCTGTTACGCTGCAGGTATTCATGTGAAAGGATGGTGACTACCTTGCCGGTTTCCCCGGCCTTCTGCGGGCCTTTGGCGGCGGTAACAGTGATTTCGTTCAGCTGGCTGATACGGCTGGTATCCTGTGCGGCAGCAGCAGTATACAGTGCAGCAGATAAGAGAAGGGACGTGTAAATTTTTAATTGCATCCGCAAAATGTTGGTTAGCGATTTATAAAATAAAAATGCAGCGGGACAAAAGTAGGTTACTTTATCGCCACTGCATTTTCTGAAGCAAACTGCCGGAGCAGGTTGCTTATCCCGGCATCCGGGAAATATATTTATCCATTTCCTTGATCTGGCTTACGATCTGCGCAGTGGTAGGCTTCTGAGCTTTTGCCCTGCGGAAGTATTCTTTGGCCGATTTGAAGTCGCGGCGGCTCATGGCAATAGACGCCAGGGTTAACAGGGCTGCTGCCGAGTTTTCCTTGTCCGGTAAGCCTTTGCGCATCGCTATTTTCAGGTTCTGATCAGCCGTTTTCAGGTCATTTTTCTGATAGGCGATGGTACCCAGCTGAAAATACTGCATCCCCTCATATTCCTTCATAGGGCTGCCGGAGTTAATGCTCTGGCGAATGGTGGATTCAGCTTTATCAAGATCATTGGAATACATGGCCATGTTGCTTTGCATAAAATAATATACAGAGCGGATAGGTTTGTACAGCAGTTTAGGGAACTTTACCTGGTTCATCAGGGCGGTAGCCCTTTCAATGTCGCCGGCTTCCACGGCTTCCTGTACTATCCTCATGGGGCCAAACATCACATGCGTTACCAAACACACTACTGCCAGTACCAGCACAATGGTGGCTTCCCACCAGCCAATTGTCAGGCCCAGCGCAATACCGCCTATCAGTAACAGGATCCCGATCGGAAGGCGATATAGAATAAAAAAATTAAATGCTTTCATGAAAAAACAGTTCGTAAATCACTAATGAGGGAGCAAAGATAAATAAAAAAAACACCTCATGGGTTTTCATTTCCGTCGTTTCAGATTTGCCATGGCAATAGCGCCTAATATGATGGCTACGCCCAGTACCTGGAGAGAAGATACGGATTCGTGCAGGAAAATGGTAGCGGCAAGCATGGCTACCGGCAGCTCGGCGGCACTGAGGATGGCGCCCAGCGATACGCCGGTTTGGGGCATTCCCTTTGAAAAAAGGAAAGGTGGCAGTACCGTACCAAAAAGGGAGAGGGGAATGCCCCATATCCACAGGCTGGTGCCGGTAAAACGGCCATTATAGAGGTACACCGGCGGAAAAATGAGGCTGATAAGCACAAACGCCCCAGTAACAATCCAGGCGCTTTTCAGAACCGGGCCTAATGAAGCGGCTACGCGGCCGCTTACCACTATAAACACGGTATAGCACATGGCCGCCAGCAGGCCAAAACCAATACCCTTCCAGTTCAGGGTGGTATGACCGTGGTTAAACAAACCTCCCGCCAGCAAGGTGCCGGCAAGAATAAAAAATACCGCCACCCACTGTATGGGCGAAGGACGTTTTTTATAGATGATCCATTCTGCCAGCATACTCATCCAGGTAAACTGCATCAGCAGAATAATGGCAATACTGGCAGGGATATATTGTACACTCTGGTAATAAGTGATGCTTACCATTCCGGTAGAACTGCCCAGTAGAAAGCAGGTACGGGCAGCCTTGTTGCCCAGTCCCGTCGTTCTTTTACCGGAAAGTGCGTGGATGATCCATAGCGCCACCATTCCAAAACCCGCCTGCACACTGCATAATTCGCCTAACGTATAACCCTGCTGATAACCCGATTTAACGATCGTTGATAAAATCCCAAAGCTGCATGCGCCAAGCAGCACAAGCAGTATGCCTTTCCACATAAGTATTGTTTTTGGGTGCGAATGTATGCGAATTTAGCGGAGGCCGCGGCCTCCGCTAAATGGGGCTATTTCTTTTTCTCGAGGTTGGGAAGGAAGCCGGTAAGGAGTCCTATTAACGGGAGATACGCGCAAACCTGGTATACATAGGCAATACTGGTGGCATCTGCCAGGCGACCCAGCAGTGCAGAGCCTACACCGGCCATACCAAAGGCAAGCCCGAAGAATAAACCGGCAATCATACCTACTTTACCCGGCACCAGTTCCTGTGCATAAACAAGGATCGCGGAAAATGCGGAAGAGAGTATAACGCCAATGAATACACTGAGCACGGCTGTCCAGAACAGGGTGGCATGTGGCAGCAGTAAAGAAAACGGCGCTACGCCCAGGATGGAGATCCAGATCACATATTTACGGCCGATACGGTCGCCCACGGGGCCGCCGATAAAAGTGCCCGCCGCTACGGCAAACAGGAAGATGAACAGGTATACCTGCGATGCCTGCGTGGAAATATGGAAACGGTCCATCAGGTAAAAGGTATAGTAGCTGGTCATACTGGCCATGTAGAAATATTTGGAGAAGATCAGCACCAGCAGGATACCCAGCGAAAAGATGACCGTGGAATTGGACAGCTTTGGCCTGTCCAGCCCCAGTGCCGCCTTTTTCGGTTTAATACGGTGGGTGTTGGAAAGATACCATTTGCTGATGTTCAGCATTACCACGATAGCCAGCAAGGCGGCTACAGAAAACCAGATCACATGGAACTGCCCAAAGGGAACAATTACCATGGCGGCCAGTAAGGGACCCAGGGAACTGCCGGCATTGCCGCCTACCTGGAACAGCGATTGCGCCATACCATGTTTTCCGCCGGAGGCCATATGTGCCAGTCGTGATGCCTCGGGATGAAATACCGCGGAACCCACACCTACCAGCCCAACAGATACCAATACCATCGGGAAGTTATGGGATATCGACAGGCATACCAGCCCTATCAGCGTGAAACCCATGCCAATAGCCAGCGAATAAGGTTGCGGTTTTTTATCGGTATACAGGCCTACCAGCGGCTGTAGCAGTGATGCCGACATCTGGAAAGTAAGGGTAATTAGCCCTACCTGTGTGAAATTTAATTTAAGCGAATCCTTGAGTACAGGATACATGGCCGGGATGAGCGACTGCATCGTGTCGTTCAGGAAGTGGGTAAAACTTAACGCCAATAGGATAGACAGCACCGTGTTTTGTGCTGCCTGTTGCGCGGCAACTTTGTGCTGTTCTGATAATGTTGTTTCCATTTCTGTTCTTTTAAGATCAGATCATCTGATGTTTAAGGGTAAAAAAATTATTTGTTCTGGTCACTGATCCTGGTTGCCCACACCAGCGCCTTCTTTGGATCTTTGTCTATAACGCTTTGCAGTAGTGCATCATGGTAATGCTGTGTACGCACAAAGCTGTCTGTATTGGCAAAACGCAGCAGGAAAGATTTTTTCAGGTGCTCCGCCACGGTCCTGTACAGGTCGCGCATAATTTCATTTTTACCTGCTTCCGCCAGCGCGTTGTGAAAATTGATATCCGCCTGGATACAAGGTTCCAGCTGGTTGTTGGACGCATATTCAAAACGCTTTTTCAGAAACCCCTTCATCTTCTCAATATCCCTGCTGTTGCGATGCATGGCAGCTTTCTCTGCGATTTTTACTTCCAGCAGGAAACGCACTTCATTCAAGTCTTCAAAATCGGCCCGCTGCAACCGCTGCGATAATGCTTCACCCGTACCGGATTGCGACAGTACAAAGGTGCCAAGCCCTTGCTGTACCCGCACTAGTCCCCGATGGGCCAGTACTTTCACTGCCTCCCGGATGCTGGAACGACCCACGGAAAACTGCAACATCAATTCCGGTTCTGTGGGCAACTGCTGTCCCACGGCATATTTCCCGGATGTAATCAACTCCTGGAGGCGGTCTGCCACCTCTTCCGCCAGGCTGAGTCGTTTTAAAGGAGAAGTGTTTGTATTCATCATATCATCTGATGTTTGCAAAGGTAATGGAACTTTTTACTTTTTTATATTTTTTTTAGGGAGATGAAAATCAGGGTTATTATATACCTGGCAGAACTGAGCTATTTAATTGAATTTTTTGGATAATAGCGGCATATAGTTAAATAAGGGATTCCCGATGGCA
This sequence comes from Chitinophaga sp., assembly GCA_039593235.1. Lineage (GTDB taxonomy): Bacteria > Bacteroidota > Bacteroidia > Chitinophagales > Chitinophagaceae > Chitinophaga. The sequence continues at coordinate 3,758 of JBCNPS010000021.1, read as the reverse complement.
CTGTTAAAACTAATTTACCTTGTCACTCAAAATATCCAGAAAAAATGGACCAAGCCATTGAAAAACTGGACTTTGACTGTCGCTCAATTATCTATTAAGTTTGGTGAACGCCTAAAACTAAATTTGTAAAAATAAATTTTTGACACAGTTTAATTTACATTCCCTTACATCCCCCCGATCGGATTACTATTACTTTCCGCATACTTCTCCGATGCTTAGGAGTGGTCTATGTGTAGTACTCCCTATACAGTCACCATATACTCCTTATACAGTCACCATACACTTTCAATACTCTCCTAATACTCTCCTAATGCTTTCCTAATGCTCTCCTTATGCACTGTGCATGCACGGTCTTGTCCTGATATAGGTTTACACAGTTGTTTAGATAATCCTGTTTGAAGTTTACACCAGAATTTCTTAATCCTGCCAAAGGTCTACATTGCTGGTTATAAATCCTGTACCTGGTTTACAGCACTTCTTCCTTTTTTCATTCATCATTTTCCGCTTTGCAGACTGTAGCAATAAGTTTATTTTGCCCTGATTGCTTATCAATATCAACAACCGCTATGAGAAAATTAATACTGTCGCTATCCTTGTTCATTACCCTTCATGCCTATGCACAGGATGCACTGAAGTACCAAACACCTCCAAAAAGTATCCTGGACCTGGCTATGGCAGCGCCTTCGCCGTCGACGGACTTTAACAGCAAAGGAGATGTAATGCTGATCATGGAGCGTACCAGTTACCCTACCATTGAAGAACTATCGCAGCCGGAATACCGGCTGGCGGGAGCGCGCATCAACCCGGCCAATTTTGGTCCGAGCCGGGCCGCTTACGTTACCGCTATCCGCATCAAGAACATCAAAACCAATAATGAATACGCGGTTACCGGATTGCCTGCCAATGCCCGCATCGGTAACATCAGCTGGTCGCCTTCACAAAAAAGTATTGCCTTTACCATTACAGACAACAGCCGCATTACTTTGTGGAAAGCCGATATTGCTACCGGCGCCGCCACGCAGCAAAGCGCCCGCGCGCTGAATGATATTGCAGGTCCTGCGTTTACCTGGATCGATGATAACCGCATCCTGGCATTGGCCGTACCGGCGTCCATTGGCAAAGCTCCGGAAAAACCACTGGCGCCGGAAGGACCAACAGTGCAGCAAACTTCCGGGAAAGCCGCTCCGGCAGCCACTTACCAGGACATGCTGAAAAATCCTTACGATGAGCAGCTGTTTGATTACTATTTTCAATCCGAACCTGTGATCATCGGCGCCGGAGGGGAACAGGTGATCGGTAAACCCGCTGTTTATGTAACGGCCTCTCCATCACCCGACAATCAATACCTGCTGATGGAAAGCCTGCACCGCCCGTATTCTTACCTGGTAGGCTCAAGCCGTTTCCCAAAGGAAGTGGAAATATGGAAAATGAATGGAGAACTGGTAAAGAAACTGGCCAGCAACCCGCTGGATGAAGTGCGCCCGAAAGGATTTGACGCCACCAACAATTATCCCCGTTACTTTTCCTGGCGCAATGATGCACCGGCTACTATCTGGTGGGTACAGGCCCTCGACGGTGGCGATCCCAAAAAGGAAGTACCCTTCCGCGATGTGGTGAATACCCTGCCAGCCCCATTCACCGCTGCACCGGTGGAACTGGTGAAAACCGTGAACCGCTTTGCCGGTATCCGCTGGGCCAATGATCAGCTGGCACTGGTATACGATGCCAACAGCACCCAACAAAAAATAAAGGTGAGCCGTATTAGCCCGGCCAATCCTTCACAGGCGCCGGTTACGCTGATAGACCGTTCTGAAAATGACCGCTACAACGATCCCGGAACTCCTGTAACCATAAAGAACCAGTATAACAGGGACGTATTATACGTGTCGCCCTCGCAGGAATTGCTGATGACGGCGCCTGGTGCTTCTCCTGAAGGAGACCGGCCTTTCCTGTCTTCCTTTAATTTAAATAACGGTAAACAAAAGATCCTGTGGCGCTCCGCAGCGCCTTATTATGAGCAGGTAGCCGATGTGATAGATCCTGCTAAACTCGTGGTGGTAATTGCACGTGAATCGGTATCATCTCCCGTAAATTATTACCTGCAAAATCTTAAAAAGAAATCTTCTGTGGCGCTTACCGCATTTCCTCACCCGCAGCCACAACTGAAGGGAGTACAAAAGCAACTGCTGAAATACAAACGGAAAGACGGGGTAGACCTCACCGCCATGCTATACCTGCCGGAAGGATATGACCCTACTAAAGACGGCCGCCTGCCGGTACTCATGTGGGCATACCCCCGCGAATATAAATCTGCCAGCGATGCTGCACAGGTGCGTGGCTCTGCCTACCGGTTCACCCGCGTGAACTATGGCTCACCCATCTTTTGGGTAACCCGCGGCTTTGCAGTAATGGACGCCACCGAAATGCCCATTGTAGGGGAAGGTGATAAAGAACCCAATGATACTTTTATTGACCAGCTGGTAATGAATGCAGAAGCGGCGGTGAATAAGATCACGGAAATGGGGATTGGCGATAAGGACCGTATTGCAGTTGGCGGGCACTCTTATGGCGCATTCATGACGGCTAACCTGCTGGCGCATACTAACCTGTTTAAAGCAGGTATTTCCCGCAGCGGCGCTTATAACCGTACCTTGACTCCCTTCGGTTTTCAGAACGAGCAACGCACCTACTGGCAGGCGCCGGAAGTGTACTATAAAATGTCGCCCTTCTCTTATGCCGATAAGCTGAAAACGCCTATTCTCCTGATCCATGGGGAAGCCGATAATAACTCCGGCACATTCCCGGTGCAAAGCGAAAGATTGTACAATGCACTTAAAGGGAACGGCGGCACCGCGCGACTGGTATTCCTGCCGCAAGAAAGCCATGGCTATGCCGCTAAAGAAAGCATTCTGCACATGTTGTGGGAAATGGACGAATGGCTGATGAAATATGTAAAGCAATAATAAAAACAGTGATTTGTGTGATGATCCGGCCCGGATCATCACACAAATTATCCTTATAAGTAAAAAGTACCATTAAACACCCTAATACCACAACCCCCGTTCTCTCTTCCTTTGTACCTTTGTTGCATCATGTCAAAGGCGCTTATTCCAACATACGATATCTGTTCCCTGGCTATGGGAAAACCGGCATCGGAAGATATATTGGTAGCCAGGTTTTCGGATTACCTGGCGGCTCACCGCGACATTCATTTCCCTCACCGGCATTCGTTTTATCATCTGGCGTTTTTTACTGCCGGGGGCGGAAGTCATACCATCGATTTTGAAAGGTTTCCCGTTAAACCGGGACAATTATACTTTATGATACCCGGACAGGTACACAGCTGGTTTTTTTCCGGCGGGATAGAAGGTTACGTGATGAATGTATCTGCCGGGTTTTTTAATGCCTTCCTGCAGGACGCTGATTACGTGGAACGGTTTCCTTTTTTCAGCGGCGTAAGCGCAGAGGGAGTGGTACAACTTCCCAAAGCCGCCATCCCGGCGGTCACCGCACAGTTTGAAGCGATGCTGAAAGAAATCAAAGGGGAACAGCCTTACAGCCAGGATATGCTGCGGCTGCATGTGCTGGGAATGTTTATAGAGGTAAGTCGCGCCAGCAGGCAGGGCGTCGCCAGGCAGGAGCCGCCTCACAACTTCGTATTGTTGCGCAACTTCCGCAAACTGGTAGAGCAGCATTACATGCAGCTGCGGTTGCCAAAAGAATATGCTTCCCTGTTGTATGTAACACCTAATTACCTC
>JBCNPS010000209.1:0-10918 GCA_039593235.1 Chitinophaga sp. | reverse complement strand
GAATGCAACCCAGCTTATTACTTTACTCAAATAATTTCCCGGTTGCCAATATCAGGCGATACTCCTTGGTTTACTCAAATAATTCCTGCTCGTCTGTATAATAAGTTTTCCGGCCGCCGCCGGTGTCTTTTTTAATAGGCGCGCCACCGGGACTTTCGGTTAATTTAGCGTTATGCACCAGCATAAAATCACGTACCTCGCCATTGATGATGTCCGGGTTACTTTTCAGGATCTTCTTTTCCGCTGCTTCCAGGATCTTCTTTACGGATTTTAAAAGCGTTTTGATCTTAGCGGCTGGTATTTTATTACAGATGGAAAAAGGAGAGATCCTGGCATCCCACAGGATATCATCTGCGTAAGCATTTCCGATTCCCAGCACATTATGCTGGTCCAGCAAATATTTTTTTATGGTGATTTTTTTCTTTGCCAGTTGTGCTTTAAGATAGCTTTCATTGAAGTCGTCCGACAATGCATCAGGAGCTGTTTTCTCTTCGGGATCCAGTTGAACGTTGGCGGCAGCCTGGAAATCCGTTAATGCCAGCCCGGTACCATCTGCAAACAACAGCTCCGCAATGGTATGCTTTTGTTCATTCTCTTTTTCAAACAAATACAGTTTTCCATGCAGCATTAAGTGCATTCCCAGCACATGCCCGTTTTTAAATACAAAATGCAGCTCTTTTCCTACCCGTTGTATATGCTGCAACGGCTGTGCTTCCAGGGCGGCTTTCAGGTCTGCTTCTTTAACATGTAGCTTCTTTGCATTCTTTACAGTAACGGATTTCAGCTTTTTATGCAGCAGCGCCTTTTCCAGGTTATGACGGAAGGCCTGCAGATCGGGTAATTCAGGCATGATGCTATTTTTAAGATAAATTAAGGATTATGACGGAAATAACCACTTATACATATTTTTCATGTATGTGAACAACCTGTTAAAAATAACCGTTCAACGGCCTCAGACGGGCCTTTGAAGGCATTTTCACAGCAAAAAAGGTTATCTTTGCTGTCTATGTTTTCTCTAAACCAATAAACCACGGAGTGTGAACATGAAATTGAAGCAAGTGATTAAACCGTTGATTTTTATTATTACTATTATTCTTTTCGTATTTCTATTTACAAATTTTACAAATCTTACCCCTGCAAAATCCACAGCCACCGCACAACCGGCTGCTGCTGTTAAAACGGATTCTGTACAACGGGAAAGCCTGTACGACATTATGCGGCTGGACACCACCGGTCTCTCAAGAGACGCATTTGAAAATGCCATGACCGGGTATGAGCACCTGCAGGAAAACGGACGGATTAAAAATCCCGATGTGTTGTCCATTATCGACTTCTCCCTGCCCAGTACAAAAAAGCGTTTATTTGTAATAGACCTGAAGAATAAGCTGTTACTTTTTAACACGCTGGTATCCCATGGCCGAAATTCCGGTAAAGATATTGCCAATACTTTTTCAAACAAGATGAACAGCTTTAAAAGCAGTCTTGGTTTCTATATTACCGGCGATACCTATACCGGCGAACATGGCTACTCCCTCCGCCTGGAAGGAGAAGAAGCCGGTATTAATGACAACGCCCTCAGCAGGGGTATTGTTATGCACAGCGCCGATTATGTAAATGACAAGCTCGGCAAATTACAGGGTTATATCGGCCGCAGCCTGGGTTGCCCTGCCATTCCCGAAAATGTGCATCGCAAAGTGATCAGCAGCATCCGTAATGGTACCTGCCTGTTCCTTTACAGCCCGGATAAATATTATTCCGCACATACAAAGATCCTTGTAAAAGACAGCAGCGCGTCTTAAACTATTTAAACAGTTTTTGTTTAAATACCCCGTCATGCCCATATACATCGGAGGCAAAATGTAATTTGCCTCCTTCCGTCCACGCAGTGAAATAAGTAATGATCACCGGTACCGGGTTCTTTACCGCCACAAATTTTTCTTTCCCGCTGTTCATTGCACTATCGATCTTTTCGCTGGTCCATTGAGGTGAATCCTTCAAAACAAACTGCGCCATTTCCACCGGGTCCTTTAACCGGATACAACCATGACTGTAAGCCCGGTTGTCCCGTTCAAAAAGTCCTTTCTCCGGCGTATCATGAAAATAAATATTATAGCTATTGGGAAACAGGAACTTTACCCTGCCCAGCGCATTATGTACGCCAGGCTTTTGGCGGATGACCGGCAAACCATTGGCCTGCCCCGTTACCTCCATATGTTTGGACGCCAGGTAGCCCTTGTTGCGCTGCACTGCAGGCAGGATTTCCTTCCGCACAATACTGCGGGGAATATTCCAGTACGGGCTGAATACTACCTGGTTCAGCATTCCTGAAAACATGGTAGTGCTGTGTCCTTCTTTTCCCACAACAATATCCATATCAAACAGGCGTCTGTCTCCATCCGTTACATGCAGCACAAAGGCCGGTATATTTACGAGGATCAGCCTTCCCTGCGGTTTTACAGGCATCCATTTCATGCGCTCCATATTCACCAGCAACTGTTGTAGCCGTTCTTCCGCGGAAATATTCAGTGCATTGATCACCGTATCATTCAATACGCCATTCTGCGTATACCCGTTACTGTTACGGAAGGCATTGATGGCCGCTTCCAGCTCGTCGTTAAACAGGTCGCTGCTGTCGCCCGGCTTTAACTCACCGGTGATCTGCAGCCGTTTTTTTACCGCGATGATCCCTGGTGACGACTGTCCTTTCCTGAACCCTTTCTTTACCGGTGGTACCGGCTGCCAGCCTCCTTTGCGGACATATTCCCGGTAAGCTTTAAGCGGTTCCTTCATGGGGGTTACCGCCGGGAAAACCTTATCGTTGGTTTGAAGCATGGAATCGGCCAGCTCCATTACCGGGTAGCGTTGTGCCGGCACCATATGCTCCAGTTGGCCAATGCTGCCTCCGGTTTCCCGGAAATAATTAATGAGCCTCCAGGTAAGCTGCAGCTCCGTTTTAATAACCTCCTTGTCAGACGGGCTGATCACCAGGCTGTCTTCATCCATCAGGTCATTCAGGCGCCTGTCCAGTGCACGGTTGCTTACACTGTCTTTACTGTAATTATACAGGCTCCTGAAAGCAGCCGCCTGTTCTACCGGTCCCCGGCTGTCGAACCACGCAAACTCAAAATTACGGGCATTATAAAAGCTGCGGAGCCGGTTGCCAATAGTATCATCCAGTTTTTGTGAAGTAATAAATGCCGCTATCGCGGAGCTGTCCAGGAACAGGTCGTTATAGGCGTTTTCCGGGCTTATCCCGGTATTACGGGGACTGATGTGCTCACCAGATGTAGCCGGGGCTGAAGGGGAACTACAGCCATTCAGCAGGTATGCAAACAGTGTGATCAACAGGAGCTTCTTCATATCCTGATGCCTATCAAATTAAAAGCCGTTTTACGGGAACGTAGCACTATACAGGGTTAACACCTTAGCGGGCGTAGCCGCTGCGGAACAAACTGTGCATATAGCGCAACAAAAGGTCCTCCTGCAGCTGGCAGGAAGACCTTTTCACAAAGCATAAAGCTGTTAATCTTTCAGCCCCAGGTACTTCTGCACAGATTTATAATCTTTCCAGTCTACCCCGCCACTGGCGCTGCGGGCAGCCACACCACCCGGTACCAGCACATAGCGGAACTGCTGGATCTTTTTTTCGCCCGGGTAATTACCAGAGCTGAGATCATGACTGGCCAGGATGACAATGCCTCCTTCAAAAGCACGGAAGCTTACAAACAGGTAAGGGTCGATGTAGGGCAATGGCACTATATAAGGTGCATCGGCAGAGTCAATGTTAAAATAAACATTAATAGTGCCCTTGGTCAGCAGCTCTTTATTGAGCTTTGGAATTTCAATGGCGCCAATAAAGCCTTCGCCGGTAGGCACCTGGTTCTCATCGCGGATACTGTCGAAAGCTACATCGAGCCAATCGGAATAAATTACGTTGGCAACGCCGGTATCTCCTTTGGGACCAGCAGGGCCAGCGGGACCACCGGGGCCTGCAGGACCGGCAGGACCAGGATTACCGGCAGGGCCCTGATCTCCGTCTTTGGAGCAGGCAACGAAAGCCAGGATCATGGCAAACAGGAACATGAGGGGCAGGTGACGGGAAGAAAGTTTCATAAAGGACGATTTTGGATGATTTAATATAATTCGTGATATGTGGAGTTCGAGGCAACGGGATCTTTAACACGTTAGTCAATATACAAAAAAACAAATAACAAAAACCGGATAATTTAGTTCGGATAGTTACCGTTATCATTGAACAAAATAACCACCCGCCTGGTTATATAAAACGTCCTCATTTTATCCTCGGACCTGTTTTTTAACCTACCCGTTGACGAAATATGACCGTGCTTAGCAAACTCTGTGTGATCATACCCGTGCATAAATCTGTGCCATCCGAGGAAGAAAAACTGTCGCTGCTCGCCTGTTACAGGCATTTAAAAACATTCGACTGCTTCCTGGTGTTCCCGGAAGGAATGCCTGTAGACCATTACCTGGCCATACATCCCCGTCTTCAACCGAAGCCGGTTGCTCCCCAATGGCTTTCTTCCCTGGAAAATTATAACCGGATGAAATTATCCGTTCCTTTTTACCAGCAGTTTGCCGGTTATGAATTTATGATGACCTACGAACTGGATGCATACATTTTCAGTTCCCGCATACAGGAATATCATGGGTTCGACTTCGACTTCATCGGCGCGCCTGTTTTTGAAGGATACCTGGAAGCCAGCCCGGACGCCCCTTTCCACGGCGCGCTTAATTCAGGATTTTCAATCCGGAACGTAAAGGCTTGTGTTACCAGGCTGAAATTATTAAGAAGATACCGGCTAAAATGGAAACTCTATCGCTTCATATATGCCAATTTCGCAGCTTTACGGAAGAGGTTAAAACAGGAACAGGATGCTATCTTTTTTAATTATCATCTGAAAAGATATTATTCCGGGAAAAGTTTTAATGAAGATATGATCTGGACACAGGTGATTCCACTCCTGGATCCTTCATTCAGAACTGCACCTCCCGAAACCGCCGCCAGCTTCAGTTTCGAAGTAAACCCGGAACGATTGTATGAATTGAATAACGGACGCCTGCCATTGGGATGCCATGCCTGGTTAAGATTTCCTTTCTGGGAAAAACATATAAAGCGTGAGCATATATCCGTTATTTAAATCCTTGTTTTCCAGGTATCATTTTCTTACATTTACTATACATCCTATATAATTTATTATCAGGTATGGCCAATTATCATGTGCAATCTCCTGTCCTGTTATTATCCTTCAACCGACCTGATACCGCCCTGAAAATATTTGAACAGGTAAGAAAAGCCCGGCCCGCTAAACTCTATATTGCAGCAGACGGCCCCCGGGCAGGCGTTGAAAAGGATATACAATTATGCAGGGAAACAAGGATGATATACGACCAGGTAGATTGGGACTGTAGCGTATACAAATTGTTCAGCGAAAAAAACAAAGGCTGCAAAGTAGCCGTAGCTGAAGCAGTAAGCTGGTTCTTCCAGCAGGAAGAAGAAGGAATTATCCTGGAAGATGATTGTTTACCCACCAGCGATTTCTTCTATTTCTGCGACCAGCTCCTTCCCCGCTACCGGCACGATACACGTATGGTAAATATCACCGGCACCAATTTGCAGATGGGAAAAAAATGGGGCAACGGCAGCTATTATTTCTCCCAATACAGTCATATCTGGGGTTGGGCAAGCTGGCGCCGGTCCTGGGAAGCATACGACATCGACCTGGAACATTACGAAGAAAAAGACGCCGTTACCGTGCTGGAAAATATCTTCAGTGATCAATTCCTCGTCAACGGCTGGATAGAGATCTTTCAAAAATTAAAAAGAAAAGAAATAGACTCCTGGGACTACCAGTTCAACCTGATCAATTTTTTCAGGAACGGACTATGTATCACCCCCAACGTAAATCTTATCAGCAACCTGGGATTCCGGCCGGATGCCACCCATACGTTTAATGTCCGGGAAGATCACGCCAATTTACCGGCGGCGCAACTGGAAAAACCACTGGTGCATCCATCTTATTTTATACCGGAAAAACAGGCAGATTATTTCTTCTTAAACAAAGATTTTTTTCTCGAAGAAAAATGGCGGACGTTAAAAAAAGAACAGTTGTTGAGAAAACGGGTGAAACGTTGGGTAAAAAATCTTTTTAAATAAATCATCCAGCATATGTTCCGGAAAATGATAGAAAGATCAGCCCTTAAAAAGATCCATTCCTATTACGATATAGACGGATGGCTTACCGAACGGGAAGCGCTGGGGCTTTTCCTCACCGCACGCAAACTGCGCCGCGATGCGGTGGTAGTGGAAATTGGCAGCTGGCAGGGAAAAAGTACTTACTGCATTTCAAAAGGACTCCGCTCCGGGAAAATATATGCCATTGACCCGTTCAATGCAGACGCCGGGTTTGACCAGGGAAGCCGGCAGGAATACGCTGAAAAAGGCGCCAGCACCGACCTGCTGGTACGCTTCACGGAAAATATGGAACGCCTGTCTGTTTATGATAAGATCATCGTAAAAAAAGGCTACTCGTTTGAAATGTACAACGACTTTCAAAAGATCGATTTCCTGTTCATCGACGGCGACCACTCCATTGCAGGCTGCAGGTCCGATTTTGAACTGTATGCCTCCAAAGTAGTGAAGGGCGGCTTTATTGCGTTCCACGACTATTACCCCGACAGGGACGAACTGGGACCCACCTACGTAATAGATAATCTTACGAAGGACCATTTTAGTTTCTACAGGCAATATGATTCGTTATGGATTGGAAAAAAACGATAGATTATTCGCTGGTCATATGCACCTATAACCCGGATGAACGGATACTGAAACGATGCCTGGAAGCCGTGTCGCGGCTGGACACCAGCAATATTTCCACGGAAGTGATCCTCGTGGATAATAACAGCGATGTACCACTGCAACAACAATCCTATGTGAAGGCATTTGAAGAAAAGATCCCGGGAATGCATATACTCCTTGTACAGGAACAGGGTGTAAACTTTGCACGGATGGCCGCCATTGAAAAATCTGCCGGTAACTACATTGTGTATTTTGATTATGATAATGAACCTGAAAGCGATTACCTCCAGGAATTAAAAAAACTGAATGAACAATATCCTGCAGTAGCCGCCTGGGGACCGGGTAATGTAAAAGTAGATTTTATTGACGGCGTAGACGCTTCTATCCGGCAGTTTGCCAGCGCTGCCTTTCAGCAGCGGGAAGAACAAACGATCCGCACCGCCAGCGAAAGCTCCTGGCAATCCTGTTACCCTTTTGGTACCGGGCTTTGCACTTCGGCGCCCATACTGAAAGAGTTTGTACAACTGGCCCGCCAGGGACGCTTCACCGCCTCCGGCAGAAAAGGAAATAAACTCAGCAGCGGCGAAGACACACAAATGGTATTGCATTGCATCAGTAAAGGATATGCCGCAGGCGTATCCCCCAGCCTGAAGCTCACGCATATCATTCCACAGCACCGTGCTAATGTTAAATACCTGCAGCGGCTCCTGTACGGTACTTTTATCTGTTATGAAACCTGTTTACTACAGGTATTCCCCGAACAAAAAAAATCGCTCGAACAAAAAATAATGTCACCATGGAAATTCTCCCGGAAATCTGTAAAAAAATTCCTGAAGGCCAGGTGGAGTAAAGACCCGCATAAAATGTTTGATCTGGTACAGTTCATTGCTATCCACGCGGGCACTTACGCAGCGCTGAATGAACCGGTGCCGTTGCCGGTAAACCAGATTGTCAGGATACTTAAAGTGGAATAATTTAAAAAACAGGAATAAATGAAGTGGAACATCCCGGAAAGTAATGTAAGAGGCGTTTCCGTAATTATTTGCTGTTATAACAGCGCTTCCCGGCTGCCGCAAACATTGGCCCATTTGAATAAACAGGTGGTGCCGGAAGATTTTTTCTGGGAAATTATACTGGTGAATAATGCTTCGTCGGATAATACGGTGGAATGTGCAAGGTCCATCTGGCGGGAAAATCAACCGGTAAATGCCACGTGCAGGGTAGTGGATGAACTTACCCGCGGGCAAATGTATGCCCGGAAAAAAGGCGCCAGGGAAGCGAAATACGAATGCCTGATATTTTGTGACGATGATAACCTGCTGGATGAAAATTACGTTTACCTTTCCTGGCAGGTGATGAGGAAAGATAAAATGATAGGGGCGGCCGGAGGGCAAAATGTACCGGTAACAAATGTGGCAGCTTATCCCGATTGGTTTGAAGAGTATAAAGACAAATATGCCATTGGTATTCCGGCAGATGAATCAGGCGATGTAACCCACCGTGGGTTTGTGCTTGGCGCAGGGCTCATCACCCGGCGGGCGCTGTTCCTCCGGGTATTCGACGATAAATACCCTTCTCTCCTGAACGGCAGGAACGGGGAAAAACTCACCACCGGCGATGATTTTGAATATTGCAAACGGCTGCTCCTTTGGGGGTATACGTTATACTACGACAAAGACCTGAAACTGAAACATTTTATACCGGCAGAAAGGCTGACAACAGACTACAGGGACCGCCTGATGGACGGCATCCGCGAGGCCACCAAAGTATTAAGCGTGTACGACCGCGCGCTTTACCTGCACAACAAAAACAAACACAAAAACAGATGGCGCCTGCTGATGCTCACTCCTTTGCGGATCCTGCTGGTACGGATAGGGTTATCTAAAAGAGACCTGGTTACAGAACGGCAGGTACTCTTTTACCTCTCGCCTTTCGGCGATAGCCGGGATGAAGTAACCAATTCAATTAAAAAGTTCTTAAATAATAAATGATGGCAAGGGAAAGAAAAAAGACGTTTAAGATATTCTCGTTCTATAATCATAAGGTAAACCCGAAAGTACCGCGGTATCAAAAAGCAGTATTCCGCAAATTCGGCGTGCCGGTACATCACATCATTGATGAACAGTTCAGTCATGGCGATTTCCTGAATCACATTTGCCGGACTGTAACCGATACCGATTACCTGATCTTTTTTGATATAGACTGCGTGCCTACACGCCGGGAATGGCTCCCCGCTTTACTGGAAGATCTCCGTGAACCACATACCATTGCGGGCGCTGCACAAACCGCCAATCACCTGCGCGATGCGAAGAACCTGTATGTTTCTCCTTTTTTCTTTGGCATTTCCACCGCTTACCTGAAAGAGCTGAACTACCCGGATATGAACATGACAGATGATATGGATGCGGGCCAGAACCTGACAGAAGAAATTACCCGCAGGGGAGGCCATGTAAAATATTGGTGGCCTACCCATATCGAAGATGAACAGTGGTACCTGCACCACCCGGAGCATAATAAATTCGGGTATGGCACCACTTATAACGACCGCATTTACCATGCCTTCCTGTCGCGGCACGATTTGTCGCAGCGCTTTATAAAGAAGTGCAAATCGATCCTGCCTTTATTTACCAAACTCCTGTTGAAGCTAACAGATAAGAAGCAACCGCTCCCGGTGGGGCCTTAAAGGAAAGGCGCTTCCTTTTGAGAAACGCCTTCTTGCCTGTCGTTGTGAATAAATATTTAAACTCTTCCCATTACCGGGTCGCTGATGCTTTCCTTCCCCGTTTCCACCCTGCCGGCATAACGTTGCGAGAAAAGATTGCTGCCGGAGGCTTTCACGGAAAAGTCGTACCAACCCTGGCTTTTAGCCAGGTCTATTACCAGCGTGGCAGTGGTGCGCGCGGCTACCGTTTTCTTCAGCACGCCTTTTTTATATCCCATATCGGCGATGGTAAAAGTGGCCGGCTGTGTGCCGTGGTTTACCAGTTTCAGGTCCACATTGCCGGTTAGTTTTTTACTGTTGGTAATGCTGCGCTGATAGTTGCACGTTATTTCCACCTGCGGATCGCCGGCATCGCCGGTAAACTCCCGGTAAAACCCGTTGGGGCCATATACCCTGAGGTGATAATGTGCGTCTTCAAAAGACGACAACGGCCAGGTATCTTTCAGCTGATCGCCCGCCTTTACGGCATAGGACCAGGTTCTTACCGGCTCCATGGTTTGCGTGTTTTCCTGCAAATATTTACCCGGCGCATACACGTTGAAAGGGGCGCCTGCAGCACGGTTGCCAAATATTTTATTACCGGCCTCAAAACTGATCTCAAATGTTTTTTTGCCGGCGTCCAGCTTTCCTCCTACATACAGTTCATAAGGCAGTGCGTTGGCAACGCGGGTACCTTTTTCCTGCTGCGGCATCCATTCCGCTGTAGCGGGGTTGGCATTGATGTTTGCAATTTCTGCTGCCGTGAGCAGTTTAAATTGATCCGGCAGCTTCTTGAACTTCGCGTTGTAGATGGTTTCAATAAACTCGTTCCTTTCCGGGAAAGGCACGGAGATCTTTTCACCGTTAAAAGGACGGAATACCGAAGTGAGGTCGCCACAAACCGTACGGCGCCAGGAGGAAATGTTGGTTTCCTTAACAGGCTTACCGGTTTTATGCTGCAGGAAATGCTCCATCAGCTGCAGGATGGAAGTATGGTCGTACACCTGTGAATTTACATAACCACCGCGGCTCCAGGGCGATGCAATGACCAATGGAACGCGGTATCCCAACCCGATGGGGCTTTCACGGATCTCATCCGCATTCAGGTATTTCTTTGTCTGTTCTTCCTCGCGTGTTACATATTCCAGGCCGGTATCAATTCCTGCGGATACTTTCCCGGTACCCGGTTTATGCGGTGCGGTAAACGGAGGTACATGGTCAAAATAGCCGTCATTCTCATCATAGCATAAAATGAAGATGGTCTTCTTCCATACCTCTTCCCGGCGGGTAAGGATGTCCAGTACTTCAGACACGTACCAGGCCCCATACCATGGCGATCCGGGAAGATGAGCCCGGTGTCCTGTGGCGGGAAGGCGCCCTTCTTCACCGCGCCGAAC
>JBCNPS010000208.1:0-10941 GCA_039593235.1 Chitinophaga sp. | reverse complement strand
GCCCGGTCCTGGAGGGGTTACAGCCAACGGACCTGGTCAACTGGCGGGGCAGTCCCGATCTGTTGCCGGAAGGAAAGCAGGCAAAGAGCTATGATACACAACATGCGCCGAAATGGACCAATCGTCACGCTGTTGCTTCTGTAGCACTGAAAACTCCTGAGATCGCCGGTTTTACACCCATTCTGCAAACTGAGTTTGATATGGCATACACACCTTTGCTGGAGTGGCGCTATGGCAAAGGCAAAGTAACTTTCTGCTCACTGGATCTCACCGGCCGCATTGGCACAGATCCTGCTGCCACCCTGCTGGCAAAAAACCTGCTCACATCACAACAACAACCGCTTCCCGGGTTACGCGAGGTATATTATACCGGCAACAGCACCGGCAGGAAACTGCTTATCGATGCTGGCATCCCCTTCCGGGACGGGCCAGGCGCCGGTAATGCCATATGGGTAGTTGGTCCGGACCAAACAACCAGGCTACCACTGGTCGATGCATTTGTGGCCGCCGGAGGCATTGCATTTTATCTTCCGCAAAAACAATCATGGCTCACCAGGCAGGGATTAAATACAACAGTTAAAACAGTGGTAAAAGCCCATGCCGGAAAAGCTACCCTGCTTCTCCGGGCTATCGGCCCCAACCTGCTACGGTGGAGGGACACGCTACAGGTAGCCACCTTTACTTCCTCCTCGTTATGCGACGGACTTCTTTCTCAAATAAACACCGGCAAAGGTAAAAGCATCTACCTGCAACTCACCCCGGACCAACTGGCGCAACGCTATACAGCTATTCCCGAAAAACAGGAAGCCATCCAGCTAAGCGTGATCCGTATGCACCAGTTAATAGCGCAGTTACTTACCAACCTTGGCGCCGCCTCTTCTCCTGCAATTACCCGAAAGCTCTGTAAGGTGAACCGCCCGCTTTCATTCAGAACCCTCAGTTCATGGAAAGTACTGGGACCTTATACTGCATTGGGCGGAGCAAAAGCGCTGACCACTTCCTTTCCCGGACAGGAAGATGCTATTGCCGGCGCTGAAAACCCGAATCTCACCTATAAAACAGAAGAGGGCAACGTGTTGGACTGGCGACAAACGGTAGATGCCGGCCAGAATGGTTTTGTAGATCTCAGTAAGGCGCTTGGCGGCAAAGATGATAATGTAGTGGCGTATGTAACAAAAAGTGTTACCAGTCCATTGCCGCAAAAAGCCATTCTTCGTATAGGCGTCGACTTTTGGATGGAGGTATGGCTGAATGGCAAATCCATCCTGCATGTAGACGCCAACCACCAGAAAAGGGAGAACGAATTTATCCTGCCTGTCTCTCTTTCTGCAGGCGAAAACATACTCACTATTAAAGTAGTTTCCGGGAAAGGTGGATTTGGTTTCTGGGCTAATATGGCGTATCCGGAAGCAGGCGATACGCAAACCAGTGAAACGGAGAGGAATAGTTTTTACCCCGTGGCGTATAAATTTTTTGATCCCTACCAGTTTGTGTACTGGTAGGGATTCAGCGGGATAAAGAACAAATCTACTCCCTGATCACCCTCACCTGTGCAGGCGCTTTGATCTCGGATTTAACCTTCCCATTGGAAAGTCGTGTATGCTTCACCGTTACCACCCCGTAAGGCGTGGGAAAAGTGCCTTCGGCAAATTGCAGATCGCCCAGGTGCGGCGCTACTTTGATCACTTTACAACCCGGTTCCAGTACGGAAATACCCAGTACATGTTCCGTTAACCAGGGCGTTGGCCCGGAAGCCCAGCCGTGGCATAAACTATGACGGAAACCTTTGTAACAGTAAGCACCGTAATCGCCATGAATATCCTTTTTTCCAGGTGGCACTATTTCATCAATGCGGGAAGCGCCGGGTAGCCAGTCCATATTAAAATCCTCCCAGAAGGTAGTAGCGCCAAGATGCAGCATAGCGCCCCAGTAAGTGCGGATATCGTTTAGCCCTCCCTGGTAGTCGCCCGCTTTTGCTTTTGCCTGTAGCATATAGTAACCGTAAAAGGTAGAGTAATCCTTTACTCCGCCAACGCCAATAATCTCGTCGTTCATTTTTTTTGCGGGCGCCAGGCCAGATAACGCCATCAGCGCGGCTGCCTGTTTGGAACCGTTGGCATCGGGTACATGCTGCTTCAGCCGTGCTATAGCGGCGTTGCATTTCTTTACCGTGGCTTCATCATTCAGTATCTTACTTAATGCGGCACCGGCATCCAATGTCATGATCATCATGGCCTGTAGCCCGGCGTGAATACCGGCTTTATTTTCACTGGATGGCCAGTCGAGGAAACGGGTGCCATCATTGAGGTCTTCGCTGTTGCTGTCGTCAATTTTTTTGGAGAGATGGTCCAGTAATCCTTTCAGGTAAGCAGCCTGTTGTTTCAGGTAAGCGAGGTTACCGGTGTGCTGGTACCAATCGCGCTGTATAAGCACCCACCACATGGAATACGACACCATGCCGTTCATATACTGTGGCAGCGGGGTAATATCGCGGGAAAGGTCCAGGCTTTGAGGTACTACTTCATTATACCCGAAAACGGTACTGATGGTGGAAGTTTCGGGGTGCATATCGCCGATCCATACAAGGCGGTCGCGTTTAATACCATCCCATAAATAATCCTGCATATTCAAATGAACGGTATACGCGCCGGTGAGCCAGATCCTGTTCAGCAAGGTATCGCTGCATTTAAATGAGCCCAGGTAAGGAATGTCGCGGTATACAAAAATAGCTCTCACTTCTTTAAGTTGCAATTCTGTATTATCATCCAACAGATCGATCCGTACAAAACGAAAACCGGTATTGCCTACTTCCAGTTTGCCCAGCCAGGGCACTTCTACGATCATATCCCGTACAGCGTGATCGTTGGTGGCATTTTTGCCCGGCTCTATATCACTCATGGTTTCACTTACGGATTCGCCAAAACGTATCCGTAGTTTCACCGGTTTGCCGCTTTTATACATACCGGTCACCAGTTGCAGACCGCCATGCAGTTCTTTTCCAAAGTCGAACACCAAAGCAGGATGTACATCAGCCGTGCTTTTCAGCACGCACATATTTTGGTTGGCCAGGTCGGCCTGCCCGTTACCAGGTAACAGGAAGCGTTGTGCATTAGTGATATGTTCACCCGCGCCGGGTGTTTGCCATATAATTTTTTCGGGAGATAAATAACGCCGCACGGTAGCTGTTGACTGAACCGTGGCCATACGGCTGCTGTCGAACACCGGTGGCAACTGGGCTGTAGATGAAACACTGCATAACACCAGTGCCGTTGCATATAAAATTTTCATGTTCATTTGTGTATGCTTAATATTTTACAGCCGTGAGCTTACCCGGTCCTAAGAGGCCGGCGGATTGATAATCGCTTTTCGACGTATATGGGTTTACGTTACTCCATGTTTTTCTTTCAGATGCCGGCAATTTGCTGTCACCAATGAGCCGGTTTACCCAGGTGTTCACTACGGTTACCGTTAACTTGTTATCACCCTTCTTCAGTGCATCTTTTACATTTACACGATAGGGCGCTGTCCATACATTGCCCAACGCTACGCCATTCAGGCTTACATCCGCCATTACGCCCACGGCGCCAAGATCGAGGTATACAGTGGATCCTGCCGGTATTTCATCTGCCTTAAAAGTAATTTCATAAACAGCAGTACCGGAATAATCACGGATCTGTTCATTGGTATGCCTGCTCCAGTCGTACAGCTGATCAAACACCACCGGTTGTGCAGGCCCGCGTTTGGCCGCATCAAAGCTCACCGTCCATGGGCCCTGCAACTGTGTTAATGTAATGGCTTCCGGGAAATTAACGGCGGTATTACCAATAGTTGTACTTTCCTTTTGGAATAATACAAAACCACTTTGATAAGGGGCTAACGTTAACGGCACTACGGTATGCGCCGCCTGTGGTGTAAACTGCTTCAGGTTGCGCGTTTCACCGGTTACGGCATCCCACCATTCGGGTTGTTTGCCTGTTACGCGGAAAGCAGGCGACAATGTAACCGGTTGATCGGACTGGTTGGTGATGAAGTATATTTCGCCTGTTCCGGTTGTGCGATGCGTGTAGAGTACCTGCTCCGGCAACTGCGCCACGTCGGCGGGCAATTGCAATATGCTCAATGCCTGCTGCATATCCATACCACTGAGCACCTGCCCTTTACCATATTTCCTTTGATGCTCCTGGCTGTTACCCCATAACTCAGTCGCCAACTGTTGTACTTTTGCGTCAGCAGCAGGATACTGCTGCAGGCTCGGAGAGCGCCTGGGTGCAGGCCCCAGGATGATAGCGCCTTCTTTTACCAGTTGTGCAATTTTCTCCAGCAACTCCGGCCGCATGGTTTCCAGTTGTGGCAGTACCAGCAAGCGATAACTCATGCCATCCGGCAATACCAGTTTTCCATTCTTCACCTGCAACCGTTCCAGGATCACTTCCGCATTAATATAGTCATAGGAATATCCTTTAGGTAATTCAGGATCTCTTACGCCTGTCATTTTTGGCGCATCTTCCCCTATGAAATAAGCGATATCATTAACGGCCTTACCTTGTTGCAAAAGGAAATTACATCTCCTGAGATAATCTATAAAAGCCTTACCCTGGTAAAACCAGGTGTTCTTCCTGTTGAACTCCGTACCAAAACCTGCGTTCACACCAGGTTCACGGTCTTCATACGGTTGTTCAATGAACACATGCAAAAGACTATGATTAATACCTTCCGTGAAAGACCAGTCGCCGCGACGCTTCAGCAACGCGGGGTAACGGCCGTAAGCATTACCGCCGGCGGTAAACGATTCCGCCGCCACTCTTGTTTTACCGTAAATATGCGCGGCTGAAGAAGCAGCGCGGCATTCTATATTGCCCAGCGTTCCTTCATTCCAAAACTCTCCCGCCACTTCATCGGATTGCCCGCCGTATTTAAGGAACTCCGACGGAAAACCCCAGTGGCCGTAATTTTCCAGCCACAGCTTCATACCGTCTTTATGACTGGCCTTACGTAATCCTGCTACGTATTTATAGGCAACGCGATCGGCCACCAGGCGGCGAAGATCCCACAGGAAACGGTCGGACTGATCAGGGCTGCCCACTACCCTGCCAGACAGTACCGGCAGCCATGGCAGAGGATCGTAGCCGTATTGTTTTTTGAAATCTTCCGTCATGTCGTCGGTCCAGTTCTGGGAGCCGGTTTCATAACTATCCGCCACCACCCATTTCAACGCGGTGCGATCCGCTGCAGGAATGCTTTTGCGGATCCTCCCTACAAACGCATCAAAGTGATGCTGTGACCATTCATCGCTGATCTTGTCTATCTCCAGCCCGGTTCCCTCCGGCGATGCGGGGCCGTTGGTTACGCCGGTTGGCAACATACCATACCGTACTACTATCCAGTTGCCGGCAGGCACTTTCCAGGTGAGGGTGCCGTTGGCTGATATGTTTTTAGTGAGATGAATAACCTTAGCCGGATCTATGACCAGGCCTGCGCCAGCTACTTCCGGTTCCTGCGGCCACTGGTATTCGTTCCATAGTGGCAGTGGTGTCTGGAACATCTTGGCCAGTTGTTTTTCTTCAAAGCGTTCGATGCGTGGCGCAGAAAGTAGTTTTATTTCCGCCAGTGCAGGATGGCCTTCACTGATCAACAGCCGGAACTGTTTGCCGGTAATGGCTTTGAAGGAAACCGCCACTGGTGCATAGGGTTTAAAGCCCACATTATTCTGGGGGTTGCTGCGGTCAAATTCAAATTTCTTTATTGCATGCCAGTTGCTCCCTTCTTTTACCTGTAGCTCAAACTGTGCTTTGAAAGGCTTTGCTGCCGGGTATATAACCAAACTCCTTGCAGTAAAATCATTGGCAACTTCCAGGTTAATATGAGCAGGTGCGTTCTTATCTGCCGGTGCGTCAATAATTACTTCCTCGGTAGTATTATCATCCACCAGTTTTTCAATATTGCGGAACCCCATGTTGGAAGTGATACGGGGCGTATGTTTGCCAATATCGTCATCGTCACCGGCAGGTACGGGAAATGCCAGCACGGCCACTGTCTGAAAATCGGCAGGTGGCGCAGGCAGCTGCTGCTGATACTGCTGTGGTCCATGAATGGTAACCTCCTGGCCCGCCAGGTAGCGCATCGATTGGGAAGGCTTGATCCAGGGGCCGCCACTCTGGCTCCAGCCCGGACTATTAAACAAACCGATATCCAGGCCTTTCTCAGAAGCGGTACGTATAGCCGTATGTGTTACCTTCCACCATTCGTCGGAAAACAGCTTTACTTTTCCGTAAGGCACTTCTTCTTTTGGGTATCCTATATTACCTATGAAAGCGCGGCCAATGCCCACTTTCACCATTGCTTCCACATCTTTCCGAACTCCTTCCTGCGAAATATTATCGCTCATCCAGTACCAGTACACGCTTGGTTTTACACTATCCGGTGGTGTTATAAATCCTTGCTGCAGCGGGGATTGTTGCCCGCTGGCGCTTAACGCAGCCGATAACAACAGCGCGGCAGCGCTGTAGCTGGCAGTTTTTCTTATAGTAGTATTACGCATACGCTATTTTCGTTTAACCGTAAAAGTTATAGCAACAATATCCCGGGCTGCCGGTTTTTATCAGCAGCAGACCGTTTATCGGATCTTCCAAAATAAAAAAGGTTATCAGTATAACTGTCCTGTACCTCCCTGTAGTAAAGGATTGCCCGGGTTGAGCATGCCCATCCGGCCCAGCCACTTCATGGTGATCTGCATCCACACCTCCACCGGTAGTTTCAATACAAAACCATGGTTGCCTTCCGGGTAAATATGCATTTCGGCGGGTACATGCTGATGGCGCAAGGCCTGGTAAAACAGCAGGGTGTTATCTACATCCACCACGGTATCGTCGCCGGTATGGAACAGGATCGTTGGAGGGGTTTGCGGCGTCACCTGCCGGTCGTTGGAGTAATTTTTTATCGCCTCTTCTCCCGGCTGGCTGCCCAGTAATTTTAAACGGGAGCCGGCATGGGTAAGGTTCTTTTCCATGCTGATCACCGGGTACACCAGGATCATGAAATCGGGACGCAGGTTGATCCCCGCGTTTGCCGCCAGCACAGGCTTATTGAAGTGTGTGCCTGTTGTGGATGCCAGGTGGCCGCCGGCTGAGAAACCCATAATACCCACGCGGTTATTATCTATATTCCATTCAGCGGCATGGGTCCGGATTATTTTCATTGCTTCCTGCGCATCCTGCAAAGGACCGCTGCTTTTATCCTGCATGATCTTATCATCAGGCAGGCGGTATTTGAGCACAAAAGCGGCGATACCCTGCTGCTGGAAATATGCGCCTATATCGAGCCCTTCTTTCTGCAATACCACCCATGAGTAGCCGCCACCCGGGCAAATCAGCACGGCTGTACCGGTGGCTTTTTCCTTCGGCGGCAGGTATGCCGTTAAAGTGGGCACGCTGGTATGTGCACGACTGTTATCCTTGTTGGTTACTTCTTCATCGGCAGTGGCAATTCCGCCGGGAGGAAGTCCATCGTATAAAGGCATAACGGTTTGCGCATTGGCAGCAAGGGCAACGAAGCTCGTGAGCAGGATAAAGAGGGCACGCATAGTATTATTTATTGGTGGTAATGATAATCAAAACTTCATAAAGTAGCATCATGTGTCACCGAATAATATTTCAGTTCTATCAGGTCGTTGGGCATCGGCTTGTTGTTCCAGTGCGAATGAATGGCCAGTGCAGCGCCCATTGCGGTGGCCTGCGCCATAGATGCAGCAAAAATTTCAATATCCGGGAACATACTGGCCAGCAGGTTCATGTAAATGGTGTTTTTACTGAATCCACCGTCAACGAATATACGTTTTACACGGGCGCCTTTTAATACCCTGCCGGTAGCAATGTATTGCTGGTTGGCAATATCCAGCATCAGCTGGTGGTAGGCTTCCGTATCAGACGCGAAAGTATCCAGGTCGCGCTGCCCGAATATGGATGACTGCATACGCTGTTTATCCGCCTGCAGCTGTGGCGTATCCTGCTTATTCCTTTCCCTTAATGTGCGGATGATGTTACCATCATATTCCACCGACCTGTAACGGCCTGTATGCTGATCAAAATGTGCGGCAATACGTTTTACCTGCTGTTCGTGCTCATAACCGGCAAACAGGCGGGATGCCTTTACCGGCTTGCCCTGGAACGACATATAACATAAACAGTCCGCCTCCAGTTCCTCCGGTGTAAGCGGGGTGTCGTTAAAGGGATTTAAGCTGATACACCAGGTGCCGGTAGAGATCAGTACAAAAGGTTCGTGAAAATTTACCAGGTATGGGATCAGCGCAGCGGAGCTGTCGTGCAAACCGGTGCCTACGGCATAGTTATTTCCCGGGAAAGCAGCCGGCATTACATCTCCGGAAGAAAAAAGAGGCGCCAGCTTTTCCAGCACCCCTTCCTTTATTAACCACGAATGATATTCATCCTGTTTAAAATCCCACAGGTTGGTATGACAGCCAATGCTGGTAATATCCGAACAGGCGATGCCTGAAAGCAGGTAGCTCATATACTGCGGTAAATGCAGTGCATACTTCATGCGGCTGAATACTTCCGGCTGTTCATATTTCAACCGGTACAACTGCATACCCGAATTAAGGCTTCCCAACACAGGTGAGGCAGTTTGCACAGAGAAAGCGGTTTCACCGCCATATTTACTGTAGAACTGCTGGCTTAATGCCGCAGGATATTCTTTCAGGTAATTGTACAATGGTGTTAATGGGCGCCCTTCTTCATCAATGTATACCAGGCTTGCGCCGTAGGTGGAAAAGTTGATGGCTTTAATAGCTACATCTTTTCTGCGGAATACTTCCCTCAGCGAGTCGAATACAGACAGCCGGAGGCTTTCCAGGTTTTCACAGGGCGCGCCATCTTCATCCACAGTTTCCGTAAAACGGGCTGTCCGCTCAAAGATGATCCGGTACTGTTCATCAAAGAGAAACAGCTTCTTGTTGGTTTTTCCAACATCAAAAATGGCAATAACGGGAATCTCGCTCATAAACACGTTTAAATTACAAACCAGTGGCCATTGTTTTGGCGCCTCTTTCACGTATCAGGTGGTCTCTCACTTTTTCAGAACGGTACAATGCCAGCGGGTTCAACGCCCCACCGGATTGTATCCTGGCTTCTGCTACCAGCGGCCGCACATCCGTACGGAACGCCTGTTGCAGGATTTCCTGGGCCGTTACCACATCATTGTTCTGCTGCGCTGCCAGTAATTGTTTCCGGTCTACCAGCAATGCCTGTGCGTAAGTGATCATGATTGCTTCCACCGACTGCAACAAGTCTTCCAGCGGATCTTTCACATTGTGTGAAGCGTCTATCATCCAGCCAAGATCCGTAGTATGGTTCATGCCACGTGCATCCATTCCTTCCACCAGTTCGTTGAAGATGAGGAACAGCTGGTAGGGTTTGATGCTGCCAACGGTCAGGTCATCATCGCCATACTTGGAATCGTTGAAATGGAAACCACCGAGTTTACCTTCCATCAGCAGCAGGGCCACGATCTGCTCAATATTTGCATTGGGCAGGTGATGTCCAAGGTCTACCAGTGTGTAAGCCTTGGGGCCCAGTTTATTGGCGTATAACAGCGACTGTCCCCAATCGCCCACCGTAGTGGAATAGAAATTAGGTTCCGCCGCTTTGTACTCCACGAACATTTTCCAGTGATCCGGCAGGGCCGCATAAATTTCCTGCAGGCCTTCCAGGGTATTCTGGAAAGCGTGGCGGAAATTCAGCTGGCCGGGGAAACAGGAACCGTCGGACAGCCACACGGTAAGGGCATCCGAGCCCAGTTCTATACCATGACGGATCACTTCTATGTTATGTTCAACCGCCTGTTTGCGGATGTCTTTATTTACATTCTGGAGGGAACCGAATTTATAGCTCCGCTCCTGCCCCGGCTGATCCTGGAAGGTATTGGAGTTCATGGCATCGAAGCGCAGGCCGTGCTGTGCAGCCATTGCTTTGATATGCCCCGGGTTGGATGGAATATCCCAGGGAATATGCAGTGAAATGGCGCCACTGGATTGGTTCAGCCGGTGCAGCAGGCCTATGTCTTCGATCTTTTCTTCGAGACTGCGGGGCTCGCCGCCACCGGGAAAACGCCCGAAGCGGGTACCACCGGTGCCGAGCGCCCAGCTGGGAATACCCACCTGGAAAGCTTTCAGGTGCTGCAATATACCAGGCACATTTTTTATTTCCCCGGAGAGATATTCAAATGCCCGCTGCTGCGCTGCCATTCCTGCCTGGTTATGTTCTTCTATCCTGTATTTTTCAATTCTCATGATGATCTTTTTAACAGCAGATAAAATAATATTTTTATCTCACAAAAGCCATGGCTACACCGCCATCAACATTCAGCACATTACCGGTTGCCTTGTTCAGTAGTCCGCCCACAAAAGCATAGCAGGCATTGGCAATATCTTCCGGTACAATGATCTCATTCAGCAGGGTACGCTTTGCATAGAACGCAGGCAGTTCCTCCACCTTCACGCCATATGCTTTGGCGCGGCCTTCCGCCCATGCACCGGCCCATATTTTACTGTCGGAGATCACTGCATCAGGGTTTACAACGTTCACGCGTATACGATCTTTTCCCAGCTCTGCGGCGTTGAGCCGGCTCAGGTGCAGCTGCGCTGCTTTTGCAGAACCATAGCCTGCATTGTTGGGGCCGGATACCAGTGCGTTCTTGCTCACAATATTCAGCACATCTCCGCCGGTGTCCTGCTTGCGCATAATGTCCACGCCGGATTGTGTAACAAGAAATTGTCCTTTTACGAGTACATCGTATAACAGGTCCCAGTCTTTTTCCGTATGTTCTTCTATAGGTTTTGAGATAGATAAACCGCCGCAGTTCACTACAATGTCCACTCCCCCGAACGCCAGCACGGCCGTGTTCAGATATTTTGGCAATATCTTCTTTAAG
>JBCNPS010000207.1:0-10952 GCA_039593235.1 Chitinophaga sp. | reverse complement strand
GCTGCCATCATGGGGTTTGCGGGCCTGGCGCCTACTTTATCCGCCATTGAGCAGGGCACCCCGGTGGCATTGGCCAACAAGGAAACCCTTGTAGTGGCCGGTGATATTGTAATGGCTACCGCCCGCAGGAAAAATGTACCCATTATACCGGTGGATTCTGAACATTCCGCTATTTTCCAGTGCTTGCTGGGAGAGCCTTTCTCCAAGGTGGAGAAAGTGATCCTTACCGCTTCCGGCGGGCCTTTCCTGGGAAAGAAGCCGAACTTCCTGATCAATGTGAAAAAAGACCATGCCCTGCAACATCCCAACTGGAGCATGGGCGCTAAAATCACTATTGATTCCGCTACCCTGATGAATAAAGGGCTGGAAATGATTGAAGCACGCTGGCTGTTTGGCCTGGCGCCTGAAAATATTGAAGTGGTGATACATGCACAGTCCATCATCCACTCCATGGTGCAGTTTGTGGATGGTTCCCTCAAAGCACAGATGGGACTGCCGGATATGAAGCTGCCCATCCAGTATGCGTTGGGATATCCCGACCGCCTGGCCAATGATTTTCCCCGTTTTTCTTTCCGTAACTATCCGTCGCTTACTTTTGAGCAGCCGGATACCAAAACTTTCCGGAACCTGGCTATTGCCACCGAGGCGATGCACAAAGGCGGAAATGCTGCGTGCGTAATGAATGCAGCCAATGAAGAAGTGGTGAATGCTTTCCTGAAAAACAGGATCGGCTTCCTGCAGATGACGGAAGTAATTGAGGAAACGCTGGGTAAAATACCGTTTATTGAAACCCCTACCTTGCACGATTATTATGAATGCGATAATGCCGCACGTGAACACGCTGCATCCCTTATCAATTCTATCGTTATATAAATTGCCGGTAAAAATTAACAAAGAGTTTTGCCGGAATATGTATTAAAACTGATATATTAGGCAGATTAAAGCAGAAACAATTAAATGACTACAGAGGTAATATTGGTGAAAGCCGGACAGTTGTTACTGTCACTTTCTATTTTGGTAGTGTTGCATGAGTTAGGCCATTTTATCCCGGCCAAGTTGTTCAAAACCAGGGTGGAAAAATTCTATTTGTTCTTTGATCCGTGGTTCTCCCTCTTCAAAATAAAGAAGGGTGAAACTGAATATGGCGTCGGCTGGCTTCCTTTGGGCGGATATGTAAAAATATCCGGGATGATAGATGAAAGTATGGATAAGGAGCAGCTGGCAAAGCCCCCGCAGCCGTGGGAGTTTCGCGCCAAGCCGGCATGGCAGCGCCTCATTATTATGATAGGCGGTGTGACCGTGAATATTGTCCTCGCGTTTTTCATATATGCCATGATCTTATGGCACTGGGGTGAAACCTACCTGCCTACCGACGCCGCCAAATACGGCGTGGTAACAGATTCCCTGGCCCGCAGCATTGGAATGAAAGACGGTGATAAGATCCTTACCATCGATCATCACCATGTGGAAGCATTTGAAGCCATCCCCGGAGATGTGATCCTTTCTGAAGCCAAAAGTATCCAGGTGGAGCGCGATGGCAAAGCCATTAATCTTCCTATTCCCGAAGGCTTTACCAGGCAGCTGCTGAAGCAGAAAGCGCCTTTTGCCATGCCCCGGCTCCCTTACATTGCCGACAGTACCCTGCAGGGATCAGCTGCAGCAGCAGTGGGAGTGAAGAGCGGCGACCAGCTGATCGCCATCAACGGTACGGCTGTGCCCTACTACCATGAATTTGCAAAGGAGATCAGGAAGCATAAGAATGAAAATGTGATAGTGACGGTAGTGCGTGGCAATGATACACTGAACCTGGCCGCCAAACTGAATGAGAAAGGGACTTTCGGCGTATATCCCAGGGATCCTTTTGAGTATAAGGTAAAGAAGTATACTTTCCTGGAATCTTTCCCGGCCGGTTTCCATAAAAGCATCGACAAGCTTGTTAAATATGTGCAGCAACTTCGCCTGATCTTTGTTTCCAAAGAGGTAAAAGTGAGCGAGTCGCTGGGAGGTTTTATGACCATTGCCAAACTGTTCCCTGATGCGTGGGACTGGCAGATGTTCTGGGAGATGACCGCATTTTTGTCCATCATCCTGGCATTCATGAATATTCTGCCTATCCCGGCGCTGGATGGAGGGCATGTGCTGTTCCTGCTGTACGAGATCGTTACTGGCCGTAAGCCAAGTGAGAAGTTCCTGGAATATGCGCAGATTGTGGGGATGCTGATCCTGTTTGGCCTGTTGATATTTGCCAACGGGCTGGATGTTTGGCGAAACCTGCTGAGTGGATTGTTTTAGAATATTGTTTTTAAATATTGCCGGCATTTGATTTAGTTTTCAAATGCCGGTTTTTTTTAGTATCTTTGTGAGCTATTTTAGCTGGGGGTGCCTGGTTTTGACAGCATAGATCTTTGAGAGTGTAAGCATGCCGTGCGTTGGATAATTAGCACGATAATCTGAATATTCAAACTTTAATTGGCGAATCTAACTACGCCATGGCTGCCTAATTAAATTAGGTACCCATTATAGCCGCCTGGAGTTGTCGCCTTATGCGACTCCCGCCGCTGAATCATAAACCCATAGGGATAGGTATTCATGGTTTCTGTGAGTGAATACTGAAGCTACAACGGATAAGGAGACGGTTGGTTTGTTGCGCCCCTGCCTGATCCCGACAAAACAATGCGTAAATAAGCATGTAGAAAGCTTTCGGCGAATATGTTTGGACGCGGGTTCGATTCCCGCCACTTCCACAATTAAAATAAAGAAGCCACTGGTACCCCGGTGGCTTTTTTTATTGCCTTATTAAATAATTATTTTAGATATTTTCGCAGTAAAATCAGCTAAACTGCTGCCATCTTCACACACCGGGACAATCAACAATCGCCTAATCACATAAAGGGATGCATGTGGATGAAAATAACGAAAAAGAACTACTGCGCCTGGTAGCGGAGGGGGATGAAACGGCGTACAGGCAGTTATTTCATCTTCACTGGAATAATGTATACACCGTAGCGCTGGTACTTACCAAGTCCGTACCCCTGGCGGAAGACATGGTACAGGATGTTTTTCTGAAAGTGTGGCAGAAAAGAGACCAGTTTGGTCATGTAGAAAGATTTGAAGATTATCTTTTTATGATGGCACGTAATCACATCTTCACAGAATTAAAGAAAAAAGCAAAAGACGAGCACTTTAAACAAGGGATCATCGACTATTTCGAAAGCAGCGGTAACCACGCCGACCTTACCTTACTTACCAAAGAAACCCAGGAACAGATTAATCTTGCCATCAGTCAGCTAACGCCTCAGCAGGAACTGGTATACCGCCTTAGCCGTGATCAGGGGCTTTCCCATGAAGAGATAGCTCACCAATTAAATATTTCCCGCAATACAGTGAGGAATCATATTGTACAATCCTTAAAGGTAATCAGGGACTATCTGAAAGATAATACCAGCGGCGCCGTATTGGTTTGGGCCCTGCTGAAAATATTTTTTCAGAATCACTAGTTCATGTCTTTTCTTTTGAAGTCTTTAAGAGGAGGACCACCTAAAAGCGGCTGATCTTTATACTTAACCGATGAATGATTTTAAGGAACTATTAGCACGTTACCTGCATGGGCAGCTTACTTCAGAAGAGGTAGGCCGGCTGATGACGTATATACAGGAAGATGAAGCCGTGTTACCGGAAGAGATCACAGCGCTCCTCACCGGGCAGCGGGAATCCGGAACAGGCGATCCTGTACAGGAAGAGCTGTTGTTCAGCCGCATCATGAGCATGGACCAGGAGTTAAGCCGTAAGCCGGTATATCGCCGCATGTGGTGGGCTGCGGCGGCAGGCATCCTGGTGTTGTTAGGCGCCGCCGGGTATTTCTGGCATCAGCAAAACAGCCCTGTTTCACCAAAACATCCAACAGTTGCTGTATCAGAGCCCGATACAAAGATCCCGGCTGGCAGCAAAGGCGCGATCCTTACGCTGTCTAATGGTGAAAATATTGCACTCGATAGCACCGGTAGTGGCACTATCGCTATTCAAAATGGGGTGAAAGTGGCACTGGACAACGGTCAATTGCAATACCAGCCTGATTCTGTAACTACCTCCATAGTGTTTAACACACTCAGTACACCGCGGGGCCGGGAATTCCGGATAGTATTGCCGGATGGCTCTAAAGCGTGGCTGAACTCCGCTTCTTCCATTAAATATCCGGCTGCCTTTAGCGGCAAAGAAAGAAGTGTAGAAATAACCGGGGAAGTATACTTTGAAATAGCATCCGATGCCAACATGCCTTTCAGGGTAAAAGTTAATAGAGAAACGACGATAGACGTACTGGGAACGCATTTTAATATCAATGCATATCCTGACGAGAAAAATATAGCCGCCACTTTAGCAGAAGGCGCTATCCGCTTTAATCTTAATGAGGAATCAACCATACTTTCACCAGGACAACAGGCCAGGGTACCTAATCAGTCTGCAGGAAAAAAACATATTCATGTTACAGCAAATGCAGATGTAGCACAGGTTCTCGCCTGGAAAGACGGCTTATTTGATTTTAATCATATGCCATTTGATCAGGTGATGCGTCAGTTATCGCGATGGTACGACATCGATGTCACGTACGAGAGCGCCATACCAGACATCGATTTTGAAGGGACATTAGGAAGGGACGTAAGCTTATCTAAAATTTTATTCTTCCTTGGTAAGGTAGGTGTACAATACCGGCTCGAGGGAAGAAGACTGGTGATCAGTCAATAGGGACATATTTAATAATCAACCAAACAAATGACGAACATGAAAACAAAGGCTCTTTGTTATGGGGCGTGTATTGTCTTATCTATGCTACTTTTCAGTGCTCCAGTTCGGTCACAGTCAACCAGGATCAGCGTTTCAACCGGAACAATCCCGTTTATTACCTTAACAGGAAAGGAGTTGTCGCTGGAACAGGTATTGGCAGAAGTAAAGAAGCAGACAGGCTATTCCGTATTCTATACCAAAAAGACTGTATGGGATACGAAACCATTAACGCTGGAGGCAAACCGTATGCCGCTGAAAGTCTTTATGAACATGATCATGCGTGATCAGCCATTCGAATACGTAATAGAAAATACCACTATTATGATAGTTCCGAAAGGTGCGAAAACACAGGAAATAGTAGAAGGCTTTGTAAAAGATTCAGCCACCGGCACTCCATTGATAGGAGCTACTATCGCCGTATACACGAAAAACAGGTTTGTAACAGCAGACGAGAAAGGACATTTCACCGTAGATGCAACAACAGGTGATAACCTGCTGGTGACATTTGTAGGTTATAAGCCCAACCTTTACAGGATAACGGATGTAGGCAGGAAGCAGCTTATACAGCTTACATCGCAGGAAACAGCGCTGAAAGAGATAACTGTTACCAATGGATACCAGCAGATAGACAGCCGTAAACTCACCAGTGCAATTACCACACTGAAAGCAGCGGATATTGTTACACCCGGCATGTTCTCTATCGATCAGGCGTTGGAAGGTCGTGTGCCTGGTTTATTTGTGATGAATAATTCCGGCGCCATCGGCGCTTCTCCCAAAATACGCATCCGTGGTACTTCCACTGTGCTGGGTAGCAGGGAACCGGTGTGGGTAGTGGATGGGGTTGTAGTAAATGATCCGGTAGGCATAGATCCGCAAACGATCAATGACCTGGATTTTGTAAACCGTTTGGGCAATGCCATCTCCGGTCTTAAACCTTATGACATTGAACAGATAGATGTACTGAAAGATGCCTCTGCTACTGCTTTGTATGGGGTAAGAGCCGCCAACGGCGTGATTGTGATCACCACCAAAAGAGGCCGTCCCGGCGCCCCGGTGGTGAACTTCAGTAATTCCAGCACTTATACACCACGGCCCCGTTATACAGATCATAATATTGACCTGATGAATTCCCGGGAGCGCGTTGACTTTTCCCGGGATCTGATCAGCAATGGCGCTGTTTATCCTGCTACTATTAACTGGGTAGGCTATGAAGGTGCATTGAATGATTTATACAGTGGAAAGTATAACTATGAGCAGTTTCAGCAGACAGTGAATAAACTGGAAACAAATAACACTGACTGGTTCAAACTCATTACCCGCGATGCATTATCCACGCAAAATAACCTGAGCATTTCCGGTGGTACCGATAAGCTTAGCTACTTTGCTTCCGTAGGCGCTGCCACACAAATGGGTACGCTGAAAGGAGAAGGCATTGATCAGTATACGGCTTTCATCAAATTAAATTCCAACGTCACTAAAAAACTCAGTTGGGAATTAAACCTGAGAAACAATGTGGAGAAACGGAAGTATGTAGCTTCTTCTGTAAATGCGCTCAACTATGCATACAACACCAGCCGCGCTATCCCTGCCTATAACGATGATGGGTCATTAAGCTACTACAGCAGGTTTGACGCAACATCCTTCAAATATTATAATTACAATGTGTTAAATGAAATGCAGAACTCCATAGACAGGAGTGATGTATCCGGCATTAACCTCAGCACCAACCTGAATTATAAATTCAACAGGGCCCTCACCGGTACGGTGCTGTTTTCCTATGCCAATAACAATACTACCCAACAGATCGGCTATAATGAAAATACATTTTATGCCGCCGGTTTAAGACAAAGCGAATACAAAATAATTCCGAACCCTCAGTTTACCCTTATGCCTTACGGCGGTGAGTTACAGACCAATACTACCCGCAATGCTTCTTACCTGGTAAGGGGGCAGGTAAACTACGGTGCGCCCATTGGCGCCAATCAGCGCGACCGCCTGGACATTCTCCTGGGAACAGAAGTATCCTCCAATGCCTATAAAGGATTACAGCTTGTAAGAAGAGGCTACCTGCCGGACAGGGGGGAAACTTTTGCACCTGTGGACCCGGTGAAGTTCCCGGCCTACGGACAATGGCAGGGCACTAATGTGGACCTGGTACAGGATATACTGACCAATCTTGCTTCCGGTTACTTTTCCGGTAGCTATACCATCAATCGTAAATACATTCTGAACTTTAATACCAGGACAGATTTTTCCAATAAGTTCGGCTCCCGCAGCCGCGAGAAATTCCTGCCTACCTGGTCTGTTTCCGGCAGATGGGACGTTGCGGAAGATTTCTTTAAATACTCCGGTTTCGTAAATACGTTGGCCCTGAGAGGATCTTACGGCTACCAGGGTAACATGCTGGAAAACCAAACGCCGGAGCTGATCATCAAACAGGGTTCACTGGATCCCGTTACACAGGAATACTATTCCAACATTGCCTATTATCCCAATCCCAACCTGAAATGGGAGAATACGCGGGAAGTGAACCTGACGCTGGATTTCGCACTGCTGCATAATAAAATAAACGGTACGGTAACTTACTTCCATAAAAAAACCGATAATGCTTTTCTGAATAAAGAAGTATCGGATATTAATGGCAGAACCACTTATGTGGTGAATTCCGGTACTATCGAGAACCAGGGAGTGGAAGTGGCGTTTAGTTTTGTACCGGTAAATAACATCGGTGCTAACGGGAAAAGTAAAGGATTCAGCTGGAGAATTGATCCGCAACTGGGACAGGTAGTGAACCGGTTGCTGGCCAAAGCCATTAACAACAACGGGTTGAACCAGTCGGTAGGGCCGGCCAATCCCAATTCCTATCTCAACTATCTTAATGGCAGCCAGATCGTCAACGATAAACCTGTCAATACTTTTTATTCCTACCAGTTTAATGGTTTAGATCACCTCAAAGGATATCCGACGTTTAAAAATGATAGTCCGGACGACTGGAAGAATTACGCGACGATGAACCGCGACCAGGTATATCAGCAGGTGATGGCGCCTTCCGGCAACCGTATCCCTACTATACAGGGTGGTATCAGCAATATTTTTACGTACAAAAATTTTGGACTGAGTTTCAATCTTGCTTACAGCTTTGGTTCAAAGGTGCGCTTGTTTAAACTGTATACCGGTCCTGATAAGGTACCGTTTACCAACGCATCTTCCACGCCATTGCCGGAGAGTAACGTAAACCGCGTATTTATTGGTCGCTGGCGCCAACCGGGTGATGAAGCGTTCACCAACATACCGGCTATTTTGTCGGATGTGGATTTCAACCGCACCCGTCAGCATGGATCCGGCGGGCAGCCTTACCAGTATGCAGATAATATCTGGCAGATGTACGACAACTCCGATGTAAGAGTAGCCAGTGGCAATTTTGTGAAGCTGAAAACAATGACTTTTCGCTACATGCTGCCCGACCAGCTGCTCAGCAGGTGGAGGCTCAAAGCTGCTACTATCCTGTTGTCAGGCACCAACCTGTATACCTTTGCCAGCAAAGAACTGCATGGACAGGATCCTGAGCAGAACAGCTTTGATGGTTCTATACAGCAGGCGCCACGGCCTACTTACTCTTTCGGTATTGATGTTTCATTCTAAAATTGATTGTACGATGAAATGGTTCAAAGTATGCATGATATGTTTCGTGTTGGTGGTAACAATCACCGGGTGTAAAAAGTTTCTGGATGAAAACTCCCAGTCACTGCAATATGCAGACAACTGGCAGCGTTTGCAGGAAGTATTGGTGGGGGATGGCTATATGCCACACCTGTTGCCACCTTTTCCTACCAATTCCTATAAAGAAAAGCCGGATCCTTCCTATATGTCGTGGCTGAATGTGATGGATGACGATATTGCGGAGAGTGTAACCGGTCCCGCTTTTTTTGACGGTCGCCAGGATTATTTCGGGATGTTTACGTGGCAGGCAAATCCCTTTGTGAGCTATAACTATGGCTTCAACAATGATGACAGCTGGTCGAAGTTCTATGTTAATATCAATGCGGTCAACGTTATAGCGCAAAAGGCCACTGATCTTAGGGATAACCCGGAGGAGCTGAAACGCATCCGTGGAGAAGCATTGTTTCTGCGGGCAGAGTATTACTTCTATATGGTGAACACCTACGCCTTGGCTTATAATAAAAAAACAGCCACTACTGATCCGGGAGTACCCTTGAAGATTACCGAATATATAGAAGATAAATTTTTTACCCGTTCCACTGTTGACAGCGTATATCAACAGATGGTAGTGGATCTTAAAGAAGCAGAAGGTTTACTGGATGGAGTACAGCAAATCTCTATCTATCATGCGGATGTAAATGCGGTGAACATCCTGCAAAGCCGGGTGTACCTGTATATGCAGGACTGGCAAAATGCAGCAGCGGCAGCCGATAAGGTGATTGCCCGCAGAGCCCAATTGTTCAACCTGGCGCAATATAAACCAGAAACGAGCTTCTTCAATAGCGCTTCTCCCGAAGCTATTTTTACACAGGGGGGAAATTCAATGATCTTTACTTCTCCTTTACAGCAGCAGTTAAAGGTGCTCATGCCCAGCCCTGATCTGATGGGTCTTTATCAGCCCCGGGATCTGCGTCTGAAAGCATTTTTTGAGCAAGGCAGCAACGGTATTTACCGTTATACAAAAGTATACCGGTCAAATACCGTTACCCCGGTGGAAATTCTTTCTGATTCCTATTTCATGCGTAATGCAGAGGCTTATCTGAACAAAGCCGAAGCTGCTGCCATGCTGGATCGGCCGGCGGATGCCAATGCGGCGCTGAATACCCTGCGGGCAGCACGTTTTCTGCCGGCGGACTTTACGCCGGTGAACCTTTCAGGCGTGCCGCTGGTAAATTTTATACGGGACGAAAGAAGAAGGGAATTATGCTTTGAAGGACACCGCTGGTTTGATCTGAAAAGATATGCGGTGAATGAAAAATATCCTTTCACCAAAAAAATTGTTCATACCTGGTCTGATGGCGTAGTAGGTGGCGCGGTAATACGTGCAACACTTACATTGGAACCCGGCGACCCGGATTACCTGCTGCCTATTCCCCCGCCGGCTATCTTATTTAACCAGGGCGCCCTGGCGCCGAACCCGGCACGGCAGGACAGAACCTTTTAATCACTTAAACAGCGCTTCTACATGAAACAATATATCAGTTTATTATTGCTATCGGGCGTTACTGTTTTATTTTCCTGCAAAAAGGAAAAATCACCCGACCCTTCACCTGTTCAGCTGGATCCGTATATGCGGGTAGATAACCCCTCCAACGAAGCGGATCACCAGATTTACCTGTTGTATAAGGAAACCGGTATCCCTGTGCTTTACAGCGATACATTAACCAGGAACCCGGTTACATTGCTGAATGCAGCGTACCAGATAACTACCTACGATTCCACGTTACAGATTAGATACCTGACCAGCTCCGGCGCCGTACTGACTGGTCTCAATTTTGTAAAAAGCCAGATATTGCCGGCGCTTGGCGGTGCGCTGAAACCATTTAGTATTTTGCTGGCAGATTCGGCCACGGGTAAAGTGCTGGTTAATAACGGCGGGATACGCAGTATTGTGACTATGCTGTATAGCGGTTATCCGACAGTAAATACGCTGATTATTTCCAGGGTCAACGCCATTGCCGGCATGGCGCCCGATACGCTGACCTATTTTAAGAAAGACATTTTCAAAGCCATTTTGCAAACACCATTGGGCCAACGGGACGACCTGTTGAAAAACTTCGTTGCCGTAAGCGCCGATTTTTACAATAAAGGCGCCTATGGCGACGGCTCAATTTCCGGCTACCTGCCCTATGCACCAAGAGAAACCTATGGGTTGATATCACTGAGCCCCTTGCCACCTTCTTATTATTCAACAGGAACGCAGGTGGATGATATCAGCGGTTACTTCGACCTGGTGCTGACATTAACAAAAGAGCAGTTTGCTGCAAAATATGGTAATTACCCGCTGGTAATGACCAAATACGATTTGTTTACCAAAGCACTGGTAGCACTGGGTTTTAAAATGCCCTGAACTGGTGAGTGTATTGCGCAAAAGAAACAGACATGCAAAGGAATGTAACATTGGTGGCAGCCCTGGCTGCCACTGTTTTTTTATCATCTTTTACGCCCGTAGT
>JBCNPS010000206.1:0-10997 GCA_039593235.1 Chitinophaga sp. | reverse complement strand
CTGGATACCGATGACAAAACAGCCGCCGAATTTACGCCCTTCTGCCAGCGTCTCTGTAAACTCAGGTATCCGCTGCAGACCGGGTTTTTCATCGATGATGAACCACACACGGCCAGGTAATTACCGATGGTGTAAGGGATCACGAAATAACCATCAGCCAGGCCCTGCATCAGTGCTGATGCCCCCAGGCGGTTAGCGCCGTGATCGGAGAAGTTGGCTTCTCCCAGGGAATACAGGCCGGGAACAGTGGTACCCAGTTCATAATCCACCCAAAGACCACCCATGGTGTAGTGCACCGCAGGGTAGATACGCATAGGCAGCTCGTAAGGATTTTCACCGGTGATCTTGGCGTACATGTCGAACAGGTTACCATACTTTTCGGCTACTACTTCTTTACCCAGTTTAATGATCTCTTCTTTGGAAGCATTGGAAATCTGGCGTTTGCCCACTTCAATGTTACCATAACGTTCGATGGCTGCGGCAAAGTCGAGGTATACAGCCTGTTTGGAAGTACCTACGCCATAACCGGCATCGCATCTTTCTTTTGCAGCACGGGAAGCCACGTCGCGGGGAACGAGGTTACCGAATGCAGGATATCTTCTTTCCAGGTAATAGTCCCTTTCTTCTTCAGGAATTTCGCTGGCTTTGCGGGAATCGTTCTGTTTTTTGGGTACCCAGATACGACCGTCGTTACGCAATGATTCTGACATGAGGGTCAGTTTTGACTGGTGATCGCCGGATACCGGTATGCAGGTAGGGTGAATTTGTGTGAAGCAGGGATTAGCAAAGTAAGCGCCGTTCTTGGTGGCTTTCCAGGCGGCAGTTACGTTAGAACCCATTGCGTTGGTAGACAGGTAGAACACGTTACCATAGCCTCCGCTGCAGATCAGCACGGCATGACCGAAATGGCGTTCCAGTTCGCCGGTTACCAGGTTACGTGCAATGATACCGCGTGCTTTGCCATCAATTTTCACAATGTCGAGCATTTCGTGGCGGTTGTACATTTTCACATTACCCAAAGCCACCTGGCGTTCCAGCGCAGAGTAAGCGCCGAGCAGTAACTGCTGGCCGGTTTGACCTGCGGCATAAAAAGTACGCTGTACCTGTGTACCACCAAAAGAGCGGTTACTTAACAGGCCGCCATATTCACGGGCAAAGGGAACACCCTGTGCCACGCACTGGTCTATAATATTACCGCTTACTTCCGCCAAACGGTGTACGTTGGCTTCGCGGGAGCGGTAGTCACCACCTTTTACTGTGTCGTAGAACAAACGGAAAACGGAGTCGCCATCGTTCTGATAATTTTTTGCCGCGTTGATACCACCCTGGGCGGCAATACTGTGTGCACGGCGCGGGCTATCCTGAAAGCAGAATGCTTTTACTTTATATCCTAATTCACCTAACGAAGCCGCTGCTGATGCACCGGCCAAACCTGTACCAATGATGATCACTTCCAGGCTACGTTTATTGGCAGGGTTCACCAGCTTACAATGTCCTTTATAGTCTTCCCATTTGGAATTTAATGGTCCGGCAGGAATTTTTGCGTTCAACATATATCCTTACTTTACAGAATTATTTGAAATAGATTACAACGGGAATGATAGCGAAACCAATAGGGATGGCTATTCCGAACAACCATATGCCAATGAAGCTGAGGAGGCCGTTGTATTTTTTATGATTTAAACCGAAAGTCTGACAGGCGCTTTTAAACCCATGGATCAGGTGGAAAGACAGACCGATCATACCGATCACGTACAATGCTACCAGCCAGCCGTTCTTAAAGGTTTCATAAGACAAGGCATACAGATCTTTCAGCGGCTCAATGCTACCCTCATAAGTTCGGGTAGGCAGTTCTGTGTAGTGAAATTTTCCCCAGAAGTTAACCAGGTGGATAACAATGAAGATGAAGAGAATACTTCCCATGATGGCCATCTGGCGGCTGAACCAGGAAGAGGTTTGATTACCCGGGTTCACGGCGTATTTCACCGGACGGGCGGCCCTGTTGCTGAATGTGAGCTGAAGCGCAATAAATGCGTGCAGCAGGATCACAATTTTCAGCCCCCAGGCAATAAACTGAATCAGGCTGTTGTGTCCCATGAACGCAGCGTATACGTTAAAGGCCTTGCCTTCATCGTTGTACAACAGCTGGAAATTACCTGCCAGGTGTACAATAACAAAACTGCAAAGAAACAAGCCGGTAGCACCTACCAATAACTTCTTACCGATAGAGGTATTAAAGAACTGTGACCACTTCATAAGTAAAATTCTAAGCTTCCTAGTATAAAAAGATGTTTGAAATGTCGGGCAAATTTAACGCAGGAAAAATAAAAACCAAATGATATTTATCAGGTTTCAATATAGATATTATATAATTATCATACATTGTACACTAATAATCATATAAACACGCATAATATCTTTCATTTTGTAATGAAAATTAATATTATTCCAGCCGTTTCAGCATGATGTTATCCACCATATTAAACAGGTGCAAAGGTTGATATGTTCGCCATTTATCGTCGTCCAGCAAGTGAACATAATAGTGCAAACGGGCCTTCTCAAACTCTTCACGCGTTTGTACAGGCATGTTCAGGCTTACTATCCAGCCACCATCATCGCGGATATCTTCCCACCATTCTTCATAATAACAATCATCAGAAGAATGGAAGTTCATGACATTTTCAGTGATGAGAATAAATTTTGTGATACCCTGTGCAATAAGTGTGTCGATGATATTACGCTTCATGGTCATGATGTCGTTATCAATGGCATCATTCCATTCTCCCAGTAATTCTATGATCACGAAGTTAAACTGGTAATCAGTGAAGAGGATCTTCATGTACAGGTTACGTGAGCCAAATTCATCCCATTGCGGATGTATATAGTAGTTATATACCGAATTGGAATATTCAAACTCACTATACTCTCTCCCGTAAAAGGGGGAGTACTCATCTTCTTCGGCGGTGTACAGGTGCCGCCAGTTGTAATATGGCTCTATGTTGTGCATACCTGGTTTATGGGTACTAAGAGGTTTTCAGATCATTTTCCGGTAAATTCGTCTACCGCTTTCTTCACGCTGCCGGCCTTTAACAGCAGTTGTTGCGCCTGTTTGTAATCGGTGAGCGACAATTGTTCCATGAGCATTTTTACGCCGCGATCCACCAGCTTTTCATTGCTGAGCTGCATGTTCACCATTTTATTATCTTCCA
The DNA here is from genome assembly GCA_039593235.1 of Chitinophaga sp. Classification (GTDB taxonomy): domain Bacteria; phylum Bacteroidota; class Bacteroidia; order Chitinophagales; family Chitinophagaceae; genus Chitinophaga. Next base: position 7,788 of record JBCNPS010000206.1, on the reverse strand, counting down.
CCCTTCCGAGCTGGATCATCACAGCGGTAGATAACATGTTCAGCACCAGCTTCTGCGCAGTGCCGCTTTTCAGGCGTGTGCTGCCTGTTACAAACTCCGGTCCTACTACTACTTCCACCGGGAAGTCGGCAGCTGCAGATACCGGCGTATCCGGGTTACAGCTGATGCTCCCTGTAACAATGCCATGCTTACGGCATTCATTGAGCGCGCCTATTACATAAGGAGTGGTACCGCTGGCAGCGATGCCCACCACAACGTCTTTATCCGTTACATTATACGCCTGCAGGTCTTCCCAACCCTGGGTGCGACTGTCTTCCGCAAACTCCACGGCTTTGCGTATGGCGCTGTCGCCACCGGCAATCAACCCCACTACCAGCCCTTGCGGCACGCCAAAAGTAGGCGGGCATTCAGAGGCATCCACTACGCCCAAACGGCCGCTGGTACCGGCGCCCATATAAAACAAGCGGCCGCCTGCCAGCATTTTATCCGCTACGGCAGTAACCAGTTTTTCTATCTGGGGAATAGCTTTTTCTACGGCTAACGGAACGGTCTGATCTTCTTTGTTCATGTTGGCCAGCAGCTCCTGCGCGCTCATCTTTTCAAGGTGGCGGTAATGAGAAGCCTGTTCCGTTACTTTTACAAATGACATATTAAAAGGTTGAAAATGATTAACGGTGATAGTCCAGCAAACCCTCCATGGGCGTACGTAATACTTTACCCATAGGCAATTCGTACAGCTCGCACAATTCGTTGAGGATATCACGGAAATGCCAGGCCACTCCACCTGTAAAATGAAGCGCGGTAGTCCAGCTTTCCCTGTATTTATAAATATGGTTAAAGAAAAAATCGTTCAGCCCGTCTTCCAGGATGTTCTGGATCATATAGTGCTCGCGGTTTTCCGACAGGAACTCTGTAAACCCCGCCAGGTAGCGGTTGGCTAACGGCCTGCGGTATACGCTTTCCAGGATCTCATCTTTGGTGGTATGATACTTAAATTCGAAGCGTGCGTGGAGGTCGGCATCAAAACTATGATAGAGATAGTATTGCAATACTTTTCTTCCCAGGTACGCGCCGCTGCCCTCATCCCCGAGGATAAAGCCCAGGCCCGGGTTATTCTTCACCACTTCCTTCCCATCGTAGTAACAGGAATTGGAGCCGGTGCCCAGTATGCTTACCACGCCTTCCTGGTTGCCGCAAAGTGCCCGCGCTGCGCCCATAAGATCATGCTGTACATCGTAAGCGGCGTCCGGCCAAACGGCCTTTATTGCATCGGATACCAGTTGCAGGTTCTTTTGCTGCGACAGGCCCGTTCCATAGAAAAACACATCCGTTACCCGTTTACCGGCAGGTAATTGCGGCGCCAGTTCCTTTTCCAGGATAGCCTTTATCTGCTCCGCGGTTTGAAAGAACGGGCTTACCCCCTGCGTTTTCAACACCAGGGGCTCCCCGGCGCCAAGCACACCCCACTCTGTCTTCGTAGACCCACTGTCTGCCACTAACTTTATTCCAGCACCCATATCCGGTTATTTATGAAATTTAAGAATCCTAAAAGTTTGCACCTGATTTATGCTATTTTTGTCACAATTTAAACAAAAGGGGTTCATAAAAGCAAATGGCCGCTTTAAGTTTAAATGATGATGATACATGTATGCAGCAGATTGCTTTCCGCCAGGTCCTTTTGCTACATGGATACAAAGATTGGTCATATAAATTAGCGGGATAATAATCTGATTATGTCTAACAGGAAGTTGAATGTTTTTTTACCTCTTCTCTTTGCAGTTGTATTAGCCCTGGGAATGTTCCTCGGACATAAAATGCCTGGATCGAACAATGGAGGGGCCACTGTATTTTTTACCAAACCCAACAGGGGCCCGTTACAGGAAGTAATGGACCTCATCAAAGCAAAATATGTAGATTCTCTTAATACAGATGAGTTACAGCAGGAAGCCGTGGAAGGGTTACTGACCCACCTGGATCCTCACTCCATATATATACCGCCTTCCGAACTGCAACGGGTGAATGAAGATATGGAAGGAAACTTTGAGGGCATCGGGGTAGAATTTAATATCACGGCAGATACAGTGAACGTGGTGAGTGTGCTGAGTGGCGGCCCGTCTGAATCCGCAGGCGTGCAAACCGGCGATAAGATCCTGAAAGTAAACGACAGCCTGGTAGCGGGCAACAGCATTACACCGGAAAAGATCCGCAAATTACTGAGAGGCCCGGCCGGATCTACCGTGAACACCATTGTATTAAGACAAGATAAAAAGATCACCATTCCCATTAAACGGGGTGTTATTCCTTTATACAGTGTAGACGCCAGCTACATGGCGGCGCCTGGGGTAGGCTATATCAAAATCAGCAAATTTTCCGCCACCACTTACGATGAGTTTATGAAAGCCATCCGGCAGCTGGAAAAACAAGGCATGCAGAAATTGGTGATCGACCTCCGTCAGAACCCCGGCGGCTACCTGGATGCAGCCACCCGCATTGCGGATGAACTGATCGACGACCAGAAGCTGATCGTATATACAAAAGGTAAAGATTTTCCGCGCACCGATTATAAAACCAAACGGCCCGGCCTTTTTGAAAGAGGCGCCCTGGCAGTGCTCACCGACGAAGGCTCTGCTTCTGCCAGCGAAATCCTTGCCGGCGCTATACAGGACTGGGACCGCGGTACTGTTATCGGCCGCCGCACTTTCGGGAAAGGCCTGGTGCAGGAACAATACGACCTGGACAACGGCGGAGCCCTGCGCCTTACGGTAGCCCGTTACTATATCCCTTCCGGCAGAAGTATCCAGAAGCCATACGGTAAAGGACACGACGACTACGATGATGATATCATTGAGCGTTATCACCACGGAGAAATGGTGAATAAAGACAGTATCAAAATAACAGATACCGTACTTTATAAAACAGCGGCAGGCCGCCCTGTTTATGGCGGAGGCGGTATCACCCCCGACATTTTTATTCCGTTTGATACCTCCCGTTTCACACCTACTTTAACCGCCATTTATACGCGCAATACATTCAGCAACTTTGCGTATCAATATTATACCACACACAGGGAAACCTTCAAATCATACAAGAATGCGGAGGATTTCACCAAAAACTTCCAGACCACGCCTGAACTGATCGGCGACTTCAAAACCTACGCTAAAAAAGACAGTGTGCCTGGCCTGGACCACCTTACCCCCCGCGACGAAACAGAGATCCGCACCCGCCTCAAAGCCATGCTGGCCCGGCAGCTGTACAGAACGGAAGGTTTCTACGAAGCCATCAACGCAGAAGACCCTATGGTAAAGAAAGCGCTCGAAGTAGTGGCTAAAGAAAAGGGCGCAGCGGAGTAGTTACTCTTCGCCTTCGGCGAAGGAAATTGTCTTGGAGCAGGATTACACTGATTTTAATGATTTGTTTGATTTTAATTTTTATATTATTTAGAATAAAGTAAGGGAGATAAAAAACGGATACCCGGTTTTATCTCCCTTATCTTTTTAATAATTAAGGGAGATAAAAGCATACCGCTTCTATCTCCCTTAATCATTTATAAAATCCTAAAAGTAAAATCAAACAAATCATTAAAATCAGCGTAATCCTGCTCCAAGACAATCGCCGAAGGCGATCCCCTCCGCTCGCTACTGGTTCTTACGCTGCATTTTAGGCAATGACTGAACGATCAGGTCATTCATTACGTTCACGGCCTCGTCGAGATAGATGTCTTTGGTTCTGATCTTGATCCAGTCCTTGTTACGGGCAATCTTGGAAGAATCATTGCCAAATTTCTCCATATCGGATTTGATGTTTACGATATTGAGTTCTTTTACTTTATCATTTACTGCATCATATTTTTTGAGTGCAGCGGTATTTGTTTTTTGTTCTGTTTTATAGGTCTGGAGGTTCAGCGAATAAGTTTCCTGTTTTTCCAGCTTCTTTAAAGTGTTCAGGTTCTCGTTGAGTAATTTGAACGCGGGGCTGGTAGCCATTCTTTTTTCACTGCTCTTCTTCAGCGATTCGGTATTTACCGGGTTATACCAGGCCGCGAAGCTTGCGCGGGGAATTTCATCCCATGCCAGGGCATCAGAATCTTTACGCTCTGCTATTTCGTAGTATGGATCAGGCAATACGATATCTGAAGCCACGCCTTTCAGCTGGGTAGAACCGCCATTGGCACGGTAGAATTTCTGCTGGGTAAGTTTCAGGGCGCCGAGGCTGCCACCGTCTTTTACCGGGTAGAAATCGTCCAGGTTGAAGAGACGCTGTACAGTTCCCTTACCAAATGTTTGGGTGCTGCCGATGATCACGGCGCGTTTGTAATCCTGCATGGCTGCGGCCATGATTTCAGATGCAGAAGCGCTGTATTCGTTTACCATAATAGCCAGCGGGCCTTCGTATTGTACATTCTTGTCGCGGTCGCGCAGTACTACGGCATCGCCGCCACGGGAACGTACCTGTACCACGGGGCCTTCCGGAATGAACAGGCCGGCCATCTGCACTACATCCTGGAGGGAGCCACCGCCGTTAAAGCGGAGGTCAAGGATGATGCCTTCTACATTTTCTGCTTTCAGTTTAGCTACTTCTTTGGCAACGTCTTCCGCGCTGCGGGCGCCGTTACGGTCGTTGAAGTCGGCGTAAAATTCCGGCAGATAGATGTAGCCTATTTTATGCTGCCCGTTGATGATCGCTGATTTGGCGAATGTTTCTTCGGTCACAATTTCATCGCGCACAATGGTGATATCTTTGGTAGTACCATCCACGCTTTTTACGGTCAGTTTCACGGGAGTGCCTTTTTTACCACGGATCAGCTTCACCGCATCTTCTACGGGGTAACCGGTAATATCCACTGGTTCGGCATTTCCCTGCGCCACTTTCTGGATCACATCATTAGCTTTCAGTTGTCCCTGTTTCCAGCTGGGACTTCCGGTTACGATACTTACCACGCGGATCTTGTCGCCTTCTTCTTTCAACTGGGCGCCGATACCAAAGAATTTACCAGCCATCTGTTCTTCGAATGCACGTTTTTCATCCGGCGGGAAGTAATCGGTATGCGGATCCATTGTAGTGGTGATCGCATTTACGTAAAGGTTAAAACGATCATTATCGTTCTGCCTGTTTTTCAGGCGTTCAAAGTAACGATCATACAGTTGTTTCACCTTTACGCGGGCTTCTGCTTCCAGTTGCACATCGGTTTTGGCTTTAACACTGTCCTTGCCTTTGTCTTTCTCCCTCATTTCCTGGAGATCCGTCAGTTTTTCCAGGGTGCGGTACTTCAATACCTTGCGCCAGGATTCTTTACGGGCATTTTCATCTGCGGGATAGTCCAGCTTATCAGGATCCAGTGTTACCTTTTCATCTACTGTAAAATCAAAAGGTTTGGAGAGGATTTCCGGGTAAATGGCTGCCGCCTCGGCCACCCTTTGTTTGATCAGGGCGTTGATACTGCGGAAACAGTCGATTGGCGCTCCTTTCAGTTCATCATCAATATGAACGGAGAGGGGCATTAATTTATCCACATCTGTTTTCAGGAAAAATTTCTTTTCCGTGTCCAGGCTACGCAGGTATTTATTAAAAACTTCGGTGGAGAATTTGTCATCTATTGCTTTGGGCTGGTAATGTCCTTCTTTCAGCATCTGCCCCACCAGGTTCATGATCACCTCATAACGACCCGGAGGATCGTCATTATGTCCGAGCTTATTAAAAGCCAACACGCCTGCGGAGATGCTAAGCAGCACAACCGGTATAATCACTTTCAGTCTCATATGTATCTCAATTGAACTTAAACGTTGTCAAATCAAATATAAAATAAAATCAACCGTCGGTTGAGCAATTTATTTCCTTTTAACAAAAAATTGGGCCAAACGGCCACCGGGCGAGATACGTGGCTGAAAAGCGCTGCTTTTCCGGCTCGCTGCAGTACCTATTAGCCTTCCTCTGAGGCGGATATCCTCAAAGGCAGGCCTATAATAAACGGTTAAAGGGGCCGGAATGTTGCCGGAATTATTCTTTTACCAGCTTGTACACGGCTCCTTTGAAGCCGCTGCTACCGGAAGTGCTGGCAAGCATATAAAGTTCTCCCTGCTCATCCTCTCCCCAGCTGAGGATCTGGAGATTCTCTGCCGGACGGCCTGTGAGTTCCAGCGGGGCGCTGTCCCATTTTTTCCCGTTGGGTATGAGCATAAAGGTTTTCCCGTTGTAATCGCCGAAAATATATAACCCTTTTAGTGCCGGTATAGCATTCCCGCGGTATACATAGCCCCCGGTGATACTTATCCCCACATCGTGGCTGTATTCGTGGATGGGTGCAATCAATGACGACCTGTCGGTTCCCGCCGGCACGTTATAATCGTGGTTTCCTTCCAGGATACGCCAGCCATAGTTACCGCCTTTGGTGATGATATCTACCTCTTCATATTTATTTTGGCCTACATCCCCGGCAAAAAGCATTTTGGTATTTTTATCGAACGAAAAACGCCAGGGGTTACGAAGGCCATAGGCCCATATTTCAGGGCGGGCGCCGGGTTTATTTACAAACGGATTATCCGGCGGGATGGAATAGGGTGTTCCATTGACATTTATTCTTAATATTTTACCCAGTAAAGTATTGAGATCCTGTCCATTGCCAATAGTACCATGTTTGTCGCCGCCACCGCCGCCATCGCCAAGGCCCACATACAAATAGCCATCGGGGCCAAACTGCAGCTGGCCGCCATTGTGATTGGATTCCGGCTCATCCACTTCCATTACAATCCTTTTAGACGCAGGATTGGCAAGATCAGGATTATCCGTCCTGGTGGTGAACTCTACCAGGCGGCTCGTATGATTGAAGCCCGCTTTTTTACTGGGCGAACTGTAATACACATAAAATTTATGGTTCGACTTAAAATCGGGATGAAAGGCCATGCCCAGCAGGCCCCGTTCATCGTAGCCCGGGTTTACGGAAATCATATCGCTGCTCACATCCAGGAAAGGAGCCGGCAACAGCTTATTTTGCTGTACGATCCATACTTTACCTTCTTTCTGACAAAAAAATAACCTGCCGCTGCCATCGCCCGGCACGGCCATGTTTACCGGGGAGATAAACTGGTCGGTTACCAGCTGTAGCTTCACTTTCCGGGCTGCAGGCTCCGGAGGCGCAGGGCTGTCATCTTTAGAACCGTTGCCGGCGCAGGCGATCTGTATAAACAGTGCCGGTAGTAAAGCGCGGAAAATAAGGGTGTGTATTTCCATAGAACTGCGGTATTAATGCAGAATAAATATAATCCAGAAAGCGGAAAGGACGAATTGATTGTGGTGAGCGGTGAAGCGGATTGTTGCATATTCTGCCGTCGCGTTTCCCGATTTTTGTACCTTCGCAAAAAACTCATCAGGTTGGATACTACGGCACCGAAAAAGAACGACCCATACGCTTCGCTACGCTTTCCGGAATTTAATTATTACCTGGTCATCCGTTTTGCCCTTGTATTTGCGCTGGCAATGCAATTTGCCATCATAGAATGGAAAGTATATGAAATTTCCAAAGATCCTTTTTCACTGGGATTGATAGGTTTGGCAGAAGTAATTCCTGCTGTGTTGCTGGCGCCCTTTGCGGGCCATATGGTGGATAAACGTGAGAAACGGGGCATGCTCCTCAAATGTGTGATCGCTTATCTTTTTATCAGCTCAGGATTATTCCTTTTAACCTGGGATCGTGCAGTGGCGGGCATCTCAAAGTACTGGGTGCTTAACCTTATTTACCTGTTTGTTTTCATGGGCGGCATAGTGCGGGCTTACACAAGCCCCTCCACCTTTACC
>JBCNPS010000205.1:0-11012 GCA_039593235.1 Chitinophaga sp. | reverse complement strand
ATAAAAAGAAAACGACAGGGAATAGGAATAGGGCAGGGGCGAATTGGCTACCAGGGAGGAGGCTGCGCTGTTTTCATTCAGCTGCTGCAGGTTGCCGCAAATAAACAGTCCCATGTCCTTTTGCCTGTTGGCCGGGATGAGCGGGTATTTTTTAAAACGGTTATATACGTTCACATACTGGCTGTCTTTGAACTTGATGTCCAGCCGGTGAATACACAAAGCAAACAGCAGGGAATCTTTGATCCCGTCGTTAGCCTTAATGGCTTTCAGCATGCTGTCGGTGTTCTCATGTTTTACCAGTTCCCGGATGATGCGGTTCACCAGGTGTTGGGAAGCGGTATCAAAACTGTGGCGGTTAGTATTATATAGTTGTTCAAGGTAAGGGTATTGCGGCACAATAATACTGTCCAGCAGTGGTTGTCCGCCAGGGAACAGTTTATCGTTGGCGATGGCCAGGTTATAGGCTTCGCCGATCCTTCCTTTTTCCACATAGTTAAAACGACTGTCCAGCAACTGATAGGTATTATATATCAGGAAAAACTGTACAATAGCCAATGCGATAATACAGATAACCGCTGTCAGGATATACAGCTTGATGGAATGCCTCATGCTTCGCTTTATTACTTTTGGTTGACTTTTCCTGTTCTTCAATTGATGATAACTCCCGCTTCCAATGCTTTTAAATTCTGTTTACAATCCGTTAGGGATTTTTTAAAATTGATTAGATTCCTGTTGGCTATTTTCACCAGTAAGATACTACTTTTTTCCTATTAGAAAATCGATTTAGCATTTTTTATAAAATCCCTGTATGAAGAGATATTTAAGGTATGTATTACCGGCGGGGGGCAGTTTTATTGCCATGGCCGCTTTTGGGTTTCAGTGTATCGCCGGGCCGGCACCGCGGTCGGTTGTGGCTGAAGTGTTTACTGTGGGTGATATGGCAGCAGTGGCGCATGTCTGTACCGGCTACTCATTAACCAATGCGCTGTTAGCCGCCGTGGACCCTAATCCGGCAAGGGCTATCAGGGGGTATGTACCAGCCGCCTCGCCGACTAAGACATTATTAGCCACTGTAGGCTATAACCCGGCGGATATGGCTGCTGCAGGGCATGTCCGTACCGGCTCATTGCCTGATGCGTTATTCACTACTGCACACCACAACCCCAGGGATATGGCTGTCGCAGCACATGTTTCTACCGGCTCATTGACTAATACGTTATTAGTGACTATTGCCCATAACCCGGCGGATATGGCTGTCGCAGCACACATCCTCTCCGGCTCATTAGCTAATGCGCCATTAGTCACTACACGCCACAACCCCCCAGCAGATACATCTTCCACACCGCCTCCAACCTGGCAGGAACACTGGTTTGAACACCGGCAGGAGATGCGCCGGGTGTTCAGCAATACCTCCATATCCGTGTACTACGACAAAGAAACACCCGAAACCATTACCTGGCCCGATACGCTGTTAACCAAAGTATGGAACTACACCACCCAAACTTATGGCGCCTTTGGAAAGGATAACCGCCTGTTTGTGCTGCTGCACACCGGCAAATATGCCGGCGGCCATCCGTCTACTTATTTCGACAGAAGCCACGACTACCGCAACGTAATTGACGTGGGACATGCGGGCGACTGGATAAGCCCCACCGGCTGGAACCTGGATGCCGCTGTGCATGAGGTAGGGCATATTGTGGAAGGCGCGTCCAAAGGAGTACATGGCTCTCCGGCGTTCCCGATATGGAAAGACAGCAAATGGATGGAGATCTACCAGTATGATGTGTACCGTGCACTTGGCTGGGATGCGGAAGCGCAACGCTGGTTCAACATGCAAATGAAAGGAACCGACAACTTTCCCCGGCCGGGAACGCAGTGGTTTAAAAACTGGTTTTACCCGTTGTATCATCAATATGGCGGCGTCCAAGTGCTGAATAACTTCTTCACGTTGCTGGCCACGAATTTTCCCTGTAACGGCAACGCCTATACGCGCGATATGAATTGGGGAGAGTTCATCCATTTCTGGAGCGGGGCAGCGGGTGTAAACCTTAAGCCGCAAGCCACTATTGCCTTTGGGTGGCCGGATGAATGGGAGGCGCAGTTCCGGCAGGCACAAAAGGATTTTCCGGGTGTAAAGTATAAATAATAATAGAAAGGAAGGTGAATCAAAGGTAATGCTGACGAAGAAAATTTCGTTCTAATTCTCAGCGGATCAACTACTTTTGATACACCTTCTGTAATTTTCAACGCATCAATTGCTTTTAATGCGTCTTATGTAATTCGCGACGCCATTAACCACTCTTGATACATCTTATTTAATTCCCAACGCCATCAACTACTCCTGATACAACTTTTATAATTTTTGGGCGCATCAATTACTCCTGATACATCTTCCGTAATCCATCAACCACTCCTGATACATCCTTTCATTTTATGAGATGCCTAACGAACTTTACCCGCATAATACTTACGTGCCATCAGCGCAAGCGGTATCCCGATCATTACCATGAGGATCGCCATGTTAATAACGGAGTTCACCAGCCGCAGCGGCCCATGCGGCACCAGGCTTAACGGCAGCACCACCAGGTTCATGACACACCATACCAGTAACCCGTAAACAATTCCTGTTGCCACGGGATGTTGGCGTATCGCCGGCAGCTTCGGGTAAATAAGGAAGAAAACGAACGACCATATCAGCGCTATCAGGTAATGAAACAACAGCCCCCACCAGACCATGGCCGGCCCGGCGTTAAACGCTGCCTTCCCGAACACGCCACTGCTGATGTATACCAGTATCCTGCTCACCGGCTGCCCATGACTGGCAATTGAAAAATATACAAATGCGGATAAGATATCCAGGGTGCCGGTAATAAGACCAGCCAATAATACAGCACCCGGAAAAGAGGAATCAGCACGCATGTGATTTGTTTTTATATGAGAGATAGGAGGAGCGCTACAATATCTCCTTAAATTAAAAAATTCCACTATAAAAACTTTGCAACCGGTAAGATTTTCCCCCTTTAGGTTATCCTATTATTAAGAAATATTAAAAACAGCTTAAAATTTTAATAAATTTTATTGATAACCAAATAAATACAATATTAAAAAATTAAAATTTAAACAAACAATTAAATAAACGCTTGTTTAAATTAAACGTTTGTTTAACTTTGCTACGTCAAATTTATAAAAAGGAACATGGAAGAATATAGTGAAAAACAGCTCTCGATTTTAAAGGTTGCGGAGCGGCTATTTGCCGATCAGGGCTTTCATGGCACATCGGTAAGGGATATAGCACAGGAAGCAGATGTGAACATCGCCATGATCTCCTATTATTTTGGTTCGAAAGACAAATTGCTGGAAACTATTTTCAAATACAGGCTGGAGGCTTCCCGGAAGTTCATCAATGAATTAGTGGAGAACGACAGCATGGAGCCACTGGAGAAAATAAACAGCCTGATCGACCGGTTCGTCAATAAAATGCTTGGAGAGCAATATTTCCAATGCATTATGAGCCGCGAACAGCTGAACAGCCAGCAAAGTCCCATAAGGGATCTTATCTGGCAACTAAAGGGAGAAATGCTCGGTTTGATGCGCCCCATTGTTACACGCGCCCAGGAGGCGGGCATCTTTTATAAAGATGTAGACGTGGAAATGCTGATGACCACATTATTCGGGACTATTCACCAGGTAATACCTGCCCAGCATATATTAAGAAGCAGCTCCGGGGTGGAAGATCTGAACGACGATGAATACAGGGAGTTTGTGAAAAACAGAGTAAGTACACATTTAAAAAAATTGTTCAAAGCAATCCTAAAACATGAATTTTAAAAGCATATACACACGATTATATGCGCTTGCATCCGGAATCCTGCTGACTTTTCTCATTCAGACAGCATCCGCACAACAGAGCGTAAAACCGCTTTCGTTAAATGAAGCCATATCGCTGAGTATACAAAACAGCAAACAATTGAAGGTGAGCCATGCAAAAGTAGAACAGGCCACCGCCTCACTGAAAGAAGCCAATGAAGGCCAGTTGCCGGATGTAAGCATTTCAGGTTCTTATCTCAGGCTTACACAACCGAATCTTGACCTGAAGTTGAAAACGGGAGATGATAATAACGGAGGAACCAAAACCGAAAGCCCAAAAGTGAACCAGGCCGCATACGGAATGGCAAATGTAACCCTGCCGATCTTTGCCGGCGGAAAACTCCAGAGTGGTAAAGAATCTGCCCGTTACCTGGCAGAAGCCGCCCGATTGGATGTGGATAAAGACAGGGAAGATGTGATCCAGAATACCATCGCTGCCTACAGCAATCTCTATAAAGCAAAAGCTGCAGTAGCACTGGTACAGGAAAATATCCGGCAGTCGGATGAAAGGGTGAAAGAATTTTCCAATAAAGAAAAGAACGGCCTCCTTGCCCGTAACGATCTCTTAAAAGCGGAACTGCAACAATCCAATTACGAAGTGGCACTGATGGACGCCGAAAACAACCTGAAAGTGGCCAATCTGAATATGGATATCATGCTGGGCCTGCCGGATAATACCGTGATCCAGGTAGACAGTACCGTTTTCCAGGTAGATAATAAAGTAGATGAACGTGGCGTATCAGAGTTTGAGCAACTGGCTTACCAGAACCGTAAAGATGCGGCTTCACTGGGCGCCCGTGAGAAAGCAGCCAATGCAGGTATAAAAGGAGCAAAGGCCGATTATTTCCCCTCACTCGCTGTAACCGGCGGATACGTGGCGGCTTATATTCCTAACGTGGTAACGATCACCAACGCGGTGACAGCCGGTGTAGGTTTAAAATATAATCTCTCTTCCCTCTGGAAAACAGGTACGAAAGTGAACTACGCAAAGGCGCAACTGGCGGAAGTACAGGCCAATGAGGCCAAGCTCGTGGATGGTATCCACCTCGACGTATACCAATCTTACGAAAACTACCTCCTGAGCCACAAGAAAATGGATACTTATATTAAGGCGATAGAACAGTCAGAAGAAAATTACCGGATCACGAAGAATAAACACGATAACAACCTGGCTACTACCACAGATCTGCTGGATGCCGATGTAGCGAATTTGCAGGCGCACCTCAACTATGCGTACGCAAAGGCCGATGCACTGGTAGCTTATAACAAGCTGTTACAGTCTGCCGGTTTACTGGAATCCAACAAAAAATAATACCACAAACCAATAAATATCAAAGCCGTGGAAACGCAAACACAAACAAAACCTACTAACAATATAAACATGCAGGAAACAACCGCGCCTAAAAAGAAAAGTAAAGGGTTCGTCATAGTGCTGGCAGTGCTGGTGCTTGGTGGCGGCGCATTTGGTATCACTAAATATATTCATGCCCAACACCATGAAGAAACTGATAATGCGCAGATAGATGCCAATGTAAGCCCTGTTATACCCCGTGTATCCGGTTATGTGAAGGAAGTAAGAGTGAAAGATAACCAGTTCGTGAAGAAAGGCGACACATTAGTAGTGCTGGACGACCGCGACCTGGCCATTAAAGTACAGGCTGCAGAAAACGCCCTTTATGCCGCACAGGCTAACCTGGGCGCTGCCGAAGCTTCTACAGTAGCTGCAGAAGCAGGTATCAGCACAGCGCAGGCACAGATCAGCACCATTGATGCCCAGATCGAAGCTGCCAAAGTAAACCTCTGGAGAGCCAGCCAGGATTACGAGCGTTATGCCAATCTGATCAAAGATCATTCTATCACCCAACAGGAATTTGAGCAGGCTTCTGCTGCCAAACAAACTGCTGAACGTCAGCTCGATGTATTGGCTCAGCAAAAAGCTGCTGCCAGCCGTCAGACGCATGTAGTGGCCTCCCAGAGCGGCGCTACCTCCAAGCAGATCAACATTGCCAATGCAGGTATCAAACAACGTGAAACAGATGTGGAAGATGCAAAACTGAACCTGTCTTACGCAGTGATCCTTGCTCCGGAAGACGGTGTGCTGTCAAAGATCTTTGTACAACCCGGCCAGTTTGTAACAGCAGGACAGTCGCTCTTCAGCGTAGTACTGAGCACTACTCCATGGGTAGTGGCCAACTTCAAGGAAACACAGCTGGATAAAATGAAACTGGGTCAGAAAGTAACCGTACATATTGACGCTTATCCCGAAAAAGGACTGGAAGCAAAAGTAACTTCCTTCTCACCGGCTACAGGTTCTAAATTTGCCCTGCTGCCAGCGGATAACGCTTCCGGCAACTTCGTAAAAGTAGTGCAACGCTTACCGGTAAAAATTGAGTTCGATAACCCTAACGATGCACTGGTAAAACAGTTGCGCCCGGGTATGAACGTGCTGGTAGACGTGCATCTCAACTAATCATATCAATGAACAGCAACGTACCCGGAGTTAATAATTAGTGGGAACCATGCAAAAATTGACAGACAGGCGTAATCGATTAGCTTTAACAGATCATCAACAGAAAGGTCATGTTCATCATTAATTATTAACTCGGGGTACCGTTGTTTTCATTCAAAATATAAGTGCTGCATGCAACAAGAATCATTGGTAGAATACGGCTCGCGCAGGGTGATTATCACTATCACCGCTATATTTTGCGCTTTGCTGGAGATAGTGGATACCACTATCGTAAATGTGGCGTTGAATGACATGCGTGGTAACATGGGTGCTACACTCAGTGAAATCGGATGGGTCATTACCGCCTATGCTATCGGTAACGTAATTATAGTACCGATGACCAGCTGGTTATCCCAGCAATTTGGTCGTCGTAACTACTTCGCGGCGTCTATTATTATATTCACCGTTTCCTCCTTCCTTTGCGGTAACGCAAGCGTGATGTGGGAGCTGATCATATTCCGCTTCATACAGGGCCTGGGTGGAGGTGCATTGCTGGTAACCTCTCAAACAATTATCACCGAAAGTTACCCGCCTGAAAAACGCGGTATCGCCCAGGCCATTTACGGATTGGGTGTAATTATCGGTCCCACTTTAGGCCCCCCGTTAGGTGGTTATATCACAGATAACTACTCCTGGCCTTACATTTTTTACATCAACATTCCTATCGGTGTAATAGCCACCCTGCTTACGCTGCAGTTTGTGCGCAGCCCGAAGTATGGTGAAAAAAGAGCCGTATCAGAGATCGACTTCCTGGGCATAGGGCTCCTCGCAGTGATGGTAGGCTGTTTGCAGTTTGTACTGGAACGCGGGCAGGAAGACGACTGGTTTAATGATACCACTATTACTACCTTAACGGTAACCAGTGTGCTGGCCCTGTTCTTCTTTGTTTGGAGGGAGCTTACCTATAAGAACCCCATCGTGGAACTGAGGGTGCTCAAGAACGGAAATCTCCGGGTGGGTACGGTACTTTCGTTTATCATGGGCTTCGGGTTATACGGATCCACCTTCATCATCCCGCTGTACACACAAGGTTCGCTGGGATGGACCGCTACACAGTCCGGTATGCTCATGATCCCTGCGGCATTAACTACCGCGGTGATGATGCCGCTGATAGGTAAAATGCTGGAGAAAGGGATTCCTCAGCAATACCTGGTGGCAAGTGGTATGTTCCTGTTCTTTGTTTTCTGTTTCTGGGGATATAAAATTATCACACCCGCAGATACCGGTTCAGACGCCTTCTTCTGGATGCTGATTGTTCGTGGTATTGGTATGGGTTTACTCTTTATTCCTATCACCACCTTGTCGCTGTCCGGTTTGAAAGGACAACAGATTGGCCAGGGCGCAGCCTTTACAGGTATGATGCGTCAGCTGGGCGGATCGTTTGGGGTGGCTTTGATCACTACGTTTATGGCCCGCCAGAATATGCTGCACCGCAGCGACCTGGTAGCTAAACTGGATACCAACAATCCTGATGTAATTAACCGGGTAAACAGCTTGCAGCACACTTTTGGTGCTAAAGGAATGGACCCGCACCAGGCATTGAACACCGGTTACAAATTACTGGATTTCAGTGTTACCAAACAGGCCGCCATATTATCTTATATGGATGTGTTCCTGTACCTGGGAATCCTGTTCCTCATCTGTGTACCATTTGTACTGATGGTGAGAGCTAAGAAAGCTGCGAAACTGGATCCGTCTGCTATGCATTAACGGAAACAGTTTTCAACATAAAAATATTGTTGCAATAACAGTGTAACAGTTGTAGGTTTAGGTAAATAAGCCCCGATCTTAATCGGGGCTTTTGTTTTTTCAGGCGCAATGAATTAAATTCATAGAAACACCCCGCTATGGAAACATTCGGCCATGTAAGAATGGTAATAGGATTTATCCTGAGCCTCAGCATTGCGCACCTGCTTAAAGGCACCGCCAAATTCATTCAGCATCCCGACCGGGAAAAGCCTTATTGGATACATCTTTCATGGGTAATCTACATCTTTGTGCTGCTGGTACATTTCTGGTGGTGGGAGATGCCGTTGCACACGATCCAGAGATGGACCTTCCCGGAATACATCTTTATCATCTCCTATATCACAACATTTTTTCTACTCTGTGCATTACTCTACCCGGATGATCTGAAAGATTACAAAGGCTACCAGGATTATTATTATTCGAGACGAAAATGGTTCTTTGGCGTGCTGGCATTTTCGTTTATGGCAGACGTGGTGGACACGCTGATAAAAGGGCACGATTATTTTCATCATTTCGGGATTGAATATCCGCTCCGTAATATCCTGCATATTGCCCTTTGCCTGATGGCCATCAGAACCAGTAACCGTACCTTTCACGGAGCGCTGGTGATTGGATTTATCCTCTATGAAATGAGTTATATACTGCGGCTGTATCTTGCCGCCTGATTTTTTTACAGGCGGATGCCTGCTTTTTTATAGATAAAGCTCAGCAGCCATGCCGGTCCTATGAGGAGGAATTGCAGGTCCTTGAAAAAGGAAGGTTTTGCGCCTTCAATTTTATGCCCTATAAACTGCCCGATCCAGGCCAGTACAAAAATAAACAGCGCCACCTGCCATATCACCAGCGGGGTAGCTGCTATGAGCCGCCATAACCATAAACAGATCACACCTATCAGCAACATACCACCTGCCAGGGAAGGGGATAAGCGCAGGTAGTAGATGATCAGCAGCAGTAACGCCACATGCGCCACTGAAATATAGGCGCGTACGCCGCCAATGGGTAAGGGGATGGCATATAAAAAGCCAACGATGCTAAAGAAAATAGCGGGTACACAGATCCAGTGAATCAGTTTGTTGGTATGGTTACGGTGGCTGCTGCCGTATTCGTCCAGCCATTGATGGATTGTTCTCATAGCGGTGGCGGTTTATAAAGTGGTACTATTAAAATACGTTAAATAAGGCAAAAGTGATGAAAGGGGCTGTTTTATTTGCCCCTGATCATCACTTTTTTCATGCCTTCCCTTCCAAAAAATACCGGGAAATACATCATTTCTGCTTTGGCAGGGTTCAGGTGGTAATATCCTGTATAACGAGGCATAAGAGACAATGTAAACCGGTATTTGCCTTTGTTTAAATAATTACTGAAAATGCTTACCTTGTTTTTAAAGTATTCGCGGTGTACTTCATTATTCCGGTACTGCCCATCCTTATTTTCATAGGAACAGCCTGCCGGAATGGGTATTTCTATCATGATGTAATCTGCATCTGCTTTTACATCAACAGTTACTTCCAGGGTAACGGCCTGGCCTGCTGTGAGAAAGTTTACGGCGGTATCCTGTTGTAAGAACCTGCTGCTTACACTGAACTGATGATCGGCCGGCAAAGGCGCGGGGTTCCAGTATTGCTGCCAGCCGGTAAAATATATGGTGCCGCCTCCTTGTTTAATGATGTTCAGCGGTTTCCCGGTGGTGAAAATATGGCTGTAGGGAAATGAACTAACCGTTTCACCGTTTATGCGAAGCAACGGCGCCTGCGTTTCCGCGGTTTGCAGCGCATCCGGCAGGATAGTGGCGAGTATGCTGGCAGACTCATAGGTATTGCGCCAATTTCCATTATGCCGCTTTTCCATAAACCAGCCGCGGATATTGCGCAGCAGCTCATCGTGCCCACCTTCTGCTTTCAATATTTTATAGGCAAGCAATGTGAGCTGTATACTATTGTTGAACAGTTGGTAGTTCTCTTCTCCCCAGTAACTATTGCCCAGCATTGTAATTTGCCTGGCGGCAAGAAGGGGAGCTGTATTTATGTGTATACCTGCCCGTTGCTTCAGGAATAACAGCCGGAACTGGTCATATTTACTGCCTTTGTTTGCAGGCATAGTATCAAGATAAGCCGGGAAATTAATTTTAGCATCGAGGTCATACAATGTTTCCAGCAAGGTAATTTTATCGGTATAGTCGATGCTGTTCAGCTCAAACACATAATAATTGATCAGTGCCGGTTTATTGATATTAACCTGGAAACGCTCCTTTTCGGCCATTAACAATGCCTTTGTTACATGTTGTGAGATCCAGTATACGGAAGCGCTTTTATCCCACCAGCCCCAGCCACCGTCTTTATTTCTATTTTGTTCCAGCTTACGGATCAGTTCAGGGATCTTTTTAACATCCTTAAACGGTTGTGCCAGGAATTTACGTGCCTGCTTTTCCATCAGTAAGCCGATGAGCTTTGAAGCCAGTTGCTCATTGCAAAGATATTCATACCGTTGCAGATGATCCGCTTCATCCAGCAATACCGGTAGTATACCGGTGCAGGCATACAAATGGGCAGGGGTAGTGTCGCCGGGAAAAGACAGGGTGAAGCTGGTATCGCTTGCCAACGCTGCAAAAATGCCCCTGGCTTCTTTTACGCCCTGTTCAAATACAGGGATAGCACGGTACTCACCATCGAAATAGTCATGCTGGCCGGTAATAGTGTATTTAAAGGAGATGCTGTCGCCGGATAAGGGAATGTGTACGGGGAAGGTATCGATCACGCTGTTGCGCACGCTTATGGAGCGGGCGCCGGTGAGCGCCTGGTTGGTAAAGAAGCTCCGGTTTACCGTAGCGCTGTCGTTGCCGTAATTCAGTATTTTCCCGATAATATTAAGGCTGTCGCCTGCAATCGTA